>NZ_JASLAW010000150.1 GCF_030147005.1 Pseudomonas sp.
GTGTTCGCCGTGGCCCGCATCGCCGGGATCCAGGCGAACACGTCGCCCTTGGGGTGGGCGCCGTCGACAATCATTTTCAGGGTGCCAGGCAACATGCGCACCCGCGCTTCGGCCACGGCTTCACGGAACGTCACGGCTTTGTCGGTGACGTCGACCATATGGGCGCGACCTTGGGAATCGAGATGAGTCAGCACAGCGTTACTCCTGAACAGGAGCCGCGATTGTAAACCCTGCAGGAGCGAGCTTGCTCGCGAAAAACCAAAGAACAACGCGGGCCCGAGTGGCCCCGCGTTATCATTGACGTTCTTCGCGAGCAAGCTCGCTCCTACAGGGACCGCCGTTACAGGTGCGACTCTGCGTATTCAGCCAGTATCGAACGAGGTACCCCTTGCAGCGCAATGTGCACGCCGTTCGGGAAGTCCTTGAAGCGTTCCGTCAGGTAAGTCAGCCCGGAGCTGGTCGCGGACAGGTAAGGGGTGTCGATCTGCGCCAGGTTGCCCAGGCACACCACTTTGGAACCGGCGCCGGCACGGGTGATGATGGTTTTCATCTGGTGCGGGGTGAGGTTCTGGCATTCATCGATCAGGATCAGGCTCTGCTGGAAGCTGCGGCCTCGGATGTAGTTGAGGGATTTGAACTGCAACGGCACTTTGCTGAGGATGTAGTCGACGCTGCCATGGGTGTTTTCGTCATCCATGTGCAAGGCTTCGAGGTTGTCGGTGATCGCCCCCAGCCACGGCTCCATTTTCTCGGCTTCGGTGCCGGGTAAAAAGCCGATTTCCTGGTCCAGGCCCTGCACGCTGCGAGTGGCGATGATGCGGCGATAGCGCTTGGTCACCATGGTCTGTTCGATGGCGGCGGCCAGGGCGAGGATGGTCTTACCGGAGCCGGCGGCGCCGGTCAGGTTGACCAGGTGGATGTCCGGGTCGAGCAGTGCGTACAGCGCCAGGCTCTGGTAGATGTCACGCGGTTTCAGGCCCCAGGCTTCCTGGTGCAGCAGGGGTTCCTGATGCAGGTCGAGGATCAGCAGTTTGTCGACCTGGATTTCTTTGATCCAGCCCACGAAGCCCTGTTCGTCGACGATGAATTCATTGATATGCACCGCCGGCAGGTTGTCGATCAGCTGGACCTGGTGCCACGTGCGGCCGTGGTCCTGGCGGGTTTCGACCTTGCTGACGCGGTCCCAGAACGAGCCGGTCATCATGTGGTAACCGCGCGAGAGCATCGACACGTCGTCGACCAGTTGGTCGGTGCTGTAGTCCTCGGCCGCGATCCCACACGCTCGGGCCTTGAGGCGCATATTGATGTCTTTGGTCACCAGCACCACGCGCAGGTCCTTGTCGCGCGCATGCAGGTCGATCAATTGGTTGATGATCTTGTTGTCGTTGAGGTTTTCCGGCAGCAGGCTGTTGGGCTCGTTGCGCTTGCTCATCAGGATCGACAGCAAACCCTTGGGCCCGCTTTTACCGCGCTGGATCGGCACGCCGACTTCAACATCCTCGGGCGAGGCTTCGCCCAGGGTCTTGTCGATCAGGCGGATGGCCTGGCGGCATTCGGCGGCAACGCTGTGGTGGCCGCTTTTGAGTTTGTCCAGTTCCTCCAGCACGATCATGGGGATGGCGACGTGGTGCTCTTCGAAGTTAAGCAGTGCGTTTGGATCGTGAATCAGTACGTTGGTATCAAGCACATAAAGGATTGGCTGGTCGGAAGAAGGGGTGCGTCCATGATCATCCATACTCGGTCACCTTTGTGGGAGCCAGTCGACGCAATACCTGGGCGGTGCTGCGCCTCGATTCGACCACCGACTGCACCTTGTGTGACGTCAAATGCAGTGCCCACATGAGGAGTCTTGGAAGACGCCACCTGTGCTGCAGGTTTCGGCGGTCTGACTTCGTAATACCGCAAAACCCATGACAGGAAAAAGCACTTTGACGCTTTTTTGAAGTTTATTTTTCAGGATGACGAATAGCACTAGCCGAGTGCCAGGTACCCCGTTAAAGTCGGAAGTCCGCCTGCATCGAAATGTCGCGGAAAATCACCCCAGAACGCCCTCTAAACCAACAGGGCCGGGCATTTCACCGAAATGCTTCACGGCAGTCCTGCCAGCCCAAACCACTCTGCGCCGTTGACTGCAACACCATCGGCAGTGCCGCCCGCGCCTTGTCCTGGGTGTCATGAAACACAATCACCCCTTTGCGCCACAGCAGCATCAGCGTCAGCACCCGTTGCGCCGACTCCTCGGCCTTGAGTTTGCCCGGATCGTCCTGGGAATCGATGTCCCACAACGCCACTTGCAGCCCCTGGGCCTGAAAAAACCCCTGGCTGTCCGCGCGCCGTTGCCCATAAGGCGGCCGGAACAACGGTACGTAGTTTTCCGGCAGCAGGTTCTGCACCAATGATGCGCTGCGAGTGACCGAATCCTGCCAGTCGACCCAGTGGCTGTGAGAACGGTACTGCCAACCCTGGATGCCCACACACTGCCCCTGGTACAGCGCCTGCACATCGGCAGCCGAGCTTCGTTCCACACGGGTTTGCAAGGCGCTGCCGAGGGCGAAGAACGTGGCGTTCATCTTTTGCTTGCGCAAGTAGTCGGCGAGCCACTCGGTATTGCCGCCGACCGCTGCCGGGCCGCCGTCGAAGGTCAGCAGGAACATGCGGTCGTTGAGTTCATCGCCATTGCGCTCATGGTCGCCGAAGCGTGCCACTTCGCTGCTGATCTGCGGGAACAGCGCGGCCTTGCGCAGCAGCTCGTCGAGATAGCGCTCATGAAAGTGCCGACTGGGGGCGGCCCAGCCTATATAGAAAGAGTCTTCACTGACCTCGAACTTGCCGGCCTGTTCGCGCAGGTCGTCCATGTTGTCCACCAGGAAGCAGAACGAGGCGTCTTCCTCGCAGCTCT
>NZ_JASLAW010000012.1 GCF_030147005.1 Pseudomonas sp.
GCCCGAGCAGACGTACAGCGCTATGTCTCTCGCTACAACATCAGCAGGCCTCACAGCTATAACGACTACCGGTCGCCGGTCATGAAGGAAAGGTTGGCGGCGTGAACCGTAATCAGTGTCCAAAATTACTTGACCAGTTCAAGCCCGCTCCCACAGTGTTGATTGAATTCCATATGAAAAGCCCCGGTGATCCGGGGCTTTTTGTTTAGAGCGTAGAGCGTACTCGCCAGAGTTCGGGGAACAGCACGGTGTCGAGCATCTTGCGCAGATACCCCACCCCTTCAGTACCGCCGGTGCCGGGCTGGAAGCCGATAATCCGCTCCACGGTGGTCACATGCCGGAAGCGCCACTGGCGGAACGAATCCTCAAGGTCGATGAATTTCTCGGCCAACTGATACAAATCCCAGTAACGGCTCGGGTCGCGGTATACCTCGCGCCACGCTGCCTCTACGGAGTCGTCGTGCACCGTGGCGGCCGTCGGGTCGCGTTCGGCGCGCTTGGGATCAATCGCCAGGCCGGCCTTGAGCATCAGGTTGATCGCCTCGTCATACAGTGACGGCGTGGCGATCGCCACTTTCAACTCATTAAGCAGCTGCGGCCGATGGGCATGGGGCCGCAACAGCGCAGCGCTCTTGTTGCCGAGGATGAATTCAATCTCACGGTACTGGAACGACTGGAACCCCGACGACTGCCCGAGGAACGGGCGGATCGCCTTGTATTCCGAGGGTGTCATGGTCGCCAGCACCGCCCAGGCATGCACCAGTTGGTCGAAGATCCTTGAGACCCGCGCCAGCATCTTGAACGCCGGCGGCAACTCGCCCAGGCGCACATGTTCGCGGGCCGCCTTGAGTTCGTGCAGCATCAGTTTCATCCACAGCTCCGAGGTCTGGTGCTGGATGATGAACAGCATTTCGTTGTGGTCCGGCGACAGCGGGTGCTGGGCGCTGAGGACTTTGCCCAGGTCCAGGTAGTCGCCGTAGCTCATGGACTCGGAGAAATTGAGTTCAGCGTTGTGCCATTCCTCCGGGGCTTGGTCGTCGGCAGGCTTATATTCTGGAGAGAAAGGACACTGGCTCATCGCGTGGGCTCCTTGAGCGGGCGGAGAATGGCGCGGACCGGGCTCGCGTCCAGGTTGGCAAAACGCAGCGGCAGCGCGATCAGTTCATAGTCACCCTCCGGTACGTCATCGAGCACGATGCCTTCGAGTATCGCCATGCCATGGCGCGCCACGGCGTTGTGCGAATCCATGGTCTTGGACTGTTGCGGGTCCAGGGACGGGGTGTCGATACCGATCAGGCGCACGCCGAGGCTGGCGAGCAGCTCGATGGTTTGCGGGGCGATAGCGGTGAAGTTCGAATCCCATTGCGTCAGTGGCGCTTGTGGATAAGTGCGCAGCAGCACGCGTTCGGGCAAGTTATCCACACGCCCTTCCAACTGATGCGGCTGAACCAGCGCACCGCTGTCCAGGCAATACAACACCCGGCACGGGCCCATGTACACATCCAACGACACCTCGCCAATCGGCGCGCCATCGGCGCTGTAATGCAGCGGCGCATCCACATGGGCGCCGGTGTGCGGCGACAACGTCACGCGCCCTACATTCACCGGGCACTCCGGGCCGAACTGCCACACGCGCTCTTCCTGGAACGGCGTATCGCCCGGCCATGTCGGGGTCGCCGCACTCAAGGGCGGGCTGATATCCCACCACGTTTTTATTGGGTTCATTTCAAGGCTCTCGGCTGTCACTGAAGTGAATGATACGAGGGCCAGCTGTGAATTTTCTTGCGAATTCTGGCGTAGAGCGGGAAATCTTTCGCACATACTGCGAGGAAATGCCCGATAACTGCACAATTCTTCACTTGTCCATATGCCGTGGGAGCCGGGCTGGCCGCGATGACGGTGGCACGGTCTGCACCTCCATCGCCTGACACACCGCTATCGAGGGCAAGCCCGTCGCCCACAGGAATCGATGCGATTTTCGGACTTTCACATGGCTGCGCTTCTGGGCATCCCGGTGTCGAGTTCAGACCACCGGCCTGCCCCCCGAGGCCTTAGGGTTGAGTTTCCCATTCCCTACCTCGGAGTCATCATGTCCAAACCCATCACCGTACTGCGCGACACCCACCCTTTGCCGGTCCTGGACGCCTGCAAATGGGAAAAGCTCGAAGGCGACCCACACACCGTCAACCTCAACGCCTACACCAGCGAAGACGGCAGCAAGATCATGGGCACCTGGATCTGCACACCGGGCAAGTGGTACGTGGACTACGTGAAGTGGGAGTACTGCCATTTCCAGGAAGGCTACTGCATCATCACGCCCGAAGGCATGGAGCCGATTCACCTGCGGGCTGGGGATATCTTTGTGGTGGAACCGGGGATGAAGGGCACGTGGGAGGTGGTGGAGACAGTGCGTAAGTATTTTGTGTTTGCCTGACGGGCTGTGGCGTGGCGCACTGAGCACGAGCGCAGCCCGGTACGCCGTTCACGGCACAAACTCATGACCTATTAAGCCCGATCCTACAGGCCTCTTATGGGCTGGGTGGCACGATCTGGACGTATTTGAGCCTGCGAATTGAACAGTTTCAGAGGACGCTCATGATTCATGCCTCCCCTCCAATTGGCTGGCCTTCAGCCATCTGCCAGCCTCCAGACCCGGGCAGCCACATTGCCAAACGGCAAGTGTTCCCCAACTCCTGCGGGGCGGCCGCATTGCTATGCGCGGCAAAAGAACTCGGGGTCGATAAAATACCGGTTCTTGCCGGATCCGGATCTGAGCAACTGGGTATCGACACACTCGAAATGGACAACCGTTGTGAAAGCGATCTGTATAGGATCACCAGCGGATGCACAACCGTGAGGCAAGGGCAGAGCGATCTGCTGCAGGCCGG
The DNA here is from genome assembly GCF_030147005.1 of Pseudomonas sp. Taxonomy (GTDB): domain Bacteria; phylum Pseudomonadota; class Gammaproteobacteria; order Pseudomonadales; family Pseudomonadaceae; genus Aquipseudomonas. The sequence continues at coordinate 2,889 of NZ_JASLAW010000012.1, forward strand.
TTATTCGATGCCGGACAATATTGTCCTCGCTGGAAGGCTTCTGGGCTTGAACATGAGAGTGGAAAAAAGCCCAGGGCTGCTCGTCACTGGGTTGAGCTGGCTTTATCCAACGATCGAAGACAACCTCAAAGGCATTGACTGCCCTGTTGACCCGCCTGGCCCTGAACTCGGTAATCATGAGGTAAAACTGGAAGCCATGGCGGTGTCATACGCAGGCTTGCCACTCGGATTGCATTGGGTAGTAAACCGGGCCGACGGCAGCTATATGGACCCCGCAACGGGTGAGAACCAAAAAGACTTTTCCGACTTGAACCAGGGATTTAAACAAGCCGCCGGTAACATATGGAGCTATTACCCCTCGGGCGTTTCAATCGTTGCCGCATTGAACTGGCAAACAATGGGGTAAAAGCCGGGAGGCTGCTTTACGCCGCCCCCCTTTCCTTAACGGGTTTTAAGGTAACTGTTGATAATCGCCGAGAAGTCCTTGCCCCCTTCCCCACGCTGGCTCATCGATTGATACAACTGCTGGGCCACCGCGCCGAGGATCACCGGCTGTTTTGCCTGACGCGCCGCTTCAGTGGCCAGGCCCAGGTCCTTGAGCATAAGGTCGGCGCCAAATCCACCGGTGTAGCCGCGCGAAGAGGGCGCAGTTTCAATCACGCCCGGCCATGGGTTGTACGTGTCCGAACTCCAGCAACGCCCAGTGGAGCTGTTGATGATGCCGGCGAGCACGTGTGTGTCGATACCCAGCGCATCGCCCAGGGCCATGGCTTCGCTGACGCCGACCATGCTGATGCCCAGCAACAGGTTATTGCAGATCTTGGCGATCTGCCCGGTGCCGACCTCGCCGCAGTGCACGATATTACGGCCCATTTGCGCCAGCACCGGTTGCAGGGTCGCGAACAGTTCGGGGGTGGCGCCGACCATGAAGGTCAGCGTCCCGGCCTGCGCCCCGCCGGTGCCGCCGGACACCGGTGCATCGGCCATCACCACACCTTGCCTGGCGGCGGCGGCGGCAACGTCACGGGCGGTTTGCGGGTCGATGGTGCTGCAATCCACTGCGGGGATGCCGCTGCCGATGCCGGCGAGCACCCCGTCTTCATTCAGCCATACGCTGCGCACATGCGCGGCGGCCGGCAGCATGGTAATCACCAGCTCGGCGCCTTGGGCCGCGTCACGCGGTGAGTCGCTGATGTGGCCGCCCAACTCAGCCAGCTCCTTGAGCACGGTCTGGTTCAGGTCAAACAGGTTCAGCGCGTGCCCGGCCTTGATCAGGTTGCGGGCCATGGGCGCGCCCATGTTGCCCAGGCCGATAAATGCAATGTTCATGGTCGTCTCCCGGAGTCAGCGCAGGTTGATGGTGGTGTTGACGCCATCGTTGACCGTGTCGTCGTCGAACCAGCGGCTGGTGACGGTTTTGGTCTGGGTGTAGAACTGCACCACTTGCTTGCCGTATGGGCCCAGGTCGCCAAGCTTGGAACCGCGGGAACCGGTGAAGCTGAAGAACGGCACCGGCACCGGGATCGGGATGTTGATGCCGACCTGGCCCACATCGATTTCACTCTGGAATTTGCGCGCCGCCGCCCCGCTCTGGGTGAACAGGCCGGTGCCGTTGCCGAACGGGTTGGCGTTGACCAGCGCAATGGCTTCATCGAGGGTGTCGACTTCCAGCACCACCAGCACCGGGCCGAAGATTTCCTGGGTGTAGATCTGCATATCGGTGGTCACGCCCGAGAACAGGGTCGGGCCGACAAAATTGCCTTGCTCGAAACCCGGCACCTGGATGTCGCGGCCGTCCAGCTCCAGCTTGGCGCCTTCTTTCACGCCGCTTTCGATCAGCTCCAGGATGCGCGCCTTGGCACGTTTGGAGATCACCGGGCCGACATCGGTGCCCGCTTCGCTGCCGGCGTTGACCTTGAGTTTCTGCGCCAGCGCCTTCAGATCCGGCAGCCATTGCTTGGACGCGCCCACCAGCACCACCACCGAGGTGGCCATGCAACGCTGGCCCGCCGCGCCGAAACCGGCACCGACCAGGGCATTGAGGGTGTGCTCGCGATTGGCATCCGGCAGCACCACTGCGTGGTTCTTGGCGCCCATCATCGATTGCACACGCTTGCCGTGTTTGCCGGCCAGGTCGTACACGTGAGTACCCACGGCGGTCGAGCCGACGAAGGACACCGCCTTGATATCTTTGTGGGTGCACAGCGCATCCACCACATCCTTGCCGCCATGCACCACGTTGAGCACACCCGCCGGCACGCCAGCTTCCAGCGCCAATTCCACCAGCAGCATGGTCGACAAGGGGTCCTGCTCGGACGGCTTGAGCACGAAGGTGTTACCGCAGGCGATGGCCATCGGGAACATCCACAGCGGAATCATCGCCGGGAAGTTGAACGGGGTAATGCCGGCGCATACGCCGATGGGCTGGCGCAGGGTGTAGGTGTCGACACCACCGGCGACGTTCTCGGCGAACTCCCCCATTTGCAGGGTACCGATGGAGCAGGCGTGTTCCACCACTTCAAGCCCACGGAAAATATCGCCCTCGGCGTCGGCAATGGTTTTACCCTGCTCGGCGCTGAGCACGACGGCGATGCGCTTGGAGTGTTCGCGGATCAAGGCTTGCAGCTTGAGCATGATGCGCATGCGTGCGCCGATCGGGGTCAGCTTCCAGGTTTGGAACGCGCGATGGGCGGCATCGATGGCGGCGTTGACTTCATCGGCCGTGGCGAACGGCACTTTGGCCAGCACTTGCTGGGTGGCCGGGTTGACGATGTCTTGCCACTCGGTGGTCTTGGACTCGACCCATTCACCGTTGATCAGCAACTTGACCTGTTTAACGGAAATATCGGCGGATGCGTTCATGGGGTCTCCAACTCTTATAGTTATGCAGAGAACCAAGGCGTTGAATCGCCTTGAGGATGAGGCGTTCGGACTGTTTTTGGAGTATAGATGTGCAAATCTCTAATAAGAACGCACATAAAAGCCGGTCCAATATGCTAAAAAACATCACATCGCTGGGCTCCCTGAACTGGGATGACCTGAAGTTTTTCCTCGAAGTGGCCCGCACCCGCAAGGCCAGCGTCGCCGCCAAGCGCCTGGCGGTGGACTACACCACCGTGTCGCGGCGCATCAGCTCACTGGAAGTGTCACTCGGCACGCTGCTGTTCGAAAAATCCCGGACCAACGGTTTTGTCCTCACCGCCGAGGGCCAGCGTTTGCTGGGCTATGCCGAATCCATCGAAAGCACTTTGCACATGGCGTGCGAGCAAGTCTCCGGCTCCGGCGTGGCGCTGTCCGGGCATGTGCGCATGGGCTGCACTGAGGGCTTTGGCAGTTTTTTCGTCACCCCGCAATTGAGTCATTTCGTCGACACCTACCCGGCCATCTCAGTCGATATCCTGCCCCTGCCGCACTTCATCAGCCTGTCCAAACGCGAAGCCGACATCGTCATCGCCCTGGAACGCCCGGAACACGGCCCGTATGTGTGCTGCAAACTGTGCGACTACAAGCTGCAGTTGTACGCCACACAGGACTACCTCGACCAACACCCGCCGATCCGCAAACCGGCGGATTTGGCCGAGCATCCGTTTATCAGCTATGTAGACGACCTGGCGTTCAGCTCGGAGCTGCTGTACTTGGCGAACGTGGTGCCAGGCGCCAGCGCAAGTTTGCGCAGCACCAGCGTGATTGCGCAGTACGTGGCGGCGCAGCAGGGACGGTCGATGGCGATATTGCCGTGCTTCCTGGCCGCGCAGGACCCGCGACTGCTGCCGGTGCTGGGGGAGCAGATTGCGATTACGCGGCAGTTCTGGATGTATTGCCGGGAGGATTTGAGGAAGTTGAAGCGGATTACGTTGTTGTGGGACTACATCCGGGAGGTGACGGAGCAGAATCAGGGGTTGTTGATGGGGGAGACGCGGGAGATGCGCTTTGCGGACTGAGTGCGCTGCGCATTCAACCGTGGAGGGGCATGCCCTGATGCCAATCGGTCAAGCGCTAGAGCGGGCAACCTGTGACCTGTGGCGAGGGAGCTTGCTCCCGCCGGGTAGCAAAGCGCCCGCAGAAAATGGGACTGCTACGCAGTCCAGCGGGAGCAAGCTGCCTCGCCACAGGTCACAGGTTGCCCGCTCTAGCGCTTGACCGATTGGCATCAGGGCATGCCCCTCCACGGTTGAATGCGCAGCGCAC
>NZ_JASLAW010000076.1 GCF_030147005.1 Pseudomonas sp.
TGTTCAAATGTGGGAGTTGTCGAGCCCCAGCGAGGCTGCGATGGCGGCGGTACAGTCAACATTTTCATCGCAAGATCTACCGCTTTCGCAGCCTCGCTAAAGCTCGACAGCTCCCACAGGGGGTTGGGCGGTGTTGTGTGGTTCTCGATTTGCGGGGCCTTCGCGGCGAGCGCAGCGCTCGATAACGGCATCGTTCAAATGTGGGAGTTGTCGAGCCCCAGCGAGGCTGCGAAGGCGGCGGTACAGTCAACATTTTCATCGCCTGATCTACCGCTTTCGCAGCCTCGCTAAAGCTCGACAGCTCCTACAGGGAATGGGTGGTGGCAGGCGAGTCTGAGTTTGCAGGGCCTTCGGCGAGCGCAGCGCTCAGCAGCGAGGGGATCAAATGTGGGGGCCGGCTGGGCCCTGCAAAAACGCCGCGTCACGGCCAAATTTCAGCCTATGCGTGACGAAGGGCCGGGCTGGGGCGACGACGGTGCCGGGGGCGCCGGCACGACAGAGGCTCCGGTGGACAACGCCTGTACTTCCTGCCGGGACAGTTCGATGAGTTTTTGCGCACGCGCGCTGCCCAATTCAATTTCCAGCATGTTCAGCGCCACTTCGTAACGTTCCTGGCTCTGCGCGCCCGAGTCCCTGTCGCTGTATTCATCCTCCAGCGCTTCTTGTTTTCTCAGCGCATTTTCCTCAAGCGTCTGGAGCGTTTCCGGATGGCGTCGCCTCAGGTAGTCAGTCCAATAATCGCGGGCAAGCAGACTTTCATAAAACGCATCACTGGCTTCCTGATTGAGCACCCATTGGCGAGCTTCAATCAATTGCTGGCCGTAGATCGGCGTGCCGAACGCCATGTGCGAGGGTTGGCCTGGCAGGTCCAGGCCGTCGGGCCAATCGCTGGTCATGCCGATGCGATACTGCAAGCGGACCTCGGCCCGGTCCCTGCCGATGGCCTTGGTCTCGGCGAGTGCGTCTACCCGGTCCAGACGGAACAAACGCCGGGACAGGTTCAACAAACGCTGGCCGCGTTGCCGCAGGTCGTTGACCGGCACGCCCAGCAGTTCCTTCTCCTCGTACATCAGCACCTCCATGTTGCTGAACGTGAGGATCCGCCCGTCAATACAGGTGCCATGGGTTCTCGAGGCCTCGAACAACGTGGTTCGGTGGTGCGCATTGCCGGCGGCGAATTCGATCACGTCCCAGACTCGCCGGGTTAAATCGCTGCGGGTGAATTTGAACTCATAGGTGCCGCGTAGCCGCGACAGCAGATGGAAGAACGGCTCATGGTCAGGCTCTTGCGCCAGCCGCATCCAGGATTGGCGCCTGGCAACGTTTTGCGCCATCGGTGTATTTTCCAGCCAAACAGCCAACGCCTGCTCCCCCACATCGCCCTCGTCTTCAAGGATCTCTTCCAGGGAATCGTAGCCCGCGCCGCGATCTACAGAATCGACAGCATCACTGTCCGAACCCTCTTCACTCTCCCACTCCCCTTCACTGTCGGGAAAATTCTCTATCCTGTCCTCGATTTCCCTGCGCGTCATGCCCAACACCGGATCGTCATCGCTGAAGTCTCTTATCTGCTCAAGACTGTTTAATGTCAGCTCATTGTTTTCGGACAGGTCAGTACCCGCCACCAACGCGTCGTAACTACCGTCCAACAATTGATCCGGGAACGTTGCGAGGTCATTGCCGCACAGGTTCAACTTGACCAGATTGGGCGCATCAAAAGCCCCCCCGGGCCAGTTTTCAATACGGTTGTAGCTCAGGTCCACCTCCTCAAGTTGGGAGAAGTGGTAGAGGTTGAACTCATTAAACCTGTTATGGCTCAAATCCAACCCGCGCAACGAGTCACTGCGCAGCTGGCGATAAAGACTTTCGGAATCGCTGAGAAAATTGCTCGCCAGTTCCAGCCGTTCAAGTGCGCTCATGCGCCCAACCGACTCGGGAACGGCAGGTAATTTGTTGCCGCTCAACACCAGTTTGTGCAGGCCCGGGAAGCCATCGAGGAAACCGTTGGAGCCCTCGGCGGTGAGTTCAACGCCGGTCAAATCCAGGGTGCGGATATGCGCAAACTGCACGCCCAGGTCAGGCAGGTCGCCGGTTTGCATGCCTTGCAGGCTCAGCGCTTCGCCGGCTTCAGGCAGCAGCCCCGCTTGCCACGCGTCTCTGATTTTGACCGCGGCAAGCTTGCGATTTTCACTCGATATGTGCAGGTTCCCGACGCGTGACTCACGGGTAAACTGCCAGCCATTGAGCTGACGCGTCAGCGTCGCGTAATCCTGATGCCACGCGCCCAATTGCGTGTCTATCTGCGAATCGCTCATCCCATCGGTACGCAGTTGTTCAAGGCGTTGCAGCGCCTGTTCTTCGGTGAGCGCGGGGTTGAGCCCCTGCAAACGCTTGGTGAAACCCGCCGCTCCTTCAAGCCCGACGACCGGCTCGGGCAACGGCAATAAATCGCGAGCGATCGACAGGCCGCTCTCGCCCGGTGGAAATACCGACGGCACTGCTTGCTGCTCAAACTGTTCCAGTGCGCCCTCAGGCAGCCCGGCATTGGCCTCTGCCCGCTGACGCGCCAACGTCAAGGCGTCCTTATTGAGCAAGTTGTTCCCTGTGAGGTTGACCCTCATCAGCGCATCGTCGTTGCCGAGTACTTCCGGCGGTACCGTCACCATTCGGGTGTCGCGTAGATCTAGCCAGGTCAATTGCGGTAAATGCTCGGTCCCTGCCGGCCAGGCAGCCAATTGAGTACTGCTCAGGTTCAACGCCTCCAGCTTGGTCAATGCACTGACATCCACCGCATTCAGCGGGTTGTTGCTCAGGTTCAGCACTTCAAGGCCGCTCAAGCCGTTGAGTTGCGCCTGAACCGCCGGGGTGACGTTCAAGAGGTTGTTGGACAGGTCCAACTGGGTCAGGGCAGGAAGATCACCCGCGCTGAACGGCAGTTCGGTCAAGCCAACCGCTTTGATTTCCAAGGTTTGGGTAGCACTGAATGCCCGGATAAATCTACGAGTCTGTTCCATGGACTCGCCGAGCCACCCCAGACGCAGTGTTTTCACATGGGCAAACGTTCCAGCGGGTAACTCAGGCAGTTTAACCAGGCTGCCCTCTGATGCCGACGCGGGCTCCCTGAAGGATTGTGTCGGCAGCTCCAACACCGACACAGAGGCTTCCAAACCATAGCGCTTTGCCACGGCGCCACGCCAACTGCTCTCCAACTCCTGCACAACACTCATGCCGCGCTGCGTTTGCCAGGGCCGCCCGCGCAATTTAAACCTGATCGGGGCGGATGTAGACATGGCATAAAACTGCCCGAACAGCCCCTGGTATTCTTCGCTGAGGGCTTCGACCGCTGCATACCGGGTCTCAGGGGTGTCCCAGGTAGTCATGATCTTTTCATGCAATTGCGCGGCTATTGTGGAGCCGCATACCTCCGTTAATTCGCCTTTGGCGTATTGACTCACCATGTGATCCAGGTCCATCAAGTGCCCCGCTGAGGTCGGGTAGTTCTTGACGTATTCATAAGGTGGTTTGAACGCTGCGCGGGAAAAATGCGACCAATCCAGCGACAGCCCCGCCCAGAGTTTTTCATGCCCCGTATAGAGTGTTTCAGGCAACGTGCTGATGGTGGTTCTCGACAGGTCAAGGCGCTCCAGTTGCGGCAGCGCCTCAACAAACGCGGGCCACTGGTACCAGCTGAAGGGCGCATCGATTTTCAGCTTTTTCAGGTTAACCAGCGAGGATAAATCCAGCACACCTTGCGGCTGCGATGGGTAGGGTTGGTTGTAATCGACGTGAAGATCCTCAAGGGAGGTCAGCGCACGAAGTTTGGAGGAGAAATCCACTACCGATAAGCGCGTATTGGTATGAAACCTCAAGCTTTTAAGCTGGGTCATCGCGCTCACTGCCTGTGGCAGAGTGGTACGCGCCGGTATGTCCCTTGAGTACGACTCCAGGGGCTGACGAATTTCCAGGTGCAGTTTTTCTACATTGGGAAACCGCGCCAAAAAGTCATTGGCATAAGCGTCATACAGGGTGGGGCCCTTGAGCACCAATTCACGCACATGGGGAAAGTCGATGGCCAGCGGCGGTAACGGGTGATCACCCGCAATGATGATTTCCAGACGCCCGGCATCGGCCACTTCACCGGTTAACGGAGCGCGGCGCCAGGAATCCTTGAGCAACTGCGCAAGCTGCGTTCTTTGATAAGCCGCGTCCCACGGGAGCAGCGGCGCACTGCCGGACGGGCCCACCCACTCCTCGAGCGTGGTCGCCAGTTCGTGGTACTCACGTTCACGGTTTTGCAGAAAGTTGAAGATTTGCCTGTCGTTTTTACCGTCTTTGCGCAACTGGCGAACAAAACCGTCAGCCTGCGCGTCGGACAGCTCCGGATACACCACCCGCACGCGTGCGCTCAAGCCATCGCCACGACCACTGGCGGGATAACCCAGCAGTTGGTTATGGACCCGCACCGGCGGTTTGAACCATGGGGTTTGCGGCTCCAGCAGTTGCGCGGCATCACTGCGGTACTGGTCGGCAAATTCGACGATCTTGTGTTGCAGGGCCGCGCTCTGGCTGACCTGGGGTACGCCGAGGGCGGTACGGGCCTCATCGGGCATGGCATGCATCAACGAGGCATAGAAATTGTCGCCCGCCTTGGGCAGGCTGTTGAGTTCCTCGCCGCGTTCGTTAAAGGCCTGGAAGCGTGGGCCTTTTTTAACCAGATACTTGGTGGTCCTGGCGGTGTCGCTGCCGATGCTGTCCAGCAGTGCGCCGCTGCTGGTGCCCTCTCGAACTTCCAGGCGCACATCCTGCGGCCATCCCGCCAGCTTTTCCAGGGTATGCAGTGCGAGCCGTCGGCTGCCCGCCGAGGCGATGTTCTCGCTGCGCAAACCGGCATAGGCCCTTGTCTGACGACCTTGGCGCGCATACCAGCGCGCGTCTTCCAGCAGGGTCAGAGTTGGGCGGCCGGTGTCGGCCAGTTGCTTGAGGGTATCGGCGGGCGCATGGGCCAAGGCTTCACGGGCGCCTGCCTCGCTGAGGCCCGGGCAGATGCGCTGCAACCGCTCGACCTGTGCATTCACAGGCTCGGTGCCCGTGTAGATGCTGTCGAAAATGGCCGGCTTGCGGGTTTCGGCGTAATCGGCGATCTGCCTGGCGAACTCTTGCGGCCTCAATGGCGGCACGCGCGCCGGCTCTGCGCCGAGCAGCCGGGTGACTTCCGACTCGTCCAGCGCCGCCAGCACCCGCGCCGGCATTTGCCCGTTCAGCACATCGGTGCGGCTTAACCTGATCGGGGCCTTGGCGACATCGCCGCGAGGCACGCGCCTGGAACCATACTTGACCGATGCTCCCGACAACCCTGGCCCGTCGAACACCTCAAGCATGCGCCCCTGAGGCCAGCGTGGCATTTCGGCCACCAGCGGCAGCGCGTATAAATAGTGTTCATTGATCGGCTGCGCGCCCCGCAACTGTTCGATCACCTGCTCTGCCTTGGCGTCGGCCTTGAGCATGCGCATGGCGTCCGCCAGCTCCGGCGGCGGTGGCGCATGGTCCATGTGCATTTTGCGCAGCGCGTCGTCGCTCACACCGCTGACATCGGCGAGTTTGATCAGCTCGGTGTCGGAAAAGGCCTCGGTTTCGTGGCCCATGCGCCGCAACAGGGTCAGGCGGTCCCAGTCCAGCGGGCGTTCGAGGTTGTGGCGCCAGGCACCCCGACCGTTGCTGTCGAGAATCGGCTGGTACACCTCGGCACGGGTGGGGTGCCTGATGCGCCACTTCTTGATCGACTCATCAAAGAACTGCTCGTAGACCTTATTGCCCTGGCGGATATACGTTTTGCCATTGAGGGTGTGTTGCCCCAGCGCATTGGGGCCTGGGCTGGCGTCCAGCTTGACCGGGCTTTCATAGCCGCTCAGGTCGGGTTTCCAGAGCCGGGTTTCGCCGCTGGGCAGGGTGACGGGGCTGAGGCTTTCAATCAGCGGCTCGGCCTTGACCGCCCTGAACCGGCCTACCGCTGCCCCCACACCGGCCATGACGGCGAGCTGCGCAAGGTTCTCGGCCACGTCGATAAGGTGCGCCTTGGCCGCGCGCTTATCACCCTCGGCCCATTCGATGGAGCCTTCAAAGGTTTCGTAGAGCAACTGCCCGGCCATCACCAGCATCATGACCTCACCCAACACCGGTACAAACATCGACACCAGGTTCAACCCCAGCAAACCGACCTCCAGCAGATGGGCCAGTTTCGCTTCCCGCGCCTTGACGTCGACGTCATTGGTGGGCACCGCGTGGCTGCGCGCATCGGCGTAGACCTTGTCGCGGTTCTGCTCGTAAAGGTAATCCCAAAGATCCACGTTGGCGGACCAGATACCGGTGCCTTTGCGCAACATCGAAGACGGTGCCAGGTATGGGTCGGGCGCAGGCTCCACTTTTGTTCGACGCGCCGGTGGCAGCTCCTTGATTTGGGTGAGGAAAGACACCGCGCTGGCGGCTTCAATGATGGTTCGCCAAGGCGAGGCCAACGCACTGCTCGGCGAATCGGCGGCCTCTTGAGTGAACTGGCTGAAATAATACCCACGCTGATCGTAAGGCACGAACTGGCTGAAGAAACGCTGATAAGGCGTGGGGCCAAGGTCGCCTGCGGCCATGCCATCCCTGGCCGTGAACAGGCGCTTGAACTCGGCGTCAATCTCGCCGACGCCGTAGCGCTTCAAGGGGTGCGCCGGGTCGTGGGGGATATAAACGATAAATTCGTCGGAGTAACGGTACTTTTCGCAAATGATGAAAACCACGCAGCCGGTCAGCCTTTTTTTCATCAAACTCAAGTCGCGAAACCAGACCTGTTTCTTGCCCATCCACGGGTGAACTTCGCCGTTGATTACCGAGAGGAGCATGGTGTGATCGGCCGGTTTGATATCGCCGATCAACAACGCCTGGTCGGCGGCGGCCTTCAAGGTGGCTTTCTGGCTGGCGATGAAATGCTCACGAAGGGTGGCCCGCGCGGTGGTATCCGCCGGCTCGAAGAACGCTTTCAGATAAGCCTGGTACTTCGCCCCCACGTCCAGGCTGCGGCACAGCGTGAGAAACTGGCTGACCGTCAGGTTCACGGCAAGCCTTACAAATGTATCGGGCGCGGATGACCGCACCACAAAGCCTGAGGTGGCGTGATAAGCCCCGGTTTTGCACTCCCAGGCTTCAAAGTTATGCAAGGCGGCTTGCAGCAGCGGCAGCCTCAGGCTCTCGAACGACCCCACTGATATTTCAGCCACGCTGATCGCCAGCGAGCGCCTGAGGCAGATCAAGGTCGCGTCGACGTCGACCTCCACCTGAAACTGGTCCTTCAACGCCTTGAGCAGCAAGGGCCTGGCGAATGTGTCGATGTCCTGGAACGCCGACATTGTCTTGTCCAGCCGCACTTGCGCGACCGTACTGGCCTTGAAACTGGCATCGACGGTGTTGCGTTGCTCGGGCGAGGCGTTTTTATACCAGCTCGGCATAACCGGGACGGTGTCTTTAACGGCCGCCTTCCGGGCCGGCGTGGCATCGACCAGCCATTGTGGCGTGGCCTCTTCAAGAAAATCGCCGTGAATGCTCCGAGTGGCCGCCAGCGCCTTGCCTTCGGTGGGACGCGCAGGTGAATCAGACATTGTGTTGTCACTCCTATAACTGGATGGAGTGACAGGACATCACCGTTCAAAGGCTGATCGGTGGTGTATAGCTATGGCCAGGGTTCCCTACCCAATGTTCAGCGAACGCTTAAACGCCGGGCCTGTGGTGGTGAACAGGCCGGTCGAGATTGACTATGCTCTTTAAGACAACTCTCCCGACGAGCGCGCAATGAACAAGCCCATCGACAACAAACCTCCGACCTTCTGGCAGATGCTGCACAGCGTCATGGCAGCAGCCTTCGGCGTGCAAAGCGGCAAAAACCGCGCGCGCGACTTCAGCCATGGCAAGCCCAGCCACTTCGTGATCCTGGGCATTGTATTCACGCTGGTTTTTGCGCTGACGCTGTACGGTATCGTCAAGCTGGTAGTGCACCTGGCGGGGGTGTGAACGCCACGAACACTACTGGTGACTGACCCAGAACACCGCCGTGCCCACCACTAGAATGATCAAAAACAAAATAGCCCAGGCATCAACGGTACTGTCGGGTTTACGGGCTTTGGTTGGATGGCTCATCGCATCGCCTCTTATCGGTTTTATAGGTGATTGCACTCATACTCGGTCTCAGTAAAGTTCAAGATTGCCCCTATGACAAACGGGGCTAATCGAATAGCCGTTCTCATTAGTCGATTTGGTTCTTTGCATATACTCAAACATCACTTTTGCGCATAAACACAAACTGTTATCGTGCGCCGGCTCCGTTGGGAGTGCGCGGCCGTGCGCGCAGATTTGCCGAGAACAGGACCTATATGTACGTATACGACGAATACGATCAGCGCATCATCGAGGACCGCGTCAAGCAGTTCCGTGATCAGACCCGACGCTACTTGGCAGGTGAACTGAGCGAAGAAGAGTTCCGCCCTCTGCGCCTGCAAAATGGGCTTTATGTTCAGCGCTTTGCGCCGATGCTGCGGGTCGCCGTGCCCTATGGCCAACTGACCTCGCGCCAGGCGCGGATGATGGCCAAAATCGCCCGCGACTTCGACAAGGGCTACGCCCATATCAGTACCCGCCAGAACGTGCAGTTCAACTGGCCGGCCCTGGAAGACGTGCCCGATATCCTGGCGGAATTGGCCACCGTGCAGATGCACGCGATTCAGACCAGCGGTAACTGCCTGCGCAACGTGACCACTGACCAATTTGCCGGCGTCGCTGCCGATGAGTTGATCGACCCACGCCCCTGGTGTGAAATCGTGCGCCAGTGGACCACCTTCCACCCGGAATTCGCTTACCTGCCGCGCAAGTTCAAGATCGCCATCAATGGCTCGACCTCGGACCGCGCCGCCATCGAAGTGCACGATATCGGCCTGGAGCCGGTGCACAACGCCGCAGGCGAGCTGGGTTTCCGCGTGTTGGTGGGCGGCGGCCTGGGGCGTACCCCGGTGGTCGGTGCCTTTATCAACGAGTTCCTGCCATGGCAGGACCTGCTGAGCTACCTCGACGCTATCCTGCGGGTGTACAACCGCTACGGCCGTCGTGACAACAAGTACAAGGCTCGGATCAAGATCCTGGTCAAAGCGCTGACGCCTGAAGTGTTCGCGCAGAAGGTCGACGCCGAGATGGAACACCTGCGCGGCGGCCAGACCACCCTCACCGAAGCCGAAGTGCATCGCGTCGCCAAGCATTTCGTCGACCCTGAGTACAAGGCGCTGAGCAACCAGGACGCCGAGTTGGCAGCCCTCGACCAGCAACACCCAGGGTTCGCCCGTTGGCGTACGCGCAACACCCTGGCGCACAAACAGCCGGGTTATGTGGCGGTGACCCTGTCGCTCAAACCTACCGGTGTTGCACCGGGCGACATCACCGACAAGCAGCTGGACGCCGTCGCCGACCTGGCCGACCGCTACAGCTTCGGCCAACTGCGCACCTCCCACGAGCAGAACATCATTCTCGCGGACGTCGAGCAGAGCCAACTGTTCACCCTGTGGGGCGAACTGCGCGAAGGCGGTTTCGCCACGCCGAACATCGGCCTGTTGACCGATATCATCTGCTGCCCGGGCGGCGACTTCTGCTCCCTGGCCAACGCCAAGTCGATCCCGATCGCCGAATCGATCCAGCGCCGTTTCGACGACCTTGATTACCTGTTCGATATCGGCGAGCTGGACCTGAACATTTCCGGTTGCATGAACGCCTGTGGTCACCACCACGTCGGCCACATCGGCATCCTGGGCGTGGACAAGAAAGGCGAAGAATTCTACCAAGTGTCCCTGGGTGGCAGCGCCAGCCGCGATGCGAGCCTGGGCAAGATCCTCGGCCCGTCTTTCGCCCAGGAAGTCATGCCTGAGGTGATCGGCAAGCTGATCGACGTGTACATCGAACAGCGCACCGAAGATGAGCGTTTCATCGACACCTACCAGCGCATCGGCATTGACCTGTTCAAGGAGCGCGTCTATGCAGCGAATCATTAAGAACAACGAAGTCCTCGACGAAACCTGGCACCTGCTGCCCAAGGACGCGAGCTTCGACGGCATCTCCAACTGCGACGATCTGATCGTGCCGCTGGCCCTGTGGCGCGAGCACGGCCACGCGCTCAAGGCCCGCGACGGCGGCCTGGGTGTTTGGCTGGACGCTGATGAAGAAGCCGAAGAGATCGGCGACGACGTGGCGCATTTCCAGGTGATTGCCCTGAACTTCCCGGCCTTCACCGACGGTCGCAACTACTCCAACGCGCGCCTGCTGCGTGACCGTTACGGTTACAAGGGTGAGTTACGGGCGATTGGCGATGTGCTGCGCGACCAGTTGTTCTACCTGCGCCGTTGCGGCTTCGACGCCTTCGCCCTGCGCGCCGACAAAGACCCGTACGAAGCGCTGGAAAGTCTCAAGGATTTTTCGGTGACGTACCAGGCTGCAACGGATGAGCCGCTGCCGCTGTTCCGCCGACGCTGAACCTGTAGGAGCGAGCTTGCTCGCGAAGATCGTCAACGATAAAGCGTGCATGCTGGATATACGCGATCGCATGGCGTTTTTCGCGAGCAAGCTCGCTCCTACAATAATGGCGCGTTGATCACGCCTAATACCCGCTGCTGCCCCATCGAACACGGCACGCCTTCCGGCTGCGCTCGCACTGCATCGATCACGCCCAATAACTGCGCCTTGCTGTGGGCCAACTGCGCCTGCATCCCCTCGATCTGTAGCACCTTGCGCTCCAACGCCTGGATCAACTCATCGCGCTTGTACTCGCCTGGCGCCGGCATCAACGCCTTGAGTTCCTGCAAGGTAAACCCGGCCTGTTGCGCGCTCTGGATCAATTGCAGCGTCTGCAGCGCCTCAGGGGCATAGCGCCGATAACCATTGGCCTGGCGCCCGACCTGACTGATCAGGCCTTCGGCCTCGTAAAACCGGATGCGCGAAGCCGCCAACCCACTCTGTTTTGCCAGCTCACCAATATTCATCGAAACGCCCGCTTGACATTAAAGTTAACTTTAAGCTTAGCCTGAGGCCTCCCCCGCTCAGGAGTCAATCCATGTCACCTTTTGAAGCCTTGCAACTGCCCAACGGCCAAGTTATTTCCAACCGCATCGCCAAGGCGGCGATGGAAGAAAACATGGCCGATCTCAATCAGGCGCCCTCCCGTGAATTGAAGCAGTTGTACAAGACCTGGGCCGAGGGTGAACCCGGCTTGCTGCTGACGGGCAATGTCATGATCGACCGCCGTGCCATGACCGGCCCCGGCGGCGTGGCACTGGAAAACGAGCAGCACTTGGACAGCTTCCGCGAGTGGGCCGACGTGGCCCGGGGCAAGGGTGTGCATTTTTGGGTGCAGCTCAGCCATCCGGGGCGCCAGACCATGGCCAACCTGGGCCAGCAGGCACTGGCGCCGTCTGCCATCGCCCTTGACCTGGGCAGTTTTTCCAAGATGTTCGCCACGCCCAGGGCCATGACCGAAGACGACATCCAGGACGTAATCGAACGCTTCGCCACCAGCGCCCGCCTGGCCGAGAAGGCCGGGTTTACCGGGGTGCAGATCCACGGTGCCCACGGCTACTTGTTGAGCCAGTTTCTCTCTCCCTTGAGCAACCATCGCACCGACCGTTGGGGCGGCCCACTGGAAAACCGCGCGCGCTTGCTGCTGGAGGTGATCCACGCCGTCCGCGCCAGTGTCAGCCCGTCATTTTGCGTAGCGGTAAAGCTCAACTCCGCGGACTTCCAGCGCGGTGGTTTTGATGCAGCCGATGCACGTGCCGTGGTCGAACTGCTCAACCCGTTGGCCATCGACCTGCTGGAGTTGTCCGGCGGCAGCTACGAAGCGCCCGCCATGCAAGGCGAAGCACGGGACGGGCGCACGTTAGCCCGTGAAGCGTATTTCCTGGAATTTGCCAAGGAACTGGCGACCATCGCCAAGATGCCATTAATGGTGACCGGCGGTATTCGCCGCCTGCCCGTGGTACAGCAAGTACTCGACAGCGGCATTGCCATGGCCGGCATCGCCACGGCCCTGACCCTCGAGCCGCAACTGATCAAACACTGGCGCGAGGGACGCGACCTCAACCCGCAGCTCAAACCCATCGACTGGAAACGCAAACCCTTGGCCGCCCTCGCCACCCTGGCCGTGGTGCGCGACCAGATGCGTCGCCTGAGCCGCGGGCGCCAGCCCAACGCCAAGGTCGCTCCGTGGCTGGCGCTGGTGTGCGATCAGTGGATTACCGCCCGGCGCGCGCGGCAGTACCGGGCAAGCATGACGCAATCTTCACATTGAAGGCGGAGCATTCGCCGTGATTGAACTGTCCCCTACTGATCAGCAGTTTTTAAACCTCACTGACGATTGGAGTTCTTCATGGCGAAAATCAACCTGGCCCAACAGTTGGCGACCACCCTTGAACAGGCGGGTATCAAGCGTATCTGGGGCCTGACCGGCGACAGCCTCAATGGCCTCACCGACGCCCTGCGCAGCATGGACAGCATCGAGTGGATGCATGTGCGCCACGAAGAAGTGGCCGCGTTCGCCGCCGGGGCCGAGGCCGCCGCCACCGGTGAGCTGGCGGTGTGTGCCGGCAGTTGCGGGCCGGGCAACCTGCACTTGATCAATGGCTTGTTCGACTGCCATCGCAACCACGTGCCGGTGCTGGCGATTGCCGCGCAGATTCCCTCCTCGGAGATCGGCCTGAACTACTTCCAGGAAACCCATCCTCAGGAGTTGTTCAAGGAGTGCAGCCACTTTATCGAACTGGTGAGCAACCCCGAGCAAATGCCCCACGTTCTGCATCGCGCCATGCGTTCGGCGATCCTCAATCGAGGCGTGGCGGTGGTGGTGATTCCAGGGGATGTTTCGCTGCTGGAGGTAGAAGCCAAGCTCAAGCCATGGCCGACGCTGCATGCACCGCGCACATTACCGGCAGAGGCCGACCTGCAGCGGTTGAGCGACATCCTTCAAAGCAGTGAAAAAGTCACGCTGCTGTGCGGCAGCGGTTGCGCCGGTGCCCATGACCAGGTGGTGGCGCTGGCCGATACCCTCGGCGCGCCGGTGGTGCACGCGCTGCGCGGCAAGGAGCATGTGGAATGGGACAACCCGTTCGACGTCGGCATGACCGGCCTGATCGGTTTCAGCTCCGGCTACCACGCCATGCTCGACTGCGACACGCTGATCATGCTCGGCACCGACTTTCCCTACCGTCAGTTCTACCCGACCGACGCGAAGATCATCCAGATTGATCGCGACCCGCAGGCCCTGGGCCGACGTGCCACGCTGGACCTTGGCATCGCCGCCGATGTCAGTGAAACCCTCTGCGCACTGCTGCCGCGCCTGACTCGCAAGACCGACCGCAGCTTCCTCGAAACATCCCTGAAGCACTACGAGAAAGCGCGCCAGGGCCTGGATGACCTGGCGCAACCGTCCAAGGCGGATCGGCCGATCCATCCCCAATACGTGGCACGCCTGCTCAGCGAGCTGGCCGATGATGATGCGATCTTCACCGCCGATGTCGGCTCACCGACCGTATGGGCCGCACGCTACTTGAAGATGAACGGCAAGCGCCGCCTGATCGGCTCGTTCAACCACGGTTCCATGGCCAATGCCATGCCACAGGCCATCGGCGCACAGGCGGCTTTTCCCGGTCGTCAGGTGATTTCAATGTCGGGTGACGGCGGCTTCACCATGTTGATGGGGGACTTCATCTCCCTGGCGCAGCTGAACCTTCCAGTGAAACTTATTGTGTTCAATAACGCGTCGCTGGGTTTCGTTGCGATGGAGATGAAGGCCGCTGGCTACCTGGACACCGGCACCGAGCTGAAAAACCCGGATTTCGCAGCCATGTCCAACGCCATGGGCATCCTTGGCATTCGCGTCGAGCAATCCGAAGACCTGGAGCCGGCCCTGCGCCGCGCCCTGGCCCACGACGGCCCGGTGCTGGTGGATGTGGTCACTGCAACCCAGGAGCTGGTGATGCCGCCGAGCATCAAACTGGAACAGGCCAAGGGGTTCAGCCTGTATATGCTCAAGGCCGTGATGAGCGGGCGTGGCGATGAAGTGATCGAACTGGCTCGCACCAACTGGCTGCGTTGATCCGACGGCGGGAGGGAGCTGGCTCCCTCCCGCGCTATCCATTCATCCCTTTTGTTTTTCGACCCATTTGCCGTAGGCGTCGATGAATGACTGCAAGAATGGCTTGGTCTTCTCGGACAGCTTGCCCGACTCATCGAACACACTGCCCGCTCCGCCCAGGTAGGCTTCCGGCTGCTGCATGCACCACACATCAAGAAACACCAGGGACTGGCGCAGGTGATGGTTGGCACCAAAGCCGCCAATCGCGCCCGGCGACACGCTGATGACCGCCCCCGGCTTGCCGCCCCAGGCACTTTGCCCATACGGACGGGAGCCCACGTCGATGGCATTCTTCAACGCCCCAGGCACGGAACGGTTGTATTCCGGGGTCACAAACAACACCGCGTCGGATGAACTCAACTGTTGGCGGAAAGTACTGTACGCTGCGGGCGCTGTCGCACCCTCATTGTCCTCGTTGTAGAGCGGCAAATCGCCGATTTCTACGATATTCAGTTTGAGGTTGGCAGGGGCCAGTTCGGCCAATGCCAAGGCAACTTTGCGGTTGATCGATTCTTTTCTCAAGCTGCCAACCAGGACGGCAATCGTGTAGACCTTGCTCATTGAGGTTTCCTGACGTCTGACTAAGGGAGCCTGTAGTTATAGAGATTTCACCGCGCGCGCACCAGCGGGTTTTGAGAATGCTGCAAAAGTTGGCGCGATCACATGCGTGGGAAACGTCTGAGATTTTAAACGAATAGTATTTTTTTCTTATAGGTAAACTACCCCGCTCACTGACGGTCTACAGAACCGCAAATCGAGTGTTTATCTCCAGAGGTTCTAAACAGATGGCAGCAGTACTAGTCGGACAGTTTCATGCCAGAGACGCGGAAGGCCGCGTATATTCGGTGCATGAGTTCCAGGAATCCGAACCGGCGCAAGGCGACCTGGCGGGCTCGGCGCCAGCCATCACCTACAAGCTGGCCATTGGTGACCGGATGGAAAAGCTCGAGGGTGATGAGTTCAGATTGATTCAATCGGGCACGATCCTCGTACGCGAATCGAAGACTACCCTCGCTTCCTAAGATTTCGCGTTGTCCGCCTGCCCAGTCCTGTCGACTGGGCCGAGGCTGCTCACGGGCTGCGGATTTGCGTCACTTCAATGCCCTGCTCGCCCCGCTTGAGCGTCACCACCACCTGCCCTTTCTCCCCCTCAACCGCATACATCGAGCGCGTGTAACCCGACCGGTCGTAAGCGGGATAGGCCTCCACCTGCCTGATCAACGTGATACCGAGCACCGCGCCCACTTGCTCGCCGACCTGTTCCTGGGAACGGATAAACGCTTCAAGTTCGAGGTTTTCCGGCGCTTGTTCAGCGTGATTATTCAAGAAGTAAGCCGCCATGCATCCCACGGTCACCAGGACCAGGAGTTGCTTGGCCGTTACCCCGAAGAGCGTCGAGGGTAGAGGCATTTGAGACCAGACCTGTTTTTGTTGTAAGTACCGGGTAACCGGCATTGGTCGTTGCTGATCAGACCCTTCATTCTAGTGAGGTCCCGGCTTAACGCCATAGGCAGGCGCGACCCGTGCAGTCTTTTTTGCGCACGAGGCGCTGCACCATTGAATCCCCAGGGCGCTGCACATAGACTCCGGCCATGCGTTTACGTCATATCGAAGTGATTCAGGCCATCTTGCAGACCGGGCACCTCGGCACGGCCGCCGAGTGGTTGCAACTTCCCGTGGGCGAGGTGGACGCCGCGCTCAAGGATGCCGAGCTGCAACTGGGCTTCATGTTGTTTGCCAGTGTGCGCGGGCGCCTGCAAGCCACCCGTGAAACCCTGGAGCTGCAGCCGCAAATCGCCCACCTGTACGAAGCGCTGGAGCCGATACAGCGCCTGGCCAGCCGCTTGAAACACCATCACGCGCCGACCTTGCGTGTGCTGTGCACCCCGCCGCTGGCTAACCAGCTGCTGCCACAAAGCATCGCCATGCTGCGTCGACGGTTCCAGGATACGCCGTGCAACCTGTCGAGCCAGCCGACTCGGGAAATCGTCAGGCATCTGTTGCTGCATGAAACCGATGTGGGCCTGAGCCTGCATGACCCGGAACACCCGCACATTCAAAGTGCGGTACTGGCCCACGGCAAACTCCAACTGCTCGCCCCCCATGGCTGGCTCAAACCCAAGCAGAAGTACATTGCGCTGCAGGACCTGGCGGGCCAGTCGATGATTGGCCTGGAGGGCCAGGACCCACTGAGCCGTCTGCTGGACGCCAAGCTGCAAGCTCTGCGCCCGCTGCCGGTGGTGCAGACGCGGGTACAGACCTACCAGATGATGCGCAGCATGGTGGAGGCCGGGGAAGGCCTGGCGGTCGTCGATCCGTTCACCGCCTGTGGTGCAAGGGACGCGGGGCTGGATGTGTGCCCGATCTCGCCACCGATGACCGTCAACCTGTACGCACTGACCTTGCAAAACGGGAACGCGTCACCGGCCCTGAATGCATTGCTGGAGATCGTGACGCAAAAGGCCGAAAACCTGCTTTCCAGCGACACCAAGTCCCTCTAGACGCGCACTATCCGTGGCGAGCAAGCTTGCTTGCGCTGGAGTGCGAAGCGCTCCCAAAAAGCCGGAGGCTGCTGCGCAGTCAGCGGGAGCAAGCGCCCTCGTCACAATAGTTGCTCAGATCAATTCGATTTCGGTCTTGAACAGTCGATACCAGAAGATCGCCACTTCACGGGTTTGCGGGTCGATTCCGCGATAGCGCAGTTGATCGATACCCCCCATGACGTAGCCGCTGCGTTCATACAGGCGACAGGCACCAAGGTTGTTGTTCTGGGTTTCCAGCACCATGCCCGGCAGGTTCTTCTTGCGTGCCCAGAACTGCGCCACATCCAAGAGCGCCTTGGCGACACCGTGACGCCGCGCAGGCAGCGCCACCGCCAGCTCGTCAACGTGGGCAAAGCCGTTCCAGTTGGTGCTGACCACGACGTGACCGACCGCCCGATCATCCAGATAAGCCATGAAGATTGCGCTGTCGGGTGCATTGCGAAAGCTGGCGAATTCTTCAGGGTCGATGCCGTAGCACTTGCGGTACGGCAAGATGCGCTCCACCGGCCATTGGTCGACCCGCTTATCCATTTGCGGCACCCCATAGGCACTGACCTCAAAACTGAAGTCATTACCCCACACGTAGGCATCGAAGCCTTCATCGGCGACTCGCACACTGAGCCCTGGATACTTCGGGTTCACGACAGCTTGCATAACGTTCCTTAACCTTTGATGCAATCGACGGTGTAACAACGACCACTGCCGTCATCTTCATGTTGCAACCCATGAACATCGGCGACAAAACCGGGAAAACTGCTATCGACCGTCCGGGCGAAGGCCAGGTAGTCGATGATCGAACGCGTTGACTCGGTAAAGCG
Source organism: Pseudomonas sp. (assembly GCF_030147005.1). Taxonomy (GTDB): domain Bacteria; phylum Pseudomonadota; class Gammaproteobacteria; order Pseudomonadales; family Pseudomonadaceae; genus Aquipseudomonas. Next base: position 17,556 of record NZ_JASLAW010000076.1, read on the forward strand.
CTCGCCCGGCATGATCAACGGAATACCCGGCGTATAGGGCACCAGCATCACGGCTGCGATGCGTCCTGGCAAGGCATCGATGGAAACCGCTTCCACCTGGCCCCTGACCAACTGGTCGTAGGCGTCAGCCGGCTTCATCGCGATCTCCGGCAACACCGTGTACATGCGCTTAAGGTGCCTGGCCGTCGCGTTACTGCGATAGCAACTGTGCAACTGGTCGCACAGGTCGCGCAACCCCAGGCCCTGATAACGTATCGGCCCTTGGGCATATACCGACGGCAGGCAACTGGCCAGGCTGACATTCGCATCATAGCTGCGTTTGAATTCCAGCAACTCGGTGAGCAAGGTACTCCATTTGCCTTTGGTAATGCCCATGGAAAACAACTCGAGGAAAGAATACAGCCCGGTCTTCTCCACCACCAGGCCGCGCTCCCAGAGAAACTTGCTGACCGCGGCGGCGGGAGCCCCGCAATCGCTCAAGGCGCCGCCGGCGTTGAGGGAATGCCGCGCAGCTGGTTGAGTTCACTCATGGCATCAGCGGGCGTTTTCCAGGGTGACTTGCTCACCCAGGGCGAAGATCGGCAAGTTCGGCGCCCTCACCCGCGCCAAACGGATCAGCTCGACGATGTTTTACAGCAAGTGGGTATTTTTACCGGCGCCTTGGGCGGTGATCAACATGCAGGCCAACCCGTGATGGGTAGAGGCAACCAGCCGTCCTTCGGCGGGCTTGCAGCATAGGTATCCCAGGCAAGCCACACGCATCAGAGGTTACTGCTGGGTGAGTTGGGTCCACAACGCCGGCGCACCGGCCGCCTTGGCAATCGCTTCCAACCGCGCGGCATGCTCGGCCAGGTCCTGCTCGCTGGCCCGGATGACAGGCGTAGGCTTGCGATCGGCCGGCAAGCGACGGATTTCCGATGGACGATTACCCGAGCCTTCCGCCGAACCGCTGCCATCGGTTGCATTACCGGCCAATGACAGGCTGGTCTGCCCGCCGGTCATGGTCAGGTAAACGTCAGCCAGGATCTCGGAGTCGAGCAAAGCGCCGTGCAGTTCACGGCCGGAGTTGTCGACGCCATAACGTTTGCACAAGGCATCGAGGCTGTTGCGCTGGCCCGGGTGACGCTCGCGGGCCATCATCAAGGTGTCGAGGATCGAACAGTGCTGGGAAATATCCGCACGGTCCATCTGCCCCATCAGGGCGAATTCGTTATTGATGAAGCCGACGTCGAACGCCGCGTTATGGATGATCAGTTGGGCGCCGTTGATGAACTCGAAAAACTCATCGGCCACTTCGGCAAAACGCGGCTTGCCCTTGAGGAATTCGTCGGTGATGCCGTGGACGCCGATCGCGCCTTCGTCACTGTCGCGGTCCGGTTGCAGGTAGACGTGGAAGTGACGACCGGTGAGGCGGCGGCCCATCAATTCGACACAGCCGATTTCGATGATCCGGTGACCATCGGTCACCGGCATGCCGGTGGTTTCGGTATCGAGTACAACGGATCGGATGGCCATCAGGGTTCAGCTCTCAACGGTGATGTAGATCAAAGGGCGCGATGTTAACACGTCAGCCGGCATCAGCTCTGCTTGTAGCCGCGCACTTCATCCACGCCACGGTTGGCCAACTGGTCGGCGCGTTCGTTACCTGGGTGGCCGATATGCCCACGCACCCATTTCCAGGTGATGTCGTGCCGGTTGCATTGCTCATCGAGCAATTGCCACAGGTCGGCATTCTTGACCGGTTCCTTGGACGCTGTTTTCCAACCGCGCTTCTTCCAGTTGACCATCCACTCGTTGATGCCCTTCATCACATATTGCGAGTCGGTCACCAGCAGGACATTGCAGCGCCGCTTGAGCTCCTCCAGGCCACGAATGGCGCCCATCAGTTCCATGCGGTTGTTGGTGGTATTGGCTTCGCCGCCCCACAACTCCTTCTCCACGCCCTTGCACACCAGCAATGCGCCCCAGCCGCCGGGGCCGGGGTTGCCCTTGCAGGCGCCATCGGTGAAGAGTTCTACACTATCGGTCATCGGTTATCGGGCCTGAATCAAAAAGAGGTTTTACGGTTCGCGCTGTTCACGGCTGACCTTGGCCAGCGGCATCGGCACCAGCTTGCCGAGAGGTTCGCGGCGCACCTGCTGCACGGGCCGCAGCCCGACCGCGATCTTGCGCGCCACCAATAAATAGAAGCCGCCACCCGACAGTTGCCAGGCACCTGCGCGGCGTTCCCAGCCGGCGAGGCGCCCCTGCCACTTGGCGGACGCAAGCGGCGGACGATAGCACCCGAAGCGGCGTTTCTCCAGCGCGAAGCCCAGCAGGTTCAGCCAGTCACCCACCCGTGAAGGGCTGATGCAGCGCGCCTGGCGCAGACCGTCATGGGCAAACACATGGCGCAGGCCCCAACTGCTCCAGGGGTTGATGCCAACAATCAGCAAATGGCCACCTGGGCGCACGCTGCTGGCGGCTTCGCGCAACAAACCATGGGGCGACAGGCAGAAATCCAGGCCGTGCTGCAACACCACCACATCGGCGGCGTGTTCGCTCAACGGCCAGGCCTGTTCCTCGCAGACGATTTCCACGCCCGGCAACGGCGCCCCCAGGCGTACATTACGTTGTACCTGCGGCGCGCACGGCGGCGTCTCGGCCGAGGGGCCGTAGTGCACCAGATAGCCACCAAAGAACCGGCCCAGCTCTTCTTCGAGCATGCGCCGCTCTTCATCCAGCAGAAATTGCCCAAGCGGCCCGGACAGCCATTCGCGGGCCGCGCCGATCAGAGCGAGCCACTCAGGATCGGCCTGGGCGAACGCTTTATCAGTCATTGCATTCTCCAACTCGCCAAGACGTTCTAAGATGCACCAATGTGTTCAGCTTGGCGAATCGAAGAATGATACAGATCAGTGCCCTACCCGCCTTCACCGATAACTACATCTGGTTATTACAGGATGAACAAACCCAACGTTGCGCCGTGGTCGACCCCGGTGACGCCGCGCCGGTGCTCGCCTGGCTCAAGCAGAACCCGGCCTGGGTGCTCAGCGATATCCTGATCACTCACCATCACCATGATCATGTCGGCGGTGTCGAGCAACTGAAAAAGGTAACGGGCGCCAACGTCTACGGCCCCGCGAACGAAAACATCCCCGCACGGGACGTCGATTTGCAGGATAACGACCGCATCACCGTACTCGGCTGGGACTTCGCGGTGTTTGCGGTGCCCGGCCACACCCTCGGCCATATCGCTTATTACCATCCGGGCGTGCTGCTGTGCGGCGACACGCTGTTTGCCGCCGGTTGCGGGCGCCTGTTCGAAGGCACGCCGGAACAGATGCATACCTCTTTGGAACGTCTGGCCGCCCTGCCTGCCGACACCCTGGTGTACTGCACTCATGAATACACGCAAAGTAACCTTAAGTTTGCCCAAGCCGTGGAACCGGACAACGCCGACATCGCCGAACGGGTGGCGCAGGTCGCCCAATTGCGGGCCCGTGGCGAGATGACGCTGCCGTCCAACCTTGCCCTGGAAAGACGCACTAACCCTTTTATACGTACCTCTGAAACATCCGTTAAACAAAAAGCTGACGAACGGAACGGTCGCGACAACCGCTCTGGGGCCGAGGTGTTTGCTAGCTTGAGGGCTTGGAAAGATAAGTTCTAAGCAGATGCAATCTGATACGTAATTTCTGAATGGTTGACCGGAACCAAAGCGCTTTCTAGAATCGCCCGACATTTTTGCCCGGAACTTACTTCCAGCCAATGTCGTCATCTATTCGTAAATCCATTTCTTCAGACGCATTGACCCGCCTGGCTCAAGCCGTG
>NZ_JASLAW010000080.1 GCF_030147005.1 Pseudomonas sp.
CGCAATCAACAATGTTCACAAGGCTCACTACGTGATGCTGAACGTTGAATGCACCGGCAAGGCCCTGGCCGAGCTGGAAGACAACTTCCGCTACAACGATGCAGTGATCCGTAACCTGGTCATCCGTCGCGAAGAAGCCGTTACCGGCCAATCCGAGATGCTCAAGGCTGAAGAAAACCGCAGTGAGCGCCGTGAGCGTCGCGACCGTCCTGAGCACGAAGGCGCTGATAGCGCTGATAGTGATGACAGCGACAACAGCGATAACGCTGACGAGTAATCCACGGACCTTTTAAGGAGCCTATCAAATGGCACGTTTCTTCCGTCGTCGTAAATTCTGCCGCTTCACCGCTGAAGACGTGAAAGAGATCGATTACAAAGATCTCAACACTCTGAAAGCCTACGTATCCGAGACCGGCAAAATCGTTCCAAGCCGTATCACCGGTACCAAAGCACGTTATCAGCGTCAGCTGGCCACCGCTATCAAGCGCGCCCGCTTCCTGGCCCTGCTGGCCTACACCGACAGCCACGGCCGCTGAGACCGGGCAGTCGACAAGTAGTAAGGGATTGAATGCATGCGCGCCTTAGCTGAGTTCATCATGCGCGGTCGTATGCAGGCCACTCTGGTAGTGGCCGGCTGTGCGGCATTGCCGTTGCTTTATTGGTTGGGTGCTGCCGCTGGTTGCCTTGTGCTCCTGCGGCGCGGTTTGAAGGACGCCCTTGGCGTTCTTGCCCTGGGTTTGTTGCCGGCCTTGATCTGGTGGCTGCAAATGGGTGATCCACGGGTGCTTCTGGTACTGCTGGGGTCATCGAGCCTTGCGTTGGTTTTACGCGCAAGTGAGTCCTGGGTCCGCACGCTGCTGGTCAGCGTGGCATTGGGGTTGGTGTACTCAGTGATGCTTGGCGCGGCTTTCCGCCCGCAAATCGAGGCGCTGTCGCAGGAAATCGTCAAGATCCTGCCGCTGGCCCTCGGGGATCTCTACCAGCAATTGTCGGTAGATGAGCGAGCGCGGTTTGCGTCACTGATTGCTCCGGTCCTGACCGGTTTGATTGCGGCTTTGTTGCAGGTCGTCAGCGTGCTGAGCCTGATTCTTGGGCGTTATTGGCAGGCGTTGTTGTACAACCCGGGTGGTTTTGGTCGCGAGTTTCGCAGTATCAGAATTCCCGCGGGGCCGGCGATGTTGCTGCTGGCGTGCATGGTTGTCGGACCGAATTTCGGTCCACAGATGGCCTTGCTGGCGCCGATTTGCAGCGTACCGCTGGTGTTTTCCGGGCTGGCTCTGATTCATGGGCTTGTTGCGCGCAAGCGCCTGGCCAAGTTTTGGCTGGTGGGGTTGTACGTCACGCTGTTGCTGTTCATGCAGCTGATTTATCCGTTACTCGTGGTCTTGGCCATTGTCGACGGCCTGATTGATTTTCGCGGACGTCTGGCATCGAAAGATGCCGATAGCGCGAACGGTGAAGGTTAAAAGTTAGAGGATTTTCACATGCAACTGATCCTTCTGGAAAAAGTCGCCAACCTGGGCAACCTGGGCGACAAAGTGAACGTTAAGGCCGGCTACGGTCGTAACTACCTGCTGCCATACGGCAAAGCCACCGCTGCAACCGCTGCCAACCTGGCTGCGTTTGAAGAGCGTCGTGCTGAGCTGGAAAAAGCCGCAGCAGACAAAAAAGCTTCGGCCGAAACTCGCGCTGCCCAACTGGCTGAGCTGGAAGTGACTATCACTGCCACCGCCGGTGACGAAGGCAAGCTGTTCGGTTCGATCGGCACCCACGACATCGCTGATGCACTGACCGCCTCCGGCGTTGAAGTGCAGAAGAGCGAAGTTCGTCTGCCGAACGGCACCATCCGCAACGTAGGCGAATTCGACGTAGCCGTGCACTTGCACGCCGAAGTTGAAGCCACCGTACGCGTTGTAGTGGTAGCAGCTTAAAGCAAGCTAACTGACTGGCACCCCGTGTGCCAGGCGGTTAACATCGGGCACGATCCTGTTTACAGGTCGTGCCTTTTGTTTTTCTACACACCCCGAATTCCAAGTGGCCATGAACGAAATTTCCGCTCCTGAGCAATACGATCTGCAAACCGCTGCCCTGAAGGTGCCGCCGCATTCCATCGAGGCCGAACAGGCCGTGCTCGGTGGTTTGATGCTGGACAACAACGCCTGGGAACGCGTGCTGGATCAAGTCTCGGACGGTGACTTCTATCGCCATGACCACCGCCTGATTTTCCGCGCCATCGCCAAGCTGGCTGACCTGAACTCGCCGATCGACGTCGTGACCCTTGCCGAGCAATTGGACAAGGAAGGTCAGACCTCGCAAGTGGGCGGGCTCGGTTATCTGGGCGAGCTGGCAAAAAACACCCCGTCGGTGGCCAACATCAAGGCCTACGCGCAGATCGTTCGCGCACGGGCCACCTTGCGCCAGCTGATCGGCATCGCCACCGAAATCGCCGACAGCGCCTTCAACCCCGAAGGTCGCACGGCCGAAGAGATTCTCGACGAAGCCGAACGGCAGATCTTCCAGATCGCCGAAGCACGGCCCAAGACCGGCGGCCCGGTCAGCGTCAACGACCTGCTAACCAAGGCCATCGACCGCATTGACACCTTGTTCAACACTGATGCCGCGATTACCGGCATTTCCACCGGCTACGCCGACCTCGACGAGAAGACCAGCGGCCTGCAGCCGTCCGACTTGATCATCGTTGCCGGCCGTCCGTCGATGGGCAAGACCACCTTTGCGATGAATCTTGTGGAAAACGCTGTACTGCGCAGCGACAAGGCGGTGCTGGTGTACTCCCTCGAGATGCCAGGTGAATCGTTGATCATGCGTATGCTCTCGTCGCTGGGCCGTATCGACCAGACCAAAGTGCGTTCCGGCCAACTTGAAGATGACGACTGGCCGCGTCTGACCTCGGCGGTCAACCTGCTTAACGACCGCAAGCTGTTCATCGATGACACCGCCGGTATCAGCCCGTCGGAAATGCGCGCGCGTACCCGCCGCCTGGTGCGTGAGCACGGCGATATCGCATTGATCATGATCGACTACCTTCAGTTGATGCAGATCCCAGGCTCCGGCGGCGACAACCGGACCAACGAGATTTCCGAGATTTCCCGCTCGTTGAAAGCCCTGGCCAAGGAGTTCAACTGCCCGGTCGTGGCGCTGTCCCAGCTCAACCGCTCCCTGGAGCAACGGCCGAACAAACGCCCGATCAACTCCGACTTGCGTGAATCCGGAGCGATCGAGCAGGATGCCGACGTCATCATGTTCGTGTACCGCGACGAGGTGTATCACCCCGAGACCGAGCATAAGGGCATCGCTGAAATCATCATCGGCAAGCAGCGTAACGGCCCGATCGGCACCACGCGCCTGGCCTTTATCGGCAAATACACCCGTTTCGAAAACCTTGCGCCGGGCAGTTATAACTTCGACGACGAATAATCTGTTTCAGGGCGCCAACTGCCGGCTTCAGCGTTAATCGGTTTTCGTCGCTGTGTCTGCGAGCGTTTTGGCTGCGGGCCTGTGCATAGCAAGTTCTTCGCGCGTCAGTGTTTCGATCTGCGCCGCTTCGTCTTTCGCAAGCGAGTTCTGCAACGCCTTGGACTGAGCCTCGTACGCGGTGTTCGTCAGTTCTTTGGTGGCGAACAAATCGTCAAGTATTGCCTGGCGATCCTGATACGGCTGGCGCTGCGTTTCGAATAGCGTCTTGTATTTGTGGGTGATGTACTCCTGCCAGAACTCTCTCTCGACCAACGCCTGGAATTCTTCGGGCGAGTCATCCAGCGCCAAGACTTTTTTATACGCGGCATCCAACATGGGTTGTGTGACGTGAGCGAATTCGATAAAGCGCGCGTCTTCAGTCTGGCCCGGCAAATCGAGCCTGTCCTTGAGCTTGTAACGATAGGCGAGCCGGATCTCTACCTCTTCCGCTACCCGGTTACGGTGCTGCTGAAGCTGATCGGGGTTCGCTGTTCCTGCGGCGAGTATGTTCTTGCTGTTTGCGATGTCGGCGGCTGCAATCTTGTCGACTTCGTGTAGCCGGAAAAGGTCTTTGGACAGTTTCGCCAGCACGACGCCTTGCGCCGGGTCCTTGGCCTGCGCGAGGGCCCTGTAAATCATTACGCGGGTTTCCAGGTTGCCAAAGGTGAACGCTGCACGATCACAGCAACCGGCTTCGCCCGCCCGGTCGAACAGCTCCCTGCGTAGCTTGTCGGCCCCCGGCGTGTTCTCACTCATGGCGTCCATCATTACCCACACCCGACGCTGCAGGTCCGGGTGACTTGCCGGCGTATCCACCAAGCGTTCAAGGGTGTTGAAGAAACTGTCCGAGAGCGCGTACTGACGTAGCGCATTCCATTGGGCGGTCCTGGACGCAATCTGCCCGGCGGAGAGTCCGCTGAACCAGCGCCTCATCAAGAGCGTGTCGGTAGTGTTAACGGCGCGAAAGGCAGGAGCGGCGATGGAGGTGCTGAGCAAGTTATTTGGATCAGACAGGGTCTCCCCGGCATTTTCCAGCCGAACCCTGTACAGCTCAAGCCGCGCAAGGGTTGCTTCGGAGAGTGGGTTATCGCTGATATCGATCACGTTGTTGATGCGAGCTGTTTGCGCCAGTCGTTCATCAGGTGGAGCTATATACGCGTCGGGAATCGTACTGATCCGATTCCCGATCAGCTCAACCGTATCCAGTAGCGGTTGCTCGGCGAGGCCGGTGGGGAAGGTGTCGATGCCAGTCCTGTTCAGCCATAGCGATCGCATGTCAGGTATCCGGCTGAAATCCGGTGCGATGCCAAGCTGCGGATTGTCACGCAGGTTCAATGCTCTGAGGGTTGTTCGTTCCGAGAGAATGCGCGCGCTGTCCTCGGTCAGGCGAATCTGGTTGCGGTGCAGATACAGGCGTGTCAACCCGTTCATTTGCCCTAGCGCTGGAGGGATCTCGCGTAACTGGTTGTCGGACATGTCCAGCCAGCGCAGGTGCCGAAATCGGGTGAGAAACCTTTCCGGTGATGTAGTCAGGTTCATGTGGTCGAGTTTCAGCGAGCTGACGTGGCCAAAGTTCGCCTTTAGTTCCGGCAGGCTCGGCAGCGTCAGATGGCTGAGTTTGAGTGCCAGTCCGAGGGGAGTGCCGTCATTGGCGAATGTTTGCGGTGTCTCGCGCCGCCAACAACTCATGATCCGCTTATGCGCTTCGAGTCGGTCACGCCGGGTGGCGAAGCCGGCCTGCGGCTGATTCGCTCGAATGTACTGCTGACGGCCTGCTTCGCCGGTATAGGCCCATGCATCGAGCTGGGATTTCAGGGTGTCATGTTCCAGCTCCAGGCGACGAAGTGTGTTATCCGTCGTCACTCGATCCATCCTCCAGAGGAATTTTTTGACCCGCTTCAGGTTTTCTTTTGGATACAACCGTGAGTAACGTTGAGTAAACGAGTTGTCGGCGTCGAATGCTTTGGCGTCGACATAGTCCAGCAGGTCAGGGCGTGACCGGTTCAGGCGTTTCCAGTAGTTTTCGAATTTTCTCGCATAGTGCAGGGGGAAGGGGTTGCCGGTGAGGAAGGTGACGCTGTTCAGCTGGGCGACTGACTCCAGCTGCTCAGGGGAGGGGTGGAGGTTTTCCAGTGGGACTTCGGTCAACTGGTTATGCCGCAAATCAAGCTTGTGAAACGTCTGGGCAGGGCGCAAACCGGTTGGCCAGTGCCGGATCCCGGTATGGCTCAGGTCAAGGGTTGTCAGCCAGCGCATGCCGCTGAAGTCGGGGGTGAGCTTCAGCGGGTTTTGGCTCAGGTTCAGCGTGTAGAGCCCTTTCAGTTTGCCGAGTGAGGTCAGGGCTTGTTGATCCAGCTCGATCTTGTTTTTTCTCAAGTCGAGAGTATTCAATGAGCCCATTTTCTCAAGGTGGGCGGGTAGTTTATTGAGATTGCCGCCCGTGATGCTCAAGGTCTCGAGATTGGGGAAATGGGCCAGAAACCTGTCGGCGGTGCTCGACCAATTCGGCGAAATGAGCTTCAGTTCCAGGACATGACCGAAGTCAGCGGTCAGGACCGGAAGCGGGCCGTTCCCTAAATCCAGACTCAACGCCTCCAATTGCTGAGCAAAGTTCTCCTTGATTCGTTGGGCCGTTATCGGCGCCGCCAGGCTCGCATGGGCGGTTTCGATGGCGTTGCCGTTTTGGTCACTCACGTACTTGGCCAACTCGGTTTCCAGTTGGTCAAGCGCTTGCACGCGTTTGGTCAGTTGCGCCGCGCCTGCGTCATCCAAATCCAGAAAGTACGCTCCGGCTTGCTGGGCGCTCTTGTCCGGGTATAGCCGCTGCACCATCGCCACCTCTGGAGTGTCCCCAATTACGAACGCATTGGTTAGAGGAGACGGTTCCAGATTGGGATGCTGTTGGGTCACGCGTTGCCAATAGGCTACCAGCACTCGCCAGTAGCCGGGCGGGAATGGATTGCCTTCAATCAGCGTGACGCTGTTGATTTGGCCAATGCGTTCGGACTGAGCAGCCGGCGGGTTGAGGATTGCTTCAGGTATTTGGCGCAGTTGGTTATTACGCAGGTCGATGCTTTCCAGATACTTCTGTGTCTGCAAGCCGTTGGGCCAATGCTCCAGTTGCGTGTTGCGCAGATTTACCTTTCTAAGGTTATACAAGGCGCTGAAGTCAGGCGTGGTTCCGAGCGGGTTTCCGGAAAGGTTGAGGTTATCGAGTTTAGTGAGCTCTCCAAGTTTTCTTGCGGCGGGCTCATCCAGTCGAATCGAGTTCGAACTCAGGTCCAGGTCAATCAAAAGGCTCAACCTGCCATCGATGCTGGCCGGGAGTTTATCGAGCGTACTGCGTGTCACGCTCAGCCTTGCAAGGTTCGGGAGGCCGGCGAGGAATGCGTCGGCGGTATCCGACCATACGACAGCCTCCATTCTCAGTTCCATGACATAACTGAAGTCGGCTTTGATCTCCGGCAGTGCCTCATTGGCGAGATCGATGCTCAGGATGTCCGAAGACTCTCGGCGCCAGCAGCGTTTGAGGCTCTCGGCGGCGCGTGCCCTGGGCGTGTCCGCAGGATGAGCTGTCTGCTGATCGGCCAGAACCCAGGCCGACAGCGTTGCTTTGAGCGTTGCGTACTCCGCCTCTCGATGTGCGAGGCTGCCGGTGACATCATCGCCGAGGGATTGAATGGTCCGCTGAATCTGATACTCGCCGAAAGAGGGGTACAACTCTCGGGCGCGCTCGGTCGGGCTTTTCAGTCGATTGACTGTAGTGCTGACGCGCTCTGTCAGTCGTCGACGCATTCCGCCGGAACCGCCCACGTTGACGCCGATCCAGCCTTGCGACGGATCGAACACAATGGCTTGCGATCTGCCCGGGCGCGTCGCCACATAGCGGTTGTCGGCGCTTTGCGCAACGGCGTCCTCGGCGCGGACAATGCGCATCACCGGCGTATGCGGGGTCGATGCATCAAGATCGTGCAGCACTTGGTAGCCGTGGTGCTGAATCACTGCATAAAGCTTACCGTCGTGCCTGTGCAGGCCGTCGCTGCCGGGCGCGACGTCGGTAAAGTCGATACGCGTACGAAAGGCCTCAAGGTGGGTGTCGGACAACGAAAACGTCGCAGGTTCGAAGTCTTGCTGGGGGTGCCACAGGCCGCTGTCCGGATCGCGCAGCAGTACCGGCCCGGAGGCGTTCAGTTCGTTTGCGAGCTTGGCCCGGTAAAGGCCGGTGCCCGGCTCTGAGGCGACCAGTACGACGCCTCCGTCAGGCACATCAACATATTTGCGCCCCCGATTCGTCCTGATGCCCTCGGCATCGGCTGGAGATAACGCGTGAGGACTTTTGATCCAGAAGTCCTTCAGTGGGCGCGCTGAAGGCGTAGTGGTTGTGGTGGCCTGGGCTGACGTTATCGCGCTGACTGTCACCGCGGGTGCCGACGTGATCGCATCCAGGTCAGGGTTCGGATGGTGGGTGGTCGTGGGTATGTGCGGCGCGCGCAGGATCGGTATTCGGGTGGCGCTGCCATTGATCGGCGCCTGGCCGCCGGTTATTTGAGCCTCGACACTCGGTTGTCTTGTCGGGTTGGCGGTGTCTGTGCCCTTGGGCGTCTTTCTGGTCATTAAAACCTCATCCTTGAATGTCTTAGCGTCGGCCCGTGTTGATACAGGCCGTGCAAGTGTCGGTTTCAGTGTCACTTTCCCGATTGTTCGGACGCCAGAGGAGGGGCGCGATGGGATGATGCAGAGAAACCGACCAAAGCCGTCGGAATTGGTTACTTTTTGTGCTATATTCCGCGCCCGCGATTTTTCATCTCAACACCGGTCACCGTCATGCAAACAGCCAAGCCGTTATTTGACTATCCCAAGTACTGGGCCGAATGTTTCGGCCCTGCGCCATTCCTGCCGATGAGCAGGGAGGAGATGGATCAGCTTGGCTGGGATTCATGCGACATCATCATCGTCACCGGTGATGCCTACGTTGACCATCCGTCGTTCGGCATGGCGATCATCGGCCGGCTGCTGGAGTCCCAGGGCTTTCGCGTCGGGATCATTGCCCAGCCGAACTGGCAGTCCAAAGACGACTTCATGAAGCTCGGCGAGCCGAACCTGTTCTTCGGCGTCGCGGCCGGCAACATGGACTCGATGATCAACCGCTACACCGCCGACAAGAAAATTCGCTCCGACGACGCCTACACCCCCGGCGGCATGGCCGGCAAACGCCCGGACCGCGCCAGCCTGGTGTACAGCCAGCGTTGCAAGGAAGCCTACAAGAACGTGCCGATCGTGCTCGGCGGCATCGAAGCCTCCCTGCGCCGCATCGCCCACTACGACTACTGGCAGGACCGGGTGCGCAACTCGATCCTGATCGACGCCACCGCCGATATCCTGCTGTACGGCAACGCCGAGCGGGCCATCGTCGAAGTCGCGCAGCGCCTGTCGTGGGGCCACAAGATCGAAGACATCACTGATGTACGCGGCACCGCGTTCATCCGGCGTGATACGCCTGCGGGCTGGTACGAAGTGGACTCCACGCGCATCGACCGTCCGGGCAAGGTCGACAAGATCATCAACCCGTACGTGAACACCCAGGACACCCAGGCCTGCGCCATCGAGCAGGAAAAGGGCCCGGTGGATGATCCGGAAGAAGCCAAGGTGGTGCAGATTCTGGCCAGCCCGCGCATGACCCGCGACAAGACCGTGATCCGCCTGCCCTCGGTGGAAAAAGTCCGTGGCGACGCGGTGCTGTATGCCCACGCCAACCGCGTGTTGCACTTGGAAACCAACCCAGGTAACGCCCGCGCCCTGGTGCAGAAGCACGGCGAAGTGGACGTGTGGTTCAACCCGCCGCCCATTCCGATGACCACCGAAGAAATGGACTACGTGTTCGGCATGCCTTACGCCCGTGTGCCGCACCCGGTGTACGGCAAGGAGAAAATCCCGGCCTACGACATGATCCGCTTCTCGGTGAACATCATGCGTGGCTGCTTCGGCGGCTGCACCTTCTGCTCGATCACCGAGCACGAAGGCCGCATCATCCAGAACCGTTCCGAAGAATCGATCATTCGCGAAATCGAAGAGATCCGCGACAAGGTTCCAGGATTTACCGGCGTGATTTCCGACCTCGGCGGCCCGACCGCGAACATGTACCGCATCGCCTGCAAGAGCCCGGAAATCGAATCCGCGTGCCGCAAGCCGTCGTGCGTGTTCCCTGGCATCTGCCCGAACCTGAACACCGACCACTCGTCGCTGATCCAGCTGTACCGCAGTGCCCGTGCGTTGCCGGGTGTGAAGAAGATTCTGATTGCTTCCGGCCTGCGCTACGACCTCGCCGTCGAGTCGCCGGAATACGTCAAGGAGCTGGTCACCCACCACGTGGGTGGCTACCTGAAGATCGCCCCGGAACACACCGAGGAGGGTCCGCTCAACCAGATGATGAAGCCGGGCATTGGCAGCTATGACAAGTTCAAGCGCATGTTCGAGAAGTACACCAAGGAAGCGGGCAAGGAGCAGTACCTGATCCCGTACTTCATCGCCGCCCACCCCGGCACCACCGATGAAGACATGATGAACCTGGCCCTGTGGCTCAAGGGCAACGGCTTCCGTGCCGACCAGGTGCAGGCGTTCTACCCGTCGCCGATGGCCACCGCCACCGCGATGTATCACTCGGGCAAGAACCCGCTGCGCAAGGTCACCTACAAGAGCGACGCGGTGACGATCGTCAAGAGCGAAGAGCAGCGCCGCCTGCACAAGGCGTTCCTGCGCTATCACGACCCGAAAGGCTGGCCGATGCTGCGCGAAGCGCTGACCCGCATGGGCCGTGCCGATCTGATCGGGCCGGGCAAGGAGCAGTTGATCCCGTTGCATCAGCCGAGCACCGACAGCTACCAGAGCGCCCGTCGCAAAAACTCGACGCCGGCCGGTAGCCACAAGGTCGCCAAGGAAACCACCACCAAGATCCTCACCCAGCACACCGGCCTGCCGCCACGCGGCAGCGACGGCAGCAACCCGTGGGACAAGCGCGAGCAAGCCAAGGCGGCGGCTCAGGCGCGCAACAAGCAGGCGGCGAAGGAACGTACCGATGCGGCCAAGGGCAAGGGCGGCAAGCCTGCGCGCAAGCCGGTGGTGCCGCGTTGATCGCAGCCTGAAATGCAGAATGCCAGCCTCGTGCTGGCGTTTTGCTTTCTGGTCGGTGGTGAGCCTGTTTGGTAAGGTGGCGCCTATCAGATTGCTATCGGGGGCAAGTCCCCTCCCACGCTTTGATGTGTGAATACATTCAAAATGTGGGAGGGGGCTTGCCCCAATGCCAGTCAGTTAAGCGCTAGAGCAGGCAACCGTCGGCCTGTGGCGAGGGAGCTTGCTCCCGCTGGGCCGCGAAGCGACCCCAGAAAATGGGACTGCTGCGCAGTCCAGCGGGAGCA
>NZ_JASLAW010000097.1 GCF_030147005.1 Pseudomonas sp.
TGATGATGTATGAGAATGCGAAAAAGAAAATGAGTACCAGGCTTAGAAGAAATGACATGCATTTTGTGAAACTTTCGGTGATGTAAGCGCAGTGGAGGTGTTTGATTAATAGCAGTCCAATTAATACTGCGCCTGGCAGGCGAAGTTCTGAGGGTGATAATATTAAAATTATTATTCCAAGTGCGCAGTATGCGAAGAGGACGCTATGGAGGTTGTGTAGGAAGTATTGCTTGTCAGTGCGGATCATCGTGTCGCTCCTGTTAATGCATCACCTATCCGCTCGTTAGCGTTATATTCTCCCGCATTCATTAGGATGTGAATGATGATGCCGCCAGCTATGACGATAGCGATAGCAGTCACCGCAGATAGTCCCATTACTCCAACAAACGTACTTAAAATTACAATTCCTACATTCGTAGGCTGGTTATAAGCACTTTTGTTCAGGAAGTGGTTAAAGTCGTTTGCTGAAGCTCCATCTATAATGGCTTGTGGTCCAATAGTTAGAATAGATCCGGCTGTTGTGCCAGTGAGTATGCGGCCAACTCCTCGAGAGCTGTATGCATGGGAAGTGATTGGAACCCTCCTGCGAAGAGCTTCGGCAGCTTGGTAAATTGGAAGTTTGATAGCATTTGATGCGGTTTTTCCACCGATTGTATAAAACTGAGCACGTGCATTGGCTGGCACCTCGAAATGCAGTTGTCCTTGAATTCGCACTAGCTTGATTCGTTGTTTAAAGGCTCGTTTGGCTGAAACGCTTCCTGGTTTTCCACGGGTATTTGCCCAATTAACCAGCTGCCGTTTGAGCTCGGGTGACAGATCTAGCATGTCCACTAGTCGTCCAGCCTTGAAAGGCGCATGTATAAGACCTGCGAGTGCAGCTGTAGTGCTAGGTAAACTGGATAGAGAGAAGAGCGCCGGTCCAATCACCGGAATCGACTGCGCCTTCTGATGTAGCTCCTTGACTTCACGCGCCGTGACATATCCTGCAACTTTTACTTTTGAAAGTAGATAACTCAGGTGCAACGCCATCTGCTCGTGCTCCTGAGCATCCAGCCCGTTATCCGGATCGCTAAGCGTTGCCACCATGAAGTGTGCCGCGCTCAGTTCATCAGTCGCGTAAAAGCCACTAATCGACATGCTTGTAGGAAAATGGCGCTCTGCGATTACGCTCGGCCAAGGCAGTGTGCCAAGCCCAAGTAACCCACTATGCGTGCCCTCACCCAGCGGGTCATTCACCGAGCAGGGATACAGTCTATTGCTCATCCATAAGTTCCTGTAAGCGCCATGCCGCGAGTGATTCAGTCATCAGCATTCATGATGCTCATGCAGGTATTCAGTCGCATTTAAAGTCGCGAAGGAGACCTTCTTGGAAAACGCTTGTCAAGCCAGGAAATTGTAACGCGACGAACTGTCTGTGCTGAAATCTGTAAAAAATCTGCGTTATAAAACGGTACTGTTCGTTGTGAGATTTTGTCCTAATCCCGCGAACTAGAGCTGTTGGCGTGTAGAGCTGAGTGCACGGGCGGGAATGGAGTGATCGAAATGTTTTGTAAGCTGTTCTTCGACAAATATCACAAATTTATTTTTTGTAGGAATAGTCCTTCTATTCAAGCCGAAATAGGCTACTTGAAACTGTAATGGGTCTGATTGTTCGTACCGATTTCGGCAGTTATGGTGTGCGGCGTTTGATGAGTCCCTTTGAAAAGCTATGGCCGCATTAGTTCAGTCTCGAATGGTTTACAAAAGTTGTGTGCTTAAGCCTTGGTCAACATCTCATTTCCGTAGGGAATTTTCCCGCTACGGTGTGTAGGGCAACAACGGATGAAACACGATTAAGGAGTTCGCTAGATGACAAAGATGGAAAGTACCCAGCACAAGCTCGACCGTATTCGTGCGCCGCGTGTGCAAATCACCTATGACGTTGAAGTTGGAGACGCCATTGAACAGAAGGAGTTGCCGTTCGTGGTCGGTGCGATGGGTGACTTCTCTGGGCACCCGCTGGAGCCACTGCCGCGCCTGAAGGATCGTAAGTTCGTCCTCATTGATCGCGATAACTTCAATGGCGTGCTCAAGGGCATCAAGCCTCGGCTGAGCTATCGCGTCGATAACACCTTGGCCAAAAATGACACGCAATTGGGCGTTGAGCTCAACTTCAATGCCATGGATGACTTTGAGCCCCAGAATGTGGTCAAGCAGGTGGAACCACTGAGAAAACTCTTGGAGTTGCGCAGCAAGCTGGCGGACTTGCGCAACAAGATGGGTGGCAACGACCGGTTGGAAGAGATGCTGCAGGAGGTTATTCAAGACCCTGAAAAGCTTCGGGCACTCAGCCAAGAGTTTGGCCGTCAAGGCCAAGCGTCTTCCAGCACTCCTCAGGGAGTCGATCATGACCGCTAACTCTTCACTCAATCCACAGACCTCGACTGAACAGCTGGAAGCGGCTGCTCCACAGATCTCTCTGCTGGATAGCATCATTTCTGAAAGCCGTGTGGCCCGCTCCGAGACGGAGCGCACACGTACGCGTGACCTCATTGGTGAGCTGGTCGGGCAGGTGCTTGAGGGGGCGGTTACGCCGAGCAAGGACTTGATGGCGGTGCTCGATGCGCGTATCGCCGATATCGACGCGTTGTTGTCCGAGCAACTGAACGAGATCATGCACGCTGACGAGTTTCAGCAGTTGGAAGCGTCCTGGCGCGGCTTGAAATACCTGGTCGACAACACCGAAACCAGCACGACGCTGAAGATCAAGTTGCTCAATGCCTCGAAGAAAGACCTGGTGCGCGACCTGAAAGCGGCTTCTGAGTTTGATCAGAGCGCGCTTTTCAAGAAGGTATACGAGGAGGAATACGGCACCTTTGGCGGCGCTCCTTTTGGCATGCTGATGGGGGATTACAAGTTCTCTCGCAGCCCAGAGGACATGTACCTGCTGGAGGAGATCTCCCATGTGGCCGCGGCTGCCCATGCGCCGTTCATTTCCGCGGCCTCGCCCGAGATGTTTGGTTGGGATTCGTTCACCGACATGGCAGGGCCTCGGGACTTGGCCAAGATCTTCGATACGGTCGAATACACCAAGCTGAAATCCTTTCGTAACAGTGAAGATTCACGTTATGCCGCATTGGCGTTGCCGCATGTATTGGGGCGTCTGCCCTATGGGCCGGATACAGCGCCGGTGGAAGCATTCCTCTTCAAGGAAGATGTGGATGGCCGCGACCACAGTAAGTACTTATGGGTCAACGCGGCCTATGCACTGACGACTCAGGTTACCCAGGCCTTCTCGCGTTACGGCTGGTGCGTAGCCATTCGTGGGGTGGAGGGTGGTGGTTTGGTGGAGGGCTTGCCCAGCCATACCTTCATGACCGATGACGGCGAAGTGGCCCTTAAGTGCCCCACGGAGATCGCCATCACTGATCGGCGTGAGAAGGAGTTGTCGGACCTGGGGTTCGTGCCATTGGTGCATCGTAAAGACACCGACCACGCGGCGTTTTTCGCCACGCAGTCGATGCAAAAGCAGAAGCAGTACAACACCGATGTCGCCAATGCCAACGCCAGGCTCTCGGCGCAGCTGCAGTACATCTTTGCCACCTCGCGGATCGCCCACTACATGAAGGCAATCATGCGCGACAAGGTGGGGAGTTTCGCCTCCCGCCAGGACGTGGAGTCGTACCTCAACAATTGGCTTTCCAGCTATGTGTTGTTGGATGACACCGCCAGTCAGGAAGCCAAAGCCAAGAACCCGTTGCGCGAAGCTCGGGTCGAGGTCTTTGAAGTGCCAGGCAAACCCGGTGTCTACAAGTCGGTGAGCTACCTGCGCCCCCATTACCAACTGGATGAGCTGACGGCGTCATTGCGCCTGGTCGCTGAGTTGCCGAAATCCACCCGTAGTTGATCCGTACCCGTGCCAGGATGGCCCTATGAACACGCCCGCCAGATTTTTGCCGACCTTGTTTGATCGGTTGAGTGACGAAGCTCCGCATCAGACGGTGGAAGGTAGCGCGCAACGCCTCTATTCGCTGGCCGACTATACGGCCAGTTTGGTGCGCGATCTGGAAACCCTTGTGAACACTCGGCAACACATTGATGCGCGGTCGTTGGATGCATTCCCTCAACTGCGCGGCTCATTGTTGGAGTACGGGTTGCCTGATTTTACGAGTAAGGGCCTGCTCAATCCCGAGGACCGCACGCAGATTAGGCTGCAACTCAAACAGGCCATCGAGAGCGGTGATCGTCGCTTCCGCCACGTTCGTGTCCAGCTACTGGACTCACTGCCGCAGCAGCGACAACTGACGTTCCGGGTGGATGCGCTGTTGCGTCTGCCTGAGACGACACGTCAGGTGTCGTTCGACGCTGTGTTGCAGGTCAACACTCAAGCCTACACCGTGCAGAACTTGAACTGATGCATAGCGATCTGTTGCCCTATTACGAAAAGGAACTGTCACACCTGCGCACGTTGGGGCAGGAGTTTGCGCGACAGTACCCGAAAATTGCTTCACGGTTGTTGATGGACGGCGACCAGTGTGAAGACCCCCATGCGGAACGCCTGATAGAAGCGTTCTCGTTTCTTGCGGCGCGAGTGCACAAGAAACTGGATGACGATTTCCCTGAGATCGTCGAAGCCTTCCTGGACGTGATGTACCCGCACTACCTGCGGCCAACCCCTTCGTTGTCGATTGTGGAATTCTCTGCCGGTGACAGCAGTGCGGTAACTGATGGCTACTGCATCGAGCGTCATAGCGAATTGAAATCGCAGGAAGTGGACGGCATTTCCTGTTTGTTTCGTACCTGTTACCCCGTGACGCTCTGGCCTATCAGGGTGGCCGATGTGGCGTTTATGGAGCTTGAGCGTTCGGCGTTCACCAGCCGTACGACGGAGCATCAGGCGTGTTTGCGAATCGGTCTGCGCACGACCATTGAGGTTTGCTTTGGTGATCTGGCGCTGCAGCCGTTGCGGTTTTTCATTGATGGCGAAAGCACGTTGACGCTTCATCTGTACGAGCTGCTGTTCAATAACGTGGCCAGGGCGGCGTTGGTGTTCACCGAAGCGGGTCAGCGCCGGGAAGTCGCATTGCCGCCGGGTGCAGTGAAGGCGGTCGGCTACTGCGCCGAAGAAGGCTTGATCGACTATTCCGAGCGTTCTTTCCTGGGTTACCGGCTGTTGCATGAATATTTCACTTTTCCCGACAAATTCATGTTCTTCGACCTCGAAGGTCTGGGCCGTGCGCTGGCGGGCAAAGCCTTGCAGGAGGTGGAGGTCAACCTGTACTTCGCCGAATACGATGTGCCCGAGCGGCTGACAAGGTTGGCGCAGAACCTCAATGCGAGTCACTTCAAGCTCAACTGCACGCCCGTGGTCAATTTGTTCCGCCACCAGGCTAAGCCGATCAAGCTGACGCATACCCAGCATGAGTACCCGGTGGTCCCGGATGGTCGTCAGCATCGCTTTGCCGAAGTCGTGGCGATTGACCGTGTCGTGCGGATCAAGGAAGTCGGTCGTCAGCAACAGGTCGAGCCGTGCCGACCCTTTTTCGAGCCGCGCGACTCGGTCTCCGACGATGGTAGCTATTGGATCGCCCGGCGTCGCTCGGTGGCCCATGGGCAGAAAACCGGTACCGATTTGGCGATTCGCCTGGTCGATCGAGAGTTGGAGTTGGTTGACAGCACCGACGACACCCTCAGCTTGACGTTGACCTGCAGTAACCGCGACTTACCGAGGTTGTTGCCCTATGGCGGCACTGGCAGTGATTTTTTCCTGGAGGGCGACTCGGTGGTACAGCGAGTCCGCTGCCTGCGCAAACCCACACCCTCTGTTCGCTTGCCGCAGGGCAAAGGGTTGCTGTGGCGCCTGGTGTCGCACCTGTCGCTCAACCATTTGTCGTTGGCCCATGACGGGCGCGAGGTGTTGTTGGAGCTGCTCAGTCTTTACAACTACCGGGAAGCCTCTGCAGTGCGAAAGCAGATCAATGGCATTGTTTCGTTGCGCAGTGCGCCAACGGTGGCACTGGTCGGGAACCCTCGGCCTAGCGTTGTTCGTGGCGTGGGGCTGACGCTGGAGCTGGACGAAAGCCAGTACATCGGCGGTGGCGTGTTCCTGTTCGGCCAGGTGCTGGACCACTTCTTCGGGCTGTATTGCTCGCTCAACAGTTTTACCCAACTCACCCTGCAGTCTCGGCAGCGAGAAAAGAGAATCGTGCAATGGCCACCAAGAACCGGCGCTCAAGCCCTGGTCTGATTGATCAGGCGCGGTCACAGCCGTACCGGTTTGAGTTCTTTCAACTGGTGCGTTTGCTGCGGCTGCACTACAGCAAGACGGGGCGTACTGATCCTGAAGCGCGTCCCCACGATGATCCGCTGCGGTTTCGTTCGCTGCTGTCGCTGAACTTTCCTGCCAGCGATGTCAGTGACCTGCGCTTTGAGCGGGCTGAGCATATGTCGCTATCGGGCTTGCCCTTGTCCGAGGTGCAGGTCACGTTCATGGGGTTGGTGGGGCCTTCCGGCGTGCTACCTCGGCCCTATACCGAAATGCTGATGGCCCGCCACATGCAAAACCGCGATGACGCCGGGCACGCCTTTCTGGATCTGTTTTCCCACCGGATGACGGCGCTGTTTTATCAGGCTTGGCAGAAGTACAAGTTCCATATTGAGCATGAGCGCAAGGGGCGTTCGGACTTTGATCGTTACCTGCACACGTTGTTGGGGCTCGGCACGAAAGTGCAGCAACGACAGATTGAGAAGGGTGGTTCGGCGTTGCCTCGGGATGTATTCAGCTACTTTTCCGGCCTGCTGGCGCAGCAGCGGCGTACGCCGCAGAACCTGGAATTGATGCTGGCTTACTACTTCGCCGTGCCTTGTGTTGTGAAGAGCTTTGTCGGTCGCTGGCTGCCGCTTCCGTCCGCGCAACGCTGCCAATTGGGGCGACGTAATGCGGTGTTGGGGCGCGGGTCGGTGGCTGGCCGGCGAGTCTGGGACTACCAATCGTGCCTTCGTATTGAGTTGGGGCCGCTCAGCCTGGATGACTATCGGCGCTTTCAGCCGGGCACCGACGACTATCGCAAGCTGCTGGAACTGACGCGCTTCTATATCGGCGCATTCCTGGATGTTGAGATTGCCCCCATCTTGCGTGCCGACGCGGTACCCGAGGCGCGCTTGAGTCGAAACGGTGGGCTGGCACTGGGCTGGCTGGGTTGGTTGAAACCTCCTGCACGTGAAGCCAGCCCTGATCGTTGTGCGATTTTCCGTATTCCTTATGAGGGCACGCTGCTGTGAACCTGAAAACTCTGTTTGCCAAACTGAATGACCTCAGCCGCCGTGCGACCGAGGATGCTGCTGCATTGTGCTTGAACGAGCGCCACTACGACGTGGAGGTTGAGCATGTCCTGCTGCAACTGCTGGCGATCGATGATTGTGACATGCGGCCTATCCTTCATCACTACGAGATCGTGACAGAACGCCTGCAGGCTCAATTGCGCACAGCCCTGACAGGTTTCAAGGTTGGCAACACTCGCACGCCAGCACTGTCGCCACAGATTGCCCGCTGGATTGAACGGGCGTGGGTGGTGGCATCTATTGAATACAGTCAGGAGCGCGTGCGCAGCGGCCACCTGCTGCTTGCCTTGCTTGACGATCAGGAGCTTCGGCGCTGGGTGCTGGCTTCGGCAGCGGAGTTGGAGAAGGTTCATCCCGATGATTTGCGCAACCGGCTTGTCCAGTTGGTAGAGGGTACAGCGGAAGCCGTTGCCCTGGATCAATCGACCTCGCCGGTGACGGCCGGATCGGGCAAAACGCCGGCGTTGGATCAGTACACGGTGAATTTGACCCAAAGTGCTCGGGAAGGGCGTATTGATCCGGTGTTGGGGCGAGATGTGGAAGTGCGCCAGATGATCGACATCCTGACCCGTCGCCGGCAGAACAACCCCATCCTCACGGGGGAGGCGGGTGTGGGCAAAACCGCCGTTGTGGAAGGGTTGGCCCTGCGCGTTGTACAGGGCGAGGTGCCGACGGTGTTGCGCGAGGTTGCCATTCACACGCTCGATTTAGGGCTGTTGCAGGCGGGTGCCGGCGTGAAGGGCGAGTTCGAGCAACGGTTGAAAGCTGTGATAGAGGAAACCAAGCGCAGCCTGCATCCGATCATTCTATTTATCGATGAAGCCCATACCTTGATTGGCTCCGGCGGCCAGGCTGGACAGAACGATGCCGCGAATTTGCTCAAGCCCGCGTTGGCGAGGGGGGAGTTGCGCACAATCGCCGCGACTACCTGGGCGGAATACAAGAAGTACTTTGAGAAAGACGCGGCGTTGGCTCGTCGCTTCCAGGTGGTAAAAGTCGAAGAGCCGGACGAGGCGCAGGCGGTGGTCATGCTGCGGGGGCTTGTTGAAAAAATGCAGGCGCACCACGGCGTAGCGATACTGGATGAGGCACTGATACAGGCCGTGCGTCTATCGAGCCGTTATATCAGCGGTCGGCAGTTGCCAGACAAGGCCGTGAGCGTGCTGGATACGGCCTGCGCGCGCGTGGCGCTGGCGCAGTCCACCACGCCTGCAGCACTGGAAGATTGCGTGATTCAGATTGAGCAGATCACCAGCGAGCGTGAGTTGTTGGAGCAGGAGGCCCGCACCGGGGCGCCGCACCAGCGCCGGCTTGACGAGCTGGAGCAGGCGTTGGCGGGCGTGCAACAACACTTTGATGTGTTGTCGGGGCAGTGGCAGCGCGAACGGGCTCTGGTTGACGAAGTGAATCAACTGAACGCGCAACTGCGCGAGGGAACCGAGAGCAGTACCGATGCCTTGATGCGCTTGAAGGGGCAGTTGGCTGAGGTCCAGCGTGACAACCCCTTGGTCCATGCTCAGGTGGATGGTGCTGCCGTCAGCGAGGTGATTGCCGCCTGGACTGGGGTTCCACTGGGCACGATGGTGCGCGATGAGATCGATACGGTGCAACAGCTTCCCCAGCTTCTCGCCGAGCGGGTGTTGGGGCAAGACCACGCGCTGGAAGCAATCAGCCAGCGTATCAAGGTGTCTCGGGCGCATATGGAAGATCCCGACAAACCGATCGGTGTTTTTCTGTTGCTCGGTCCCAGCGGGGTGGGCAAGACCGAAACCGCTCTGGCGCTGGCGGATACCTTGTATGGCGGCGAGCGCAATCTGATCACTATCAACATGTCCGAATACCAGGAAGCCCACAGCGTTGCCACACTCAAAGGCTCGCCGCCAGGGTACGTCGGCTATGGCGAAGGCGGCGTGCTGACCGAAGCAGTGCGGCGCAAACCATTCAGCGTGGTGCTGCTCGACGAGGTGGAGAAGGCTCACCCCGATGTGTTGGAGCTGTTTTTCCAGGTGTTTGACAAGGGGATGTTGGACGATGCCGAAGGGCGATCCATCAACTTCCGCAATACCCTGATTTTGCTTACCTCCAATGTCGGCACTGATCACATTCTGCGTACCTGCCATCAGGTCGACGCGTTACCCAGCCCTGAGCAGCTCATCGAAGAACTGCGACCGGCGTTGCATCAGGCCTTCAAGCCCGCCTTCCTGGGCCGCTTGCAGGTGGTGCCGTTCTACCCGGTGCAGGACGCCATTCTTGAACGCATCGTCGAGCTCAAGTTGGCGCGCATCCAGCACCGTTTCGAGCGTCACTACCACGTGCCTTTGCACATCACTGAGGCTGTGCCGACGACGCTGGCATCGCGCTGTACAGAGGTGGATAGCGGTGCCCGCAACATCGACAACATCTTGTCCGGCGCCTTGATGCCCGAACTGGCGAGCTGTGTGCTGGAGCGAATGGCCCAACATCTGTCCATTCAACGTGCGGAGGTCGACGTGGGTAAGGATGGCGGGTTTGTGGTGAACCTTAGTTAGTAGCGGCTGCGCAGGATGGCCTGCTGCACCCCTGAACATGGAAATTTTGAGGACATTTATGTACCGGATAGCAATCTTGGTGCTGCTTGCGCTTGGCCTGAGTGCGTGCGGAGTGACTGATCGGGCGGGACGAAAAATGGATGACTCGTGGGTGAACGACATGATGTTCAGTAGCCCTGATCGCCTGCGCATGACGATTGATGGCGGCAATCAACTGAATACGGTGACCGATGGACAACCGCTCTCCGTGGTGGTGCGGGTGTATCAGTTGTCTCGCTTGGAGCCATTCGTGGCCGCGAGTGCTGATGCCTTATGGGCGGTCCCGCAGCAAACAATGGGCGCCACCGTATTGGACACCCGTGAGCTGACAGTGTTGCCCGGCATTGGCCATATCGAGGACTGGCCGTTGGGCGATGCCACCCGCTTTGTCGGGGTTGCGGCCTTTTTTCATGACACCTCTGAGCAGCCCTGGAAGATCGCTTTCGCGGCGGACTCCTTGCGCAAGGACGGCCTGTGGTTTTCCCCGGATGGTGTACGTGTATTGCTTGAGGGCTCACGTGTGGTGGCTGCCAGTGGGGTCGATGTGCTGGACGGAGTTGCGCGCTGGAGTGATCCCGAAACGGATAACACCGAAGTGGCCCTTGATGTCGAGGAAACCCCTTCGCCGTCATCGGCCGAGGTAGTGCTATGAGTCAGCACAATCGCGTGATGTGGTACGAGGGCATGTTCATGCTGCCTCAGCACTTTCAGTACCAGGACGCTTTTCACCAATATCAACAAGCTCAGGCAACCATGCGCGGCACACCCTTCTTTTGGGGCGTGCAAGCCTTGGAGTTGGACAGTGATGCACTGGCGCAAGGCCGGTTACAACTGACGCGGCTCAAGCTGGTGTTCCCTGACGGCACCGCATTCGATGCTCCTCAGCACGATCTCCTGCCACCCGCTCGAAACCTGAATGAGCTATTCAAGGAGGCGCACCTCAAGGTTTTCGTGGTCTTGAGGTTGTCGCAGCCTACAGGAGCCAATTACCAGGATGACACGCAGGCTACCCACATCCCGAAACGTTTTTGCAAACGCTTCGATGCGCTCCCCGACCTGAATGAAGGTGATTTGGAGAGCGAGATCACTCGCCTGAG
This sequence comes from Pseudomonas sp., assembly GCF_030147005.1. Lineage (GTDB taxonomy): Bacteria > Pseudomonadota > Gammaproteobacteria > Pseudomonadales > Pseudomonadaceae > Aquipseudomonas. The sequence continues at coordinate 10,985 of NZ_JASLAW010000097.1, forward strand.
TTTAAACCCGGTGCTGCTTATCGAGGGCGATGACCTGGATGGGTACACCGCTTGTCCATTGCTGCGTTTGGTCCGGGACGCTACGGGTGGGTTTCGATGCGACGAGCAGTTCGTGCCACCCGCTTTGCATCTCGGTGCCCACCCCACACCATTGGTGGTGGGCAAACGTCTCCTGGCGGCGCTACAGGGCAAAAGCCAGTTGCTGGGCGCGCGCCGGCGTGAGCGTGGCGATCAGGTTGTCGAATTTGGCAGCAGTGACGTGACCCTGTTCTGGTTATTGAATACGGTGAACCGAGCCTACGCGGAGTTGGCTCATCTGCTCCAGCACCCCGGCATGCACCCGGAACAGTTGTATCGATGCTTGGCTGAGTTGACGGGGAGTTTGCTGACCTTTTCCTTGCGAGGCGAGCTGGCTGATATTCCTGCATACGATCATCAAGATCCGGCGACAGCCTTACTGAAACTGGATGCTTTGATCCGTGATCTGCTGGACAACGTGGTGCCCAGCCAATGCATTGTCATCGACCTCGAACAGAACAAGCCTTCCTTCTATACAGGGCGTTTGCGCGACCCTCGTTTAGCGGACGCGGACTTTTATATTGCAGTGCAAGCCGATATGCCCGGCGCGAAGTTGCTGGAACTGGTGCCGAGGGCCTTCAAGGTGGGCGCGCCTGATGAAATTGAAGTGGTGGTCAATGCTGCGATGCCCGGTGTCGTGCTCAATGCTGTTTCGAGGCTGCCCAGTGCCATTGCGCTGCGCCTGGGTAACCACTACTTCGCAATCGAACCCCAGGGGAAGGTCTACGAAAGGATGATGGCTGCTCAGGCCATCTGCTTCTACGTTCCCAACGCCTTTAAAGATCTCAAGCTCGAACTGATGGCGGTGCCCAAATGACTTTTGCACAGACGTTGGGCGTGGTTTCCGCGCCCGGAGAAAAAACGTTGATGAAGGATCTCGTGCGCGATTTTCTATCCATGGCCCTGTTGATCCGTCGCGTAAGTCAGGTGCAAGACGTGACGCAGTTCGTGCGCAGCGTGGATGAGTTCTTTCAGGGCCTGGAACAGGGCGCGCGTGCCGCCGGCTACAGCGTCGAGCAGGTCAAGGACACGCAATACGCGCTCTGTGCCTTTCTCGACGAGAGCGTGTTGCGGGCAGGCGACAGTCCGCTGCGCTCACACTTCGAAGTACACACCTTGCAGTTCCAATATTTCGGCGTGCACCTGGCAGGCGAAGGCCTGTTCGACAAGCTGACGCAGTTGCGCGTGGACGTGAAGGCAAACCGCGATGTCCTGGAGGTTTACCACTTGTGCCTGGCGCTGGGGTTTGAGGGCAAGTTCAGCCTGGAGCAGAAGGAGCAACTGGCGTACATCGCCAACAGCCTGGGCCAGGATTTGGCCAGGGGGCAACAGGTGCCGCAGGCACTGTCGCCGGATTGGACGCTGCCTGACCAGGTCTCGCACTTGCTGCGCTATGAAGTCCCGATTTGGCTGTACATGGCGCTGTTGGCGGCAGGCTGCGGCATCGTGTTCTGGGTGTTGCGTTGGTTGCTTGAGCGTGACGTGGCCGTGCTTTCCGAACAACTCAGCCGCCTGTTCGGCGTTTAAGCCTCAGTCGACACTTCAGGTCAGGATGTAATGAAGACACTATTGCGCGTTATCAAAAATTTCTGGTTTCTCTGGTTGCTGGTGTGGCTGTCTGGAATAGCCTTGTGCACTGTGGTGCTGGTGTGGACTGCTGTGGAGCGGGAGGCCGTGTGGGTTGGCATGGCACTGTTCAGTGCCTGCTGCTTGCTGTGGGTGGTATTACGTCAGTACGCGCGAATTCGCACTGAACGCAACCTTGAACACCTGCTCAGTGTTGAGGTCGACCGCGAACAGCAGGGTGGCGAGTTTCGCGATCACCAAGTGTTGCGGGAACGGTTGCAGCACGCGGTGAAATTACTGAGGGCCGCGCCCGAGGCGGGCGGTGGTGGTGCGGCTGCGTTGTCCGATCTGCCTTGGTACTTGGTCATCGGTTTGTCGGCCTCTGGTAAAACCTCGTTGCTGACCCGAGCCGGCTTGTCGGCTCGGGTGGCCGAGGGATCGATGCCGGGGTTGCAGAGCGGTACCCAGCACTGTGACTGGTACTTCAGCCCCGAAGCCGTAATGATCGATACGGCAGGTCGCTACCTCAGTGATGACCAGTCCGCTCATGAGTTCACTTGTTTTCTGAAGCTGCTCAGGCGGCAACGTCGGCGACCGGCGATCAATGGCTTGGTGCTGGTCGTGAGTTTGCCGGAAATTCTATCGGCCAGTCATGAGGAGCGTGGAATTCTGTCCGCGCAGCTGGTGGCACGTATTCAGCAATACAGCGCCAGCCTTGGGGTGACCCCACCGGTCTATCTGATGCTCAGCAAGACAGATCTATTGCCAGGTTTCCACGCGGTGTTTGACGGGCTGGATGCTGGGGCGCGGCAGCAGCCCTTGGGCATGACCTTCGATCCGGGTGCATTGCGCAAGCAGGGCATGCGTCAGGTACTGGAAGGCAAATTCAGTGCCTTGTTACAGCGGCTCAATCAGCATGTAGGGGCGCAGGTGTCGAAATCGGCCGAGGGGGCGATTGAGCGCCTGCAGTTTCCTCGCTATCTGGCGGATATGTCCGGGGTGCTGGCGGATTTCTTGGCGCCGTTTGACTGTACGGACTCCAGCCAGGCGCCCTTGCTCTTGCGCGGCCTGTATTTTACCAGTGCCTTGCAGGACGGCCAGGCGTTGCCGGCGATCCATGAAGATGAACTGAGCGAACGCTATGGGTTGGCCCCCTCTGGCGAAGTGATTGCCAACCGTGCCGGTGAAAAAAGTTACTTCATCACCGACGTGTTTCGCAAAATACTATTTCCTGATCGGGAGCTGGGTCTTTACTACGCCCGTCAGGGCGTGAACCATGCGTGGCGTCGCGTGCTCTTGACCTGCGCTTTGTTGGCAGGTGCAGGGGCGCTGGCTTGGGAAGCGAGTGCCTTCCATGCGACCCGGCTGTGGCTGACCGAGTTGAGGGACGACCTCAATACTCACCAGGCGTCAGGTGCTGACGCCGTGGCGACCTTGGAGATGCTGCGCGAGCAAGTGCAACGGCTGAATACGCAGAGCGAGCACGGTGTGCCGTGGGCTCGCGGCGTCGGACTGTATCCGGTCGATGCGTTACAGGTGCCGTTGCAGGCCGCTTACAGAGAACAATTGCGGCGGCAGGTCTTGGCCCCGATCAGCCGGCACCTGCAATTGCAGTTGCACGAGTTGAATGAGCTGGCCAAACATTTGACCCATGAACCCCACGAGGTTGTCGTACCGAAAAAGGGCACGCGTGCAGCAGCCTCGGCTGTTGCAAGCAGCGTGGATGTTGAGCGACAAGCCGCGCTGTCACGGGCTGGGCTGGCCCTGTCTGAGGAGGTAGTGGGACGCCTCAATGAAGCGCAAGCGACCACTTTAGTGGAGGCTTACAGTGCGTTGAAATTGTATTTAATCCTGACCTCACCTCAACAACATCCCGATACTGACTTCCTGTCTGTTGCACTGCCATTGGCATGGCGTCAGGTGATGGAACCTGCCGGGCCATGGCTGAGCGCCGCTTCAGTGAATGGCAACACGGCACTCTATGTCCAGATGGTGCGCCAGGATGACGCGCCGGTAATGCCACGCAATGACAGCCTGGTTAGTGCTGCGCGCCATAGCCTCAAGTCCTTGATGATCACCAGCTCTCTGGTGGAACGTGAGTACCTCCGGCTGCAGCTGGAGTCCGACCAGCAATTCCCCGCATTGGCCCTGAACCAGATGGTCTCAGGCCCTGGCCGGCAGTTGCTCTTTTCCGCGCAAACCGTGCCTGCGCTGTACACCCGCCAGGGCTGGGAGCAGTTCATGCAACCGGCGTTGCTAAAATTGCTCGCAAGTTCCATACAGCATGACAGCGACTGGGTGCTGGAAGGCCAGGACGTCGATCAACAGGTGCAAAAGGTCAACGTTATCCGGGACCTGATGGCGCTGTATAAGCGTGACTATGCGGCAGCCTGGACGAAGTTCCTGGCAGGAACAGGCCTGCGTCAGTTCAGTACTCTGGAGCAGGCACTGCAGCACTTGGCCCCGTTGAGCGATGTTCAGAACTCGCCGCTCAAGCAGCTGCTGATGGCACTCCATCAAAATACCTCGTGGGACCGACCGAAAGATGAGCCGCTTGCCGAGGCTGCTACTGCCGGCTTGGCGGCCATTTTGCCATTCACCGACGGTGCTTTGAGCAGCCAGTTTGACAGCGTCTCGCGTTTGTTTTCAGCCGAAAACCCGGATGGTGCGGATCGCACGGTCATGGACCGGTATTTGGCCGCGCTGCGCAAACTTAAAGTGCGTTTGAGCAATATTGAGCGTTCCCAGGATCTGGGTAAAAGCAGTAAGCAACTGATTATCGAAACCCTTGACGGCCAGCCGACGGAGGTCACCAACCTGCGAAACTACGTTGAAAGCAGTATCGAGACGTCGCAGGACAGCCTCTCCAGTTCACTGAAGCGCCTCTTCAATGACCCTATCATGTTCACCTGGGAAAGCCTGCGTGCCCCGGCCGGAGAGCAAGTTGCCAAGGCATGGTCGCAGCAGATCATAAAACCCTGGCAGCAAAACCTGGCGCATCGGTATCCCATCAACCCGGCCGCGCAAAACGAGGCTTCGGTCAAGGATCTACAGCGTTTTGTTGATCCCGGTACGGGCTTGATGCCGGCTTTTCAGCGCAACGAGATCGGCAACTTGGCAGGCGGCGAAGGTTTGGGAATGAGCCGGACCGGCAACGGCGCCCCACTGGTGAGTTCACGCATGCTGCAGGGCATCGAGAAGGCCAGCGCACTGGGTGAAGTGATCGCCAGCCTGTCCGATCCCGGCAATGGTTTTGAGGTGATGCTTGAACCGTCCCAACGCTTCACCGATATCATCCTGACGCTGGACGGTCAGGTGCAACACTACCGCAATGGCAAGCCGCAATGGAGCCGGTTCACTTGGCCGGGGAACCCACAGAGCCCTGGCGCGCGTTTGGATGTGGTCACTCTGACCGGAGAGCGCAAGACGGTATTTGATTACCCAGGACGCTGGGGCCTGTTGAAGATGAATGACAGCGCCAAGGTTTCCGAACTGGACCAGGTACGTCAGCGTTTTACCTGGCCGGTTCAAGCGGGGGAAGTCAGCCTTGTGCTGCGTAACTATGGTGGCGTACGCCTCACCGATCTTGGTGACGTGAAGTCCCTCGGTACTCTGGGCGGTGCAGCGCGGGCAGACGGCACATGATTGGTTGCTTTGGAAAGATCCCCGCCAGCGCGGATTTCGTCAGCCTGCATGGGGCATTGCCTGAAGTGGCTGAGTTCGATCTATGGTTGCAGCGCACCTTGGTTGATCTCGATCAGAGTGTGCAGTGGCAGTCGCGTTTTGACGAGCTGCCCCTGTGCTATTTCAGTTTTGTCAGTACGACCGGCGTCTGGTTGCTGGGCGGGGTGGTCAGCTCGCATGACAGCAGTGGCCGGCGTTACCCGTTTTTTATCTTTCAACTCGTCCGTCCCTCCGACAGGGGGCTCAATGCACATACGTTGAGTGAAGTCTTCGCCGCGCAGATCAAACCGCTATTGATCGACGCGTCGCAGGGGCTGGACACCGCTTCGGTGTTCCAACAGTTGAAAGCCTTGCGCCCGTGGGACCTCGCCGACGTGGCCTTGTATCGACGTGTACATGTGAAGTTTCTGGATGACTTCGAGCTACGAGATGTCGCCAATGCTTTGCAACCTTCTTACGTTAACTTGGATGGCGTGTCTTTGCCGGCACGATTGATGGGTTTGCGTGAGAGCGTCTGCAAAGCGCGACCGCCGGTTACGCATTTTCCACTCCCGGCCGCGCGTGGCTTGATGCGGCCGGTGGCCGATTTCTGGTGTGAATGGCTGAGCGTCCAAAGCAATGAACAGGTTCCGGCCGTCAGTGTGCTGGTGGATGATTTTATGCACCCAGGCTTGCTCTGTTTCGCTTCGCGTCAAGTTGCTACGGCGTACCGCGTCCTGACGGGCGAAGTGTCCTGTCCTTCGTTGCTGCACGCTGAGCCTGGCATTTCACCCCCTGCCATGAGGGCGGAGCAGTCGTTGCGAGAGTTGGTGGCGTTTTGCCCGACGCGCCAGCAGGGGACGATCGCATGAACCGGCTCAAGTATTACTTTTTGAAGTATCAGCCCTATGTAGTCGGTGTCAGTTGCTTCCTGATGCTCTTCCTCATCTGGGGGCTTGGCGTGCGTCTAGGCTTCTCGTCGCTGGGCAGTTTGATGGTGGGCATTGGTGGGTTTCTGGTGTCTTCGTCGCTGTACGTGCTGCTGCTCCATCGCGGGGCAGCGCAGTATCAGGATTTGGAAGTGCTGCTGCGCGATGACGCCGATCAGGCGGTACTGAACGCCAGCCCTGCCGACCGTGAAGAGATCAGTTTGTTGCGTGAGCGCCTGTTGCAGAGTATCGCCCGCTTGCGTGCCGGTACGCGTGGACGGCGCTCACGGGATGCACTGTATGCCTTGCCCTGGTATTTGGTGATTGGCCAGCCAGCCTCCGGCAAAAGCTCGATGTTGCTGCAGTCTGGTCTGCATTTTCCTTACGCTGAGCGTGAGGGGATGCGTACTGTGGGCTTGGGCGGGACGCGCAACTGCGATTGGTTCTTCAGCGCTGAAGCGGTGTTGCTCGACACCGCTGGCCGTTACATGGACACCCCAGAGGAGGCTGGCCGTTGGCGAGGATTTCTGACCTTACTGCGCCAATACCGCCCTCGCCAGCCGCTGAATGGTTTGATCGTGACGGTAAGCCTGGAGGATTTGCTGAATGCTTCGGCGCTTCAGTGTGAACAACTGGCTAAGCGTTTGCGTGAGCGGGTGCAAGAAGCGCAGGCGCTGCTGGAACTGACGTTGCCGATCTATCTGGTATTCACCAAGTGCGACCTATTGCCTGGATTTAGCGAGTTCTACCGGCAAAGGCATTCGTTGCACCAGGAAAGTGTATTGGGCACGACCTTTCCCCACGCTCACTTTGAGCAAGCGGACTGGGGAGCGCGTTTTGCCCAGGCCCTGGAGGTGTGGGCCAGTCACTGGCAACAGGTGGCTGGCGAGCAGTTGGTGCAGCAAGACATCCGCATCACGCGCGACGATCCAACGGTGTATCGCTTTCCTTTGGAACTGATGGCGTTCAAGCCAGTATTGCGGGGCTTTGTCGCCACACTGCTGCAAGCCAACCCGTATCAGAGTGCAACGCTTTTGCGCGGGTTCTATTTCACCAGTGCATTGGATGCGCAATGCGCGACGTTGGGGGAACACATCCGCCAAGTCAGCCAGCGATTTGCCCTGGATCCGCAATCGATCCCGACAAAGGGGGCAGCCCAGCCACAGTCGTTGTTTATCCAGAGCCTTTTCCAGAAAGTCATCATCCCGGATCAACATCTGGTGGCGTTGTACAGCCGTAACCGGCGAGAGGATCGTCACCTGCGAGGTTGGCGTCTGGGCGGCGCGGCCTTGGCGCTGGCCGTCTGTGGGGCGTGGGGCACGGCTTTCTGGCAGAACAAAATGGCCATTGAAGGTCTTGTCGGCGACTTGGCGCTAACCGCTCAGCAAGACGCCGAGTCACCGGGGGCGTATGCCGGTTGGCAGCGCCTGGACCGTTTGCGCGCGAGCGCCGCCGACTACTACAGCCAACATCGACAAACCGGTGTGCCCTGGTCTCTGCGCCTGGGTCTTTATCAAGGTTGGATGATCGAGCCAAAGGTGCGTGAGCATTATTTTGCCGAACTGGAGCGGGTGATGCTGACACCGACTGCAGACAACTTGACTCGTTCGTTATCGTTGTTACCGACGATCAAGGTGTATCAGCGCAACACCCAGGATAAGCATCCGGTGACCGGCGTCGACAGCGTTGAGCCTCGTGCTTTGCCCCAGGACAACCGGGCGGCTTCCATCGCCAAGTTCGGCAAGGCAACGCTGGAGACCTACCAGATGCTCGCCAAGTCGTGGCAAGGCGAGGCGGACCCACTGTTGCTCAAACAGACGATTCCTGACTATTGGTATCCGAGCATTGCTCGTCATATCAAAGCCAATGCGGGAACTGCTCAGCCCGAAGCAGCTGACTACTTGTATGCCGGACGGCAAATTGCTTTCTACAGCGAGCAGATCAATGAGCCGGATGTGCCACGGCTCATGGACAACGCGTTCCTGGTGTCCAGTTCGCGCAATTACATCAACAGCTTGTTGGCGCAGTCGCTGCGTGCCATTGAAACCATCACCCTGGAATCGGACACCTTGTTTGCATTCGGCAGGGCGGACCTGCAGAGCTTGAAGGAGGGGGGGCGTCTGCAATTGGGCCAGATCGCCGCCAAGCTGCTCAATACCCCCAACGTCGGCACGATCGTGATTGCCGGTCACGCCGACCAGATCGGTGACGCCGACAGCAACTTGCGGGTTTCTCGCCAGCGCGCCGAGACGATCAAAACGTATTTGGTCGGCAAAGGTGTGCCCCAGGAACTGGTCACGGCCGTCGGTGAAGGTAGTCGCAGACCTTTGGTGCGCTGTGACACCGCTTTGCCACGCAACGACCTGATCAGTTGCCTGGAGCCGAACCGCCGTGTGGAGATTGAAGTGCGCGCACAGCCGTGAAGGTATGGGGGCGCGCGAAAAATACTGGTTACCGAGTGGGGCTGCTTGCTCGGTGACACCAGTGAATGTCTCATTTGCTAGGGCAATGGGACGTACCGCAAAGGTGCTGTGTTCCGCTAATGGATGGACACCGCCTTATACCAACAAAGGAGTTTTACCCAATGGCATTTGATGCATACCTGAAAATCGACGGCATTCCTGGTGAAAGCACCGACGACAAACACGCTGAGTGGATTGAAGTGGTGGGCTATGAATACGGTGCAACACAGGCCACTTCCGCGACTGCCAGTTCGGCTGGCGGCGCCTCTTCGGAGCGTGTGAACCTGAGTGATTTTTCGATCCGCAAGTTTGTCGACAAAGCCTCGGCCAAGTTGTTCGAAACCTGCTGTAAGGGTCAACATATCAAAAAGATGGTTCTGCACGTCAACCGTGCCGGTGGTGACAAGGTCACCTACCTGACCATCACCATGGAAGAAGTGGTGGTGTCCTCCGTCAAGTTCCTGGGGAATATGGAGGCGGGTAACGACGCTTCTGACGTCAGCGATCTGCCCAAGGAAGAGATCAAGTTCAACTATGCGCGGATCAAGACCGAATACGTGCAGCAGAAGCGCGGCGACGGTCAAGGTGGTGGCAAGGTCGTGGGTGGCTGGGACCGTACCAAGAACAAGACTCATGCCTAAGCAGTGCTTCCTCTGCCTTTTTACAGGGTAGAGGCGACGCCCTGCCTCGTTACTGAGGCGGGGCGTTTTGCGACAAGGAAATGATCGGCGGTGAGCCGGATAGCCGGAGGTACTATGTCTGAAAAGTTGCACGAACTTTCTATCGTCAGCCTGACCCAACCCATTCAAGGGGGAAGCGGTGAGGATTTGAGCTTTTCCGAGTTGTTCGACCAGATCAAGGAAGCACGGCGTGCCGATGCGTCCTATCTGAGCCAGGGCGAATGGCAAGCCGAACTGAAACACGCAGATTGGGAAAAAGTCGTTCGCCTGAGCGGTGAGGGGCTGGCCCAGCAGAGCAAAGATCTGCGCCTGGTGGCTTGGCTGTGTGAAGGCTTGGCCCACCACTATCAATTTGAGGGAGTCGCCTTTGGGTTGTCCGTGTGCGAAGCAATCCTTAAAGCATACTGGTCGGGGCTATATCCCTCACTCGACGAGGGGTTAGAGGCTAGGGCAGAACGCCTGGCATGGCTGAGCTCCACCCTCACGGGCATCGTCGCTGACGTTCCCCTGACCCAGGATCCGCCCTATGGTCTGACCCGGTATGACCAGTCACTTCAAGTCGATAACCAGGGACGGCAGAGCCCCGAAGCGATGGAAGCGTCGCTGGCCGAGGGCAAGATCAACGGGGAGCTGTTCCAGCGTGCGGTAGCGTTGACGGCTGTTGACTACCTGCAATCACGTCACGGTGAGGTGCAGGAATGCCTAAGCGTGTGCCGGCGGCTACAAGCAACGATTGATGAGTTGTTCGAGCAGGATGCACCGCGCCTCACTCGGCTTGACGAGACTCTGGTACGGGTCAGTCAGTTGACGGAGCGCCTATTGGCAGAGCGGGGTGGGAACATAGTGAGAGCGCCAGCTCCGGTCCCAAAACCGATAAAACCTGCTGCTGCAATTACACCTGTCCCGAGTCAACCTATAGCCACTATACCCACAGTCGCAGCTATTCGTACTGAACCACAATCTCGTGCCGAAGCACTTGACCAGCTTCGAGGTGTGGTGAAGTTTTTCAAGCAAACCGAGCCCCATAGTCCGGTCCCCTTGCTGATTGAACGAGCGATAAAATGGGGTGATATGCCCTTGGAGAGTTGGTTGAGTGATGTGATTAAGGACAGCAGCGTAGTGGATGGGATTCGCAATGTGCTGGGCACGGATATGTAGGGTGGTCTGAACAACTCTTTTGCGCGACAAGCTCATAGGCAGCAGCGGTGACGAGGTTGTTGGCTTCGGGAGAGCGACTGGCGCCTCTGTGGCCGCGTTCAGCTAGATAGCCGGGCGGTTTGTAGCATCTGTTCGGCAGTCTGCCCGACTAACTTGGGCCGAACGCCGACTGCCACTTGTCGAATGGGCGTTGTGACAGTGGCTCACGCAGGATTTGTCGCGTTGCAGGCCCAGTGCGAACAGCTGGCGCAGCAACAGACACGGTTGCTGCGTGAGTTGGCCCAGGTAGATGCGAGCTTGACGGAACTGCGCCAACACAAGGCACCGAGACCAAAAGCTTCGTCTGCGGGTATTGTCTGGCTATTGATGAGGTCTGGCTGTAGCTAACACGCCAAGCATGGATTGACCCGCTTGCCGCTTCTCAACAGCTTCACCTATATTTTCCTTACCAAATCCAAACAGCGCCCCGCCGGCGACGCCCGTCAGCGCAACTGCTGGAACAC
>NZ_JASLAW010000126.1 GCF_030147005.1 Pseudomonas sp.
ATTCAGTTGTTCGTCGCTGCTGGCCGGTTGCTGCAACGCAGCCAGTGAGGTGTGAACCTGATCGACCAGCACACGGTTGCCGACGAACGACAGCAGCAGTCCCGCGCCCCACAGCGCGGCCAATCCCAACGTCAGCGCATAGGTGATTCGGGGCGCGCTCCAGCCCAATCGACGGGGCGTGGTGCGCTTGTCTTCAAGGATGCCGCGCCACGCGGCCTCCACCGCCCAGAAATGCTTGGGCATGCGCTCCGCAGGCAGTATTGGCAGGCTGAACCATAGGCCGCGCAACGGCACGCCACCGGCAAACTCGCCAGTCAACGGGGCGAGGGCATGACGCCAACGGACGATGCCCTCGGCCTGTAGATCGCGGGACAGGCGCAGCAGAAAGTCATGGGTCATCACAGTGTTCATCTGCGCCAGACCTTCGCGGCGCAAAGGCTCCGACAGCCCATTCAAAGCGGCCTCCAATACCGTCGCCGTAAAGCGCGCAGGCAATCGACAGCCGACCGGCTGCGCCTGGCGGCCAGCTTGAGACCATTTACTGTCGCAGACCTGCCACAGGTACAACGGCAACTGCCAGCGCAAGCCACGGGCCAGTCTCTGCAACTGGCGCACGCCCGCGGCCATCGCGGCATCATCGGCGGCCTGGGCGCTGTTCAATGCCCAAACCACGCCGTCCAGCGCACGCCAGCGACTCAGGCCGACCCAGTGTTTCGGGAATGACTGATGCAGCACTGACTGCGCACTGCCGCCCCACAACAGGACGGTGCCTTGCCCGTCCAGCCAGCGCTGCGCGGCCAGGGTCGGGGCGATGGCTTCGATGTGAGCGGGCTCGCCGATGATCAGGAGTAAGCGGACTTTGCGGCGCCAGAAGAGGCCGTAGCGGTCGCGTAGATGATCGCGCAGCTCTCCTGCCGCCGACGCGTCTAGTGGGGAGGCCCCCGAGCTCAATGGCGTGCCTGGCATTTCGACAGTCGGCCCCACAACCCGCAGCGCCTGGCGGACCACCAGACAATCCCAGGCCAGCAGAATGACCGGGCAGAACCAGCAAAGCGCGAACCACACGCCCAAGCCCCAAAGCAGCAACTGTTCGAGCGCAAGTTGCGGCCACCCAAAATAGCCGCCGCACACGCTGTACACCACGCCACCGAGCAGTACCAGCAGGGTCATGATCAGTAAATAACCCAACCCCACGCGAACTAGCGAGCCCTTACCCACGTCCTTAATTGTTGCCATAAGGCACCGCCATCCCAATCGCCAATCGTTTATTCCCATCCTGGCTCAGCCAGCCACAGGGCTGACCTGCCTTCCCCGCTTGCAGCAATGCCAGGGACATGCCGATAAACGGAGCCAGATGCGCCAACACGCCCCATTGCCCGCTCAGTTGATGCTGGGCCGCCGACCAACCGCCCCCGGCAAACACTTCCTGGCTGGTGTTATCCAGCGCCAGGCAAGTGGCCGGCGGCGCTTGCAGCCCGGCGTAACGCTGCAACTGAGTGCAGAGTTCGGCAGGCGACTCACCTGCCTGGTATTCGCCTCGGTGCAACAACTGCCGACCCTCTCGGCACACCCGCCAGAGAAAACCCGCTTCACCGGGCACCTCATGCGCTTCTGCGTCCTGCACCGAAAGCACACCGGCACACAGCAACCAGTCGCCCTCGCCACGGCAATCACGCTGGAAAGCATCGATCACGTCGTCCAGATCAGTCAGGTTCTGTAATGGCAAACGGGCCTCGGGCAATACGCCGCCCGCCTGGGTCAACACCTGCACGAAAGCAGCTTCGCTGCTCTCATCCCCCACCCAGGCGATCGCCCGCAATTGCGGCCAGCGTTCGGACAGGTCGGGAAGCGTCAGCGTCATCCGGGCCAGGCGCCGAGCTAACGCCGGCGCGCGTTCGGCAATCACGCTCAGCGATAATGGGCAACGCAACATCAGTTGCCTGGCACCGGACGGCATTGCGGGCTCGGACGGGAGAACGCCTGTCATCAGACGCTGGTAATTCGCTTGCTCATCGCCCGCAGGCCCCAGCAACAACACATCCTGTACCGGCAGGCCCAAGGAGCGCCGTTGCCACCAACGTTGCGTCTCAGCCGCCAAAGTGAGCAAAAACACCTTTCGGTTGAACAGCGCGATCTGCCACACCAACACACGCACCGCCAGCACCAGCGCCCAACACAGCGGCAGCAGCGCGCTCCAGAGCCAAAACTCCAGGCGCGGTTGCTCCTTGGGCCACAGCACCAGCAAGACTGCCGACTGCGCCCCAATCAGCAACATCAACCCTAGCCACCAACGCCGCCAGCGTGGTTCGCCCGGTTCGATAACGTCGGGGTATTCAGGAGGACGGTTCATGGCGCAACAATCATCGACGTGGCCGCCAGGGTGCTCACCAACTGGCAACCGCATGCGCAACGATGCCCATCAAGCGCCACGGCTTTACCGTCGATGGTCGAGCCAGACGCACCCTCGACAATGTGCGTGATTCCATGCAAATTGCAGCGGGCTTGATCGCCTACACAAGCCACCGGCTTACCAAAGGCCTCGTAGTGTCCCGACAACACCTCACCGCCGAAGGGGCGCAACGGGTCGCCCATGCGTACCAGGGGCATCATGAGACCACCTCCCCAGCCTGCTCGACCAGACTGCCCATCTCGCGCAACATGGCATTGGTTTGCTCGATGCGCTGTACATAGTCATCGAGTGCGATCTGGCGTTTCTGCTCGGCGACCACTTGGCCAATATGGCTGGACGGCTTAAGCAACTGCTCAGCGCCGGGCAAGAATGGCACCACCCTGCCGGTCGCCTTGTCGATCACCTGATAGCCAATGCCCGCCACGCCGATACCCGTCGCCAATCCGCCGATCCCACCCAGCGCTCCAGCACGCTTGATACCGTAGACCGTGGCACCGGCAATCATCGCCACGCCCAGTATCCGACCGGCCACCAGAACCGGGGACAGGTCGCGGCTGTTGTCGTTGCCGAAGTAGGTCATCCGGTAAAAGAAATAACCGGCCCACATCTCCCGTGTTGCCAACGCGTCGTGCATGAACCAGGCGCGCGAGTCGTGTATCTGGTCATCGAACAACGCCACCAACAGGGCCATGTCGGCGTCGAGGCTGGGTGTGCCGTGAGCATCACGAAACAGCTGTTCGCTGCGCCGCTTACCCTCTGCACTGAGGGTTTCGTGGTCTTTTCGCTCATCATCCTCATTGAGCAGGTAGACCGCATCGCGCAACACCACATCGAGAAACGTACCGGCCGCGCTGGTCTGCTCGCGTTTCTGCCTCGTGTAGTCAGACTTGAACTCAGCGGCGGCCTGACTGAGCTGGGTCTGGTCGATTTGTGGTTCGTAGATGGGCGGGCCGGCGTGCATTGGGTTGCTGCTGCGCGCTTCCACGGCAGCGGCGCGTAAGTCCTCGTTAGCCTTTTTCTCCTGGCTGTCTTTGTAAGGGGTGAATTCTATGGCCTGGGTGAAAAACGGCTGGCGTTTGTAGCTGTCGTTATCACCTTTGTCATCGTTGGCAAAGCGGCCAATCCGCCAGCCGGTGATCCAGCTCAGTTGAGCGGCGAGCGTGTCTTCTACGGTGGTGCTCAAAGGCTGTGGCGTGTAGTTCCAGGCGGGATTGATAACGGAGTTTTCGTCGGTGATAGCTGGGAGGGTTTTCTTCCTCCAGGCGTTGAAGCGTTCGACTACTACAGGGCTAACGTTGAATTCTCGTAACGTATCGCGCCCCATGCTTCGCCATTGCGCCTGCGACAACAGATTTTTGGGCAGAACTGCTTCCAACACTTGAAGCGGCGCTCCTGCTGAAAAAGCAGCGGCATAAAGGTCGTGCAGCACAATCTGTGACACCAACTCGTGAGTGCCGCCACGCGCCTTGCCCTGGTCACTTTGCGGGTAACCACCCCCGACATCGGAATGCACGCCGGGGTACACCACTTCATAAGTATTGGCTGGATACCGGCCGTCTTCGTTGCGGATCGAATCCAGAGGAAAACAGGAACGCTGCTCGAAGGCCGCGACGAAATGCCGACAACACTTGACCAGTCCAGGGAAGCGCTGTGCATCCGGCAGCAACTGGGTGTCATCGGCCCAATCCATATGCCCGGCGAAAAACGGCGCCGCATGGGCAATACCCACAGAGGCCACGGTATCCAGCACGCCAAGAAATTCGACGCTGACCGGCAGGCCAATCAGACGTTGCGCGGGCAGCTCTGCCCCAACCGGGGTGTCGAACAACTGACTCAACCAAGTGATAAAAGTGCGGGCCTCTGCCGCTCCCCGGGAGAAGCCATACACAAACAGTTTGACCCCCAGCACGCGAGGCTTGGCAGTTTCCGTCAGGGCCCGCAACGGGGCCAATAACTCATTCATAGTCCGCCGCCGATTCGCACGGCCTAGGGCACTCATCAGTGGGGCTTTTGAGGTGCTCATGGACATGACGGCTTTCTTTCTGTCGGCTTTGGATAGCTCTTGCTTAGTCAATGCGAGCATCAGTGCATTCGCTAAGGACGCAAACGCCCAATTGATGCGATCCTCACCGCCAGTGGCATATTTCAGCCCGCCTTCGCTGTAATCCAGTTCGCCAATTTCGGGGAAAGGCGTACCCACACCCGGCATATAATAGGAAAAATAACCATCTTCCTCTGCATTTCTACCTCTAAGCGATGCATGAAATAACTTGGCGATATTGCTGGGATGTTTTTTTTGAGTATCGTTGTCGTCATTGTTGTTAGTGCCGTCGAAGAACAGGCTGACATGTAGACTGTGACAGCATTCGGAATGCCGCTTCTGTCCTCTGGCATCAGTTCCTTGGCAAAACATTTTCTCCTCGAAAGTTTGCTTAGCATAATTAGCAGTCACCGGCGATATGTCGGTAGGCAAACGGCCACTTTCCGGAAAGCACGGTGGCCCCCAAGCGGTAGCCTTTGAGTTTTGTTTTACTTCGGACATACGGCTGGCTCCTTCACTCCCATAGGGTCCTTGATTGGATAGTTGGGTGAGATGGGAGCCCAACACGAAGTAGTAACTTTTACTTTATTGCAAGTCAAAAAATGCACTTTAAGGTCACAAGATTCAGTTCCCAGCCATTCCGGAATATCCACTGTCGCGCTGTGGCGATGGAAGCTGGATTCCGCTTTAGCCATCGCAACCTTAAACGCCTCTGTTCCAAGAGGAGGCATCTTTGCGAAGGGATCAGGATCGACTTCCCATTCGATATTGGCCTTCAATCCAGGGCGCCATTTAATTGGCATGATGATGCAGCAG
>NZ_JASLAW010000152.1 GCF_030147005.1 Pseudomonas sp.
TCCGTCTGCCAGCTTCAGCGCCGTCTCGAACGATTCCGCCAGGCGCTGCTGCAGATCGGCGCGCACCTTGAAACGGTCAACCACTACATCGATGGAGTGCTTCTTCTGCTTGTCGAGCTTCGGCGCTTCATCCAGCTCGTAAAGCTTGCCGTTGATGCGCGCGCGAACGAAACCTTGCGCCCGCAGCTCTTCGAAGACCGACAGGTGCTCACCCTTGCGCTCGCGGATGACGGGCGCCAGCAGCATCAACTTGGCACCTTCCGGCTGGGCCAGCACCAGATCGACCATCTGGCTGACGGTCTGGGCTTCCAACGGAATATCGTGGTCCGGGCAGCGGGGAATACCCACACGTGCATACAGCAGACGCAGGTAATCGTAGATTTCAGTAATGGTGCCCACGGTGGAACGCGGGTTATGGGACGTCGATTTCTGCTCGATGGAAATGGCCGGCGACAAACCTTCGATGGTGTCGACGTCAGGCTTTTCCATCATTGACAGGAACTGCCGGGCATAGGCCGACAGCGATTCCACATAGCGCCGCTGGCCTTCGGCATACAGCGTGTCGAACGCCAGGGACGATTTGCCCGAGCCGGACAGGCCGGTGATGACGATCAGTTTGTCCCGGGGCAGGGTCAGGTCGATGTTCTTCAGGTTGTGGGTTCTAGCCCCACGAATCAGGATCTTGTCCAAGATGGCCTCGCACGGCGGGCGTAAATAATGCCGGAGTATACGGCTAAAGACTGGATGAATATACACTGTCAAAAGGCCGCTTGCAGCCTTACATGAAAGCTGCGCGGCAAAGCGCCGCATATACCCTCTCAATCGATGGGACTGGTAGAATCGCCGCCGGTTCACACGAGGTTTTTCCATGCACGATCCCCACAGCGAACGCATGAGTAGCGGCGAGACCCGAGCGGCAAGCGGTCTGGCCCTTGTGTTCGCCTTCCGTATGCTGGGCATGTTTATGGTGTTGCCGGTGCTGGCGACCTATGGAATGGATCTCGCAGGCGCGACCCCCGCACTGATCGGCCTGGCGATTGGCGCCTATGGCCTGACCCAGGCGATCTTTCAGATTCCGTTCGGTATCATTTCCGACCGTATTGGCCGTCGCCCGGTGATCTACCTGGGGCTGATCGTGTTCGCCCTCGGCAGCGTGCTCGCGGCGCAGTCCGATTCGATCTGGGGCGTGATCGCCGGACGTATCCTGCAAGGGGCAGGGGCGATTTCCGCCGCAGTGATGGCGCTGCTTTCGGACCTGACCCGCGAACAACATCGCACCAAGGCCATGGCCATGATCGGCATGACCATCGGTTTGTCGTTTGCCGTGGCGATGGTGGTCGGCCCGCTGCTGACGCGCGCCTTTGGCCTGCATGGGTTGTTTCTTGCCACCGGTGGCATGGCGTTGTTCGGTATCGTGATCGTTGCCTTTATGGTGCCGCGCTCTACCGGCACGCTGCAGCACCGTGAGTCCGGTGTCGCGCGCAAGGCGCTGTTGCCGACGCTCAAGCATCCGGACCTGCTACGCCTGGATTTAGGTATCTTCGTGTTGCACGCGATGCTGATGTGCAGCTTCGTCGCCTTGCCTCTGGCGCTGGTGGAAAAAGCCGGTTTGCCCAAGGAGCAGCACTGGTGGGTCTACCTTACCGCGCTGTTGATTTCGTTCTTCGCCATGATCCCTTTCATCATCTATGGCGAGAAGAAACGCAAAATGAAACGAGTTTTGCTCGGCGCCGTCACGACATTGATGCTCACTGAACTATTCTTCTGGCAGTTCGGCGACAGCCTGCGGGGTCTGGTGATCGGTACGGTGGTGTTCTTCACCGCGTTCAACCTGCTGGAGGCGTCGTTGCCTTCGCTGATCAGCAAGGTTTCACCGGCCGGCGGCAAGGGCACGGCGATGGGCGTGTATTCCACCAGCCAGTTCCTCGGTTCGGCGTTGGGCGGGATCATGGGCGGCTGGATGTTCCAGCATGGCGGTTTGTCGGTTGTGTTCCTCGGATGCGCCGGGCTGGCTGCACTTTGGCTGGTCTTTGCTGTTACCATGCGCGAACCTCCGTATGTGACGAGCCTACGCCTGCCGTTATCGCCTGAAGCGATGCGCGAAGCCGGCTTGGCCGAGCGCCTGAAGGCCGTCGTTGGAGTAACGGACGCAGTAGTGGTCGCGGAAGAAGCTGCGATTTACATCAAATTGGACACCGAATTATTGGATCGCGCGACGCTCGAGCAACTGGTCAACCCAGTGCCGACAGCGCGCCCAGCCTAGGAGAACGTTATGGCCCGTGGGGTTAACAAAGTCATATTGGTCGGTACATGCGGCCAGGATCCCGAAGTTCGCTACTTGCCTAACGGTAACGCCGTGACCAACCTGAGTCTGGCGACGAGCGAGCAGTGGACCGACAAGCAGACTGGCCAGAAGGTCGAGAAAACCGAATGGCACCGCGTGTCGATGTTCGGCAAAGTGGCCGAGATCGCCGGCGAATACCTGCGCAAAGGTTCGCAGGTGTACATCGAAGGCAAACTGCAAACCCGCGAGTGGGAAAAAGACGGCATCAAGCGTTACACCACTGAAATCGTGGTCGACATGCAGGGCACCATGCAACTGCTGGGCGGCCGTCCACAGGGCGACCAACAGGGCCAGGGCGGCATGTCCAACTCGGCACCGCGCCCACAGCAATCGCGTCCGCAGCCAAGCCAGCAGCCTCAGCGTGAGTCGCGTCCAGCGCCACAGCAGGCCGCACCGCAGCCAGCACCGGATTTCGACAGCTTTGATGACGATATCCCGTTCTAAGGTCTAAGACCCGACCCCCACAAAACCCCCGATAGCCCTGGCGTCGGGGGTTTTTTATGGGCGATGCTTAACCGTTGAGAAAAAGGAGAAACCCGATGACCTGGTCCGCCAAGCAGTACACGATGTTTGAGCAGCAGCGCACTCGCCCCGTCCGCGATCTGGTGGCGGCGATTCCCAATACCGACGTGGGCACGGCAGTCGATTTGGGTTGTGGCCCCGGCAATTCCACCCAGGTGTTGGCCGAACGTTTTCCACAGGCCCACATCACCGGCATGGACAGCTCCGATGACATGCTGCGCGACGCCCGCAAGCGCCTGCCGGCCTTGAGCTTTGAACTGGCGGATATCGGCGCCTGGAGTCCGGCGCAGCGGTTCGACGTGATTCTCGCCAATGCTTCCCTGCAATGGTTGCCTGACCACGCCACGCTCTATCCGCACCTGGTCAACCAACTGGCACCCGGCGGCACGCTGGCGGTACAGACGCCGGATAACCTCGACGAGCCTGCCCACCGGCTCGCCCGTGAAGTCGCGGCCGAGGGCCCGTGGGCCGTGAAGATCGGCGCGGTCAAGCATAACGAGCGGCATTCGGCGAGCTATTACTACGAACTGCTGAGCCGGCATTGCAGCACTGTCGATGTGTGGCGCACCACCTACCTGCACCCGTTGGCGGACCACGCCGCCGTGGTGGAGTGGTTCAAGGCATCAGCGCTGCGGCCCTTCCTGGCACCACTGAACGATGACGAAAAAACCGCTTTCCTGCGGGAGTACCAGGCACGGATTACCCAGGCTTATCCAGCCCTGGGCGATGGCACGGTACTGCTGCCATTCCCGCGCGTGTTCATCGTAGCCACCCGCTGACGGCACTCAGCGGCGGTCAAGCCACCGCCGCTTGGGCCTTCAAATATTCTTCGGTCGACACCACGGCCGCATAGCCGAAGGCCAGGGAAGCCATGTACGCGCCCTGTACCTGCGCGGCGGGAATCACCTGCCCGTTGAATTCCTGGTCGCGGGTAGCGCACGCGTCGTGGATGACCGTGACCTTGTAACCCAGGTCCGCCGCCGCCCGCACCACGGCGTCGATGCACATATGGCTCATGCTGCCGACGACGACCACGTCAGTGATGCTGCGCTGCTCCAGCAGTTCGCGCAGGTTGGTCTGGCGAAATGCATTCACAAAATGCTTGAGCACCACCGGCTCATTGCTCTGGTTCAGCACCTTGGCATGCAAATGCGCGCCTTCAGAGCCCGCTGTGAAGAACGGCGCTTCGTCGCCTTCGAACTCATGGCGCACATGAATCACGGCATCCCCGGCCTGCCGAAAGGCCTGCAGCACCTGCGCAGCTTTATCCGCGGCTGCTTCAACACCTTCAAGCGGCCACTTGCCCTGGGGGAAGTAGTCGTTCTGGATATCGATTAGGATGAGCGCTTGCTTGGCCATGTGGGTTGCCTCGTGATGGGTTGATGGGCCCAGTATCTTAGCTGGCGCCGACGCCGGACATTGGCTGCACCGACAATAACAGGGGGAAAACTGACAATGGCCGTGGTTGAACTGGGCATATTGATCTACCAGGGCGCGCAATTGGCCGCCGTGCACGGCTTGACCGATCTGTTCGGCGTCGCCAATCGCATTGCCGCCGAGCACCAATCCGCGCAATTGCCGACGTTGCGCGTCAGCCATTGGCAGGTGGATACCCAGGGCACGCCTTTGCGGGTGTTCGACACTCAGCCTGGCCCGGACCGCCCCTTGGCTGCCGTGCTGGTGCCTCCCTCGGTGGGCGAGTTCAGCGAAGAGCACACGCCCCCGGCGCTGCTCGAATGGCTGCGCCGGCAGCACGCGGCGGGCACTGTGCTCGCGGGCGTGTGCATCGGTTCAATCATGCTTGCGCGCAGCGGCCTGCTGGATGGGCGCAGCGCCACCGCCCACTGGTCGTCCGCCGACAGCTTCGCCATTCGCTTTCCGGCCGTGCGCCTGGAAGCGGATAAACCCATCGTCGATGACGGCGACCTGATCACCACCGCCGGGTTGATGGCCTGGTCCGAGCTGGGGCTGCGCCTGGTCGAGCGTTTGTTGGGGCCGAGCATCGCAGCCGATACCGCGCGCTTTCTGGTGATTGAACACAGTGACAGCGCCAGCCAATGCGGCAGCAACTTTGCGCCGATTCTCACGCATGGCGACGCTGCGATCCTCAAGGTTCAGCATTGGTTGCAAGCCAGCGGCGCGGTGGATGTTCGCGTTGCCGCCATGGCGCAGGAGGCGGGCCTGGAAGAACGTACTTTCCTGCGCCGCTTTCGCAGCGCCACCGGTTTGAAACCTACCGAGTACTGTCAGCACCTGCGCGTGGGCAAGGCGCGGCAAATGCTGGAGTTCACCAACGGCACCATCGACCACATCGCCTGGACGGTGGGCTACCAGGACCCCAGCGCTTTTCGCGCCACCTTCAAGAAAATCACCGGCCTGGCCCCCAGTGACTACCGCAACCGCTTCGGTGTGTGAATCGTGCAGAACGCCGCGTGCCCACGGCAGCGTCGTGCAGAATGGCGCAGGCTAACTGCTATTGCGTTTGCGGCAACTGATTGATTTTCAAGCGCTCCTCCTCAACGCGACCTTGGCCTGATCCCTGCTACGCTTGCTCTACACACATGGCCGGATGTCCAGGGGGACGCATGACCCCAATTTCACGTAAAAAGTGGGTAGTTGCGCACTCAACACGAGAGGGCGCACCGCAACATGAAGTCCAAACCAATCGGGCCCTGGCGCGCTGGCTGGCGCAGATACTGGGGCTCAAATTCGGCGGCAGTTACGATCCACAGAAACACACCGGCCGCGATCTGTACCTGCTGCCCACACAAACACTGGTGGGCCCCGCCCAGGCTCAGGCGCTCAATATCAACGGCCCGCAAGACCTGTGGGGTGGTTATGTCGATCACGCATTCATCTGCACCAAAGCCATCACTCATGGCCTGTTAAGCCCTGAAGCCAAGGCGCCGCAGGGCTGGTCGCCGTTGTTCTGTGAGCGTGTGCGCGACGTCGTACTCGATGGCTTGAGTGTCTTTGCTGTGGAAGACGCACGGCCAGCCGCCACCCGCTTGCTCTACAGCGGGCCGATTCGTTTGAAACCGGTGCACGCCTGTGCCGGGCGCGGTCAGCAAGTCATTCGCAGCCTCGACGAATTCGACGCGCTGTTGGCGAGCCCCGAGGCCGCCGGCATGTTCAGCCAGGGCGTCGTGCTGGAACAAGACCTGCACGACGTGGTCACTCACAGCGTGGGCCAGAGCTTTATTGGCGACCACGTGTTCAGCTACTGCGGCGAGCAATATCTGACTCGGGATGGGCAGGGCGAAGATGTCTATGGCGGCTCCAAATTGCTGGTGGTGCCCGGCACCTATGACGACCTGCTCACGCTGGATCTGCCTGACGATGTACATGAAGCCATCAGGCAGGCGCAGATCTTCGACAGGGCCGCCGATGAAGCCTACCCCGGCTTCTACGCCTCGCGACGCAACTACGACATCGCTCAGGGCCTGGACAGCGACGGCCAACGCCGAAGTGGCGTGTTGGAGCAATCCTGGCGCATGGGCGGCGCCAGCAGCGCGGAAGTTGCAGCGCTGCAGAGCTTCATCAATCATCCCGGCCTGCGCGCGATTCAGGTGTCTTCGGTGGAAACCTATGTGGATCAGGCGCTGCCGGCGGGTGCCATCGAGGTGTACCGAGGCCCGGCTGAAAACAGCGACTTTCTCCTCAAATATGTGACGGTAAATTCTTATGACGGCTAGAAGCGAGAGCATTGCGATCGATATAGACGACGAGCAGATGAGCGGGACGTTCCTGAGCCCCAAATCCAAAGTGCCCGGCGTGTTGTTCGTGCACGGCTGGGGCGGTAGCCAGGAGCGCGACCTGGAACGGGCCAAAGGCATCGCGGGGCTCGGTTGCGTGTGTCTGACCTTTGACCTTCGCGGCCATGCCGGCACGGGTATTCCGCTGTCCCGCGTGACCCGTGAAGACAACCTGCGCGACCTGTTGGCCGCCTACGACCGGCTGCTGGCCCACCCGGCGATCGACACCTCGGCGGTGGCGGTGGTGGGCACCAGCTATGGGGGTTACCTGGCGGCCATCCTCACCTCACTGCGCCCGGTGCGCTGGCTGGCGTTGCGTGTGCCTGCGCTGTACCGCGATCAGGAATGGCTCAAGCCCAAGCGTGACTTGGATAAAGCCGACTTGATGGATTACCGCAGCACGCTTGTTCATGCCGAAACCAATCGTGCCTTGCATGCCTGCGCGAAATTTACCGGGGACGTACTGATCGTCGAATCGGAAACCGACGACCACGTGCCCCACGCCACCATCATGAGTTACCGCGCGGCGTGCCAGCAGACCCACTCCCTGACCCACCGCATCATCGACGGCGCCGACCATTCGTTGAGCGATCCGGTGTCGCAACAGGCCTACACCTCGATCCTGGTGGACTGGATCACCGAAATGGTGGTGGGTGAGCGTTTGAGCATTATTCAGTCCCGCTGAAGCGCTAAGCGGGTGTTTTCTTCACCCGCAACGCCTTGGCCTTCGCTTCCACCCCCAAATACATCACCAGCGCGATCAACAGCGGGCAAATAAAGTAGATCGCCCGATAGGCAATCAACCCGGCCAGCAAACTGCCGCGTGACGCCTCATGCTGCAGCAGCCCGATAAACACCGCTTCCAGCACGCCGAGCCCGGCGGGAATATGCGTGAGCACACCGGCAATTGCGCTGATCAGCAGCACCCCCAGCACCAGCGGATAATCCAGTTTCGAGGGCAACAGCGTGAAAATCACCGCCGCCATCAGCGACCAGTTCAACGCGCCCAGCAGCAACTGCAAACACGCCATGCGCAGCGACGGCAGGTTGATTTCCATGCCGCGAATCGTCCACGCACGCTTTTTCGAAAACTGGCAGGCGACCAGGTAGCCCAGGCTGGCCAGCACCAGCAGCGCGCCGATACCTTGCAGTGCCGTGGTGCTGACCTTCCAGCCCGGAGGCATGGCGACCAGGCCGCTGCTGAAAATCACGCCCGAGATCGCCATATAGCCGAACCAGTTGGTCGCCAGGCTCAGCCCCAGAATCTTGGCGATATTGCCGGTGCTCACCCCCAGCCGCGAGTACAGCCGATAACGCATCGCAATGCCGCCAACCCATGCGCTCAGGTTGAGGTTGAACGCGTAGCTGATGATGCCCACCGGCAGGATCTGCTTCCAGCGTAGCGGCTGGCGGATGTAAGTGCGGCCGATCAGGTCGAAACAGGCGTAGACGATAAAGCTGCACACCGTCAGTGCGCTGGCGATCAGCAACGTGCGCACTTTGAATTCGCTCAGGGTTTGCAGCACTTCGCTCCAGTCGATGCGCCGAGCGAGCAGGGTGAAGAGCACGATCAACAGCAGGAAGAACGCGATGGTCAGCGGTTTCTTCCAGCGCTTGAGCCGGGAGCCGTTTTTTTCAGACGTCATGGGCCGGACTCTCAATGGGTTTTAAACGCGGTTTGTGCGCGGGCAGCCAGCCGGTGAGGGCGGGGAAGTGGCGCATCACATGAAACACCAGGAAGCCCACGGTCAACCGCCATAGCCACAGGCGTGGCTTGCGCTTTTCCGGCATGGTCTGGCAGTGATTCCTGGCCAGTGCTTCGAGGCTCTCGTACAACTGCTGATTGAATGCCCGGTCGCGAATCAGCACATTGGCTTCGAGGTTCAATGCCAGGCTCAACGGGTCCAGGTTGCTTGAGCCGACGGTGCTCCAGTCGTCGTCCACCAATGCCACCTTGCCGTGCAGCGGGCGCTGGCAGTATTCATGAATGACCACGCCGTCCTTGAGCAGGTAGTCGTAGAGCATGCGCGCCGCCAGCTTGGCGAGCAGCACATCCGGCTGGCCCTGCATGATCAGCTGGACGTGCACGCCACGGCGCGCGGCGTTGCGGATTTCGCGCAGCAGGCGGTAGCCGGGGAAGAAATACGCGTTGGCGATCACGGCGCGCGTACGGGCTTTGCTCAAGGCGTCGATATAGGCCTCTTCGATGTCATCGCGATGCTGCACGTTGTCGCGATAAATCAAGCGTACCAAGCCGTTTTGGTCAGACGTTGCCCCCAGTGCAGGGCGGTGCTGGCGCCGCCGCCATCCGCGCCGGGTGCGCACCTGACGACCGCTTTGCGCCAGGGCGAAATGGTGCAGGTCGGTCACCGCCGGGCCGACAATTTGCACCGCATAGTCCTGCTTGGCTTCAGGGCCGAAGTCGCCCAGATGGTCGGCGGAAAAATTGATGCCGCCGATAAAGGCCACCTCGGCATCCACCACGACGATCTTGCGGTGCAGCCGGCGAAACCAGTTGGTGCGAATGCCCAGCACCTTCGAGGCCGGATCGAACATCTGCACCGCAACTCCGGCTTCGGCCAGCTCGCGTAAGAATGAGGGGCTCAATTCGCCGCAACCAAAGCCGTCAAGGCTGGCCACCACTTTCACCCCGCGCTGCGCGGCTTCGATCAAGATGCCCTTGAGTTCAAAGCCGACCTTGTCTTCGAAGAGGATAAAGGTTTCCAGCAGGATCTCGCGCTGTGCCGCGCGCATGGCCTCGAACACCCTGGGAAAGTAAGCCTCGCCATTTTCCAGCAACTCGATGCGGTTGCCGCTCTGCCAGCCGTAGTCAAGGTCACGTGCCTTGGCATCATCCGGCGGCTGGTCGGTGGCGATATGTTCTACAGCAACGTTCATAGCTCAATCTCCACCGACAGCGGCACATGGTCAGACAAATGGGACCAGGGGCGCGAGGTCAGCACGCGGGGGTTATGCACCTTCAGGTTGCGCACGTAAATGCGGTCCAGCGGCAACAGCGGCAGGCGCGCCGGAAACGTGCGCGCGGGTTTGCCCTGGGTTTGGACGAAAACTTCCTGAAGGCCGCTCTGGCTGAGGTCGGCGCGCTGGCGCCAGTCGTTGAAATCGCCGGCGACCACCACGGGCGCGTCGGCCGGAATCTCGCTGATGCGCTGTTCCAGCAGGCGCAATTGCTGCTGGCGATGCACTTCACGCAAGCCCAGGTGGATGCAGATCGCATGCACCTCCTGCCCACTGCCCGGCAGGCGCAGCACGCAATGCAACAGGCCGCGGTTTTCGTGGCCGCTCTGGGAGATGTCGAGGTTGTCGTAACTGACGATCTGGAATTTGGACAGCAACGCGTTGCCGTGGTCGCCGTGGGGGTAGACCGCGTTACGCCCGTAGGCGAACTGCGGCCAGATGCTGTCGGCCAGGAATTCGTATTGCGGCATCTTCGGCCAGTCGTTGTAGCGCTGGGGATGGCGCTCGTGGGTGCCGTGGATTTCCTGGAGGAACACCATGTCGGCGCCGACGCTGCGCACCGCTTCGCGCAGTTCGGGCAGGATGAAACGCCGATTCAAGGCGGTGAAGCCCTTGTGGATATTTACTGTCAGCACGGTGAAGCGAGTGATGGGTGTGGTGGGTGTGATAGGAATCAACTCCGGCTGTGTCATGCGAGTACCCCAGGTTCCGGCAATCGCCCCGGCTCTGTCGCCAAGTGCTCGTCCAGACCGAAGCGTTGCAACAATTGGCGAGCATCGAAAGGCGCGCGCACCTTGATGTCGTTGTCGAAAAAGCAGAACACGTCGCGCTGTTTGCGCGCACGTGGCTTGTGTTTTGGGTCGATCAAATGTGCATCCGTCGGCTGTTTGCCGTGACGCCAGCGCTCAATACGGTCGCCCCAGCGCTTGAGGGCCTCGTCGGTATAGCCACTGGCGTACAACTGCTTGTCGCCGTGCAAACGCAGGTACATAAAGTTGGCGGTGACGTCTTCGGCATACGGCCACTTGCCGGCGGTGTCCGCCACCACCAGGGCGACGCCGTATTTATCCAACAGCTGCACGAACTCAGGCACCGCAAAACTCTGATGGCGAATTTCCACCGCATGGCGCAAGGGCTGCTTGCGGTAGGCTTTCATGCTCGCCTTGCCGTTCAGCCGTGGTTCGTGCTGATGGGCGAGGGCGGCGGCCTGCTGGGTGTCGGTGGGCAGGTCGGCGAGGAAAGCTTCGAACAGCGGCGGGTCGAACTTGAAGCTGGGCGGGAACTGCCAAAGGATCGGCCCGAGCTTTTCTTTGAGTTCCAGTACCCCGGAGGCGAAGAAATTCGCCATCGGCTTGTGCACGTCCCGCAGGCGCAGAATGTGGGTGATATAGCGCGGCGCCTTGACGCTGAACATGAACCCCTCGGGTGTGTCGGCATACCACTCGGCGTAGCGCTTGGGCGTTTGCAGCGCGTAGAACGAACCGTTGATTTCGATACCGTTGACGGCGCGTGACGCAAACTGCAACTCGCGTTTCTGGGTCAAGCCTTCGGGGTAGAAATCTCCCCGCCAGGGCGTGTAGCGCCAGCCGGAAATGCCGATATGTATCGCCGCCATGCTTACTCCCGTTGATCTAGGGTCGATTGACCTGCGTTTTGGGATGACTGCGATCTTTGGCCGAAAGTTTCCACATTCCTACAAGCGGTAGAGCGTCCAGACGTGAAAGAGCAGAGGGTGAGCCAGGGGAACGATCACGGCTCAAACCCGTCAGTTCCTTACAGACCCCCCTGAAGGAGCCCGGTGTTTTGCTGAATTTAAAGACTGCATTACTGCTCGGCGCGTTGCTGTTGTGCGGCAACGGCGCACTGCAAGCCGCGGCCACCGCGCCTGAACCTGAAGCCCCGGCCAAGCCGGAATTGCTGGTCGAAGGTGGCCTTCTGGGGGCCATCAGTTCCAGCATCGATGATGTGCAGCAGAAGCTGGACCTCAACCAGAACTTCATCGACGAATGGCGCCTGCGTGCCGACCGGGCCGGTAAAGAAGTCGGGCGCCTGGTTGACCAGACGGCGGCGCGTTCGCCCTGGAGCGTGGCCGGCGATTTCCTGTTGCTGTCCGCCGTGTGGATCGGCGCCTTTGCAGTGCTGACGCTACTGGGCCGCTTTATCGTCCGGCGCTTGAGCGTGCGCGGGTTTTTCCAGCGCCGGGGGCGCCTGCTGGCGTTGCTGGGGTACGTCGTGCCCTACACCCTCCCGGCGGTTATCTGCCTGCCGTTAACGCTGTATGTCAGCCACTTCTTAGCCACCTCGGTGGGCCGTGCGCTGGCGCTGTGTTTTGCCTATGCCACCAGCAGCGGTATCTTCTCCACCTCGATGCTGTTGTGCGTCATCGTCATGTTCAACGTCGGCCACAAGCGCCCGGCGGTGCGGATGATTTGCGACTATTGTCCCAAGCCGTTGTTCCTGATCGGCTTCCTGGCCGCCCTCAGCGACGCGCTGACCAGTCCGCAGATCGCTCGTCAGCTCGGCGGCAATATCACCAGCAGTATCGCGGTGTTTACCGGCCTGTTTGCGACGGTGATCTTTGGCGTGCTGGTGGTGCGCCTGCGGCGTCCGGTCGCGCATTTGATTCGTAATCGACCGCTGGCCCAGCGGCTCAAGCAGCCGGCGTTGCAGCAATCATTGCGAATATTTTCCGGGCTCTGGTACTGGCCGATTCTGCTGATGGTGCTGGTGTCGGCGATCAACCTGATCGGTGCGGGCGACGACAACCAAAAGGCCCTGCGCTGTGCCTTGTTCACCACGATCCTGCTGATCGGTACCGTGTTTCTCAGCACCGTGCTGCAACACCTGTTCAAGTCTCGCAGCCAAGTGGCGATCCAGCGGAGCAGCGCTTACAAAGAGCGGTTCCTCAGCCTGCTGCACGCGGTGTTGCGCATCGTTATGGCGGTCGCCTTTATCGAAATTCTCGGGCGTATATGGGGCGTGTCGTTGTTCGAGTTTGCCCAGCGCAACTCGATCGGCCGGGCGATCAGCGATTCTCTCAGCAGCATTGGTCTGATCCTGCTGATGACCTGGCTGTTCTGGGTGGTGCTCGATACGGCCATCCAGGAAGCGTTGAAGCCGCCGGTGAACAAACGCTCCAGCCGTCAGCCCAGCACCCGCGTGAAAACCATCCTGCCGCTGTTGCGTAACGCAGTGAAAATTATCCTGGTGGTGATTTGCGCAATCACCACCATGGCCAACCTGGGCATCAACGTCGCGCCGCTGCTGGCGGGTGCCGGTGTGGTCGGCCTGGCCATCGGTTTCGGCTCGCAGCAATTGGTGCAGGACGTGATCACCGGCCTGTTCATCATCATCGAAGACACCCTGTCGATCGGCGACTGGGTGGTGCTCGACTCCGGCCATGCCGGCACTGTCGAAGGCCTGACCATCCGCACCCTGCGCCTGCGCGACGGCAAGGGCTTTGTGCATTCGGTGCCGTTCGGGCAGATCAAGGCCGTTACCAACCAGTCGCGCCAGTTCGCTTACGCGTTTTTCTCGGTGCAGTTCACCTACGACACCGATGTGGATAAAGCCGTGGAGCTGATCCGCGAGGCTGGCCAGTCGATCCGCGACGACGTGTTCCTCAAGTACAACCTGCAAGGGCCGCTGGAGGTGTTTGGCGTCGACAAGATGGACCTCAACGGCGTTGTGCTGACGGCGCAGTTCCGCACTGTGTCGGGTGGGCAGTATGCGGTGAGTCGTGCGTTTAACCAGCGGTTGAAGAAGCTTGTGGATAACTGCGATGAGGTGCATTTCGCGCAGACTTATCCACAGCAGGTTTTGTTGCCCAAGCGGATGGAGCCTGAGGTGGCGATCACCGAGCAGCCGCGTACCGAGTGATTGGTGTTGCCTGGGCCGACGCCTTCGCGGGCAAGCCCTAATGCCAGTCAGTTAAGACAGAGCCGGTCCCTGTGGCGAGGGAGCTTGCTCCCGCTGGACTGCGTAGCAGTCCCATTTTTGGGGCCGCTTCGCGCCCCAACGGGAGCAAGCTCCCTCGCCACAGGTCGCAGGTTTTTCTGCTTT
>NZ_JASLAW010000167.1 GCF_030147005.1 Pseudomonas sp.
TAGCAGTCCCATTTTTGGGGCCGCTTCGCGCCCCAACGGGAGCAAGCTCCCTCGCCACAGGTCGCAGGTTTTTCTGCTTTAGCGCTTAACTGACTGGCATTAGGGCAAGCCCCCTCCCACATTTCGCTCTATATTCCGTCAGCCCAGTGCTGCAGCGCCGACTCTCTGGGCCTTGCGACGACTGGCAACAAACAAACCCGCCAACACCACCAGCAAGCTCAGAATTCCCGTTGCGATGATTTCGACCCGGTGTGCTTCCTGGAACAGCATGATGGTCAACGTGCCGACGATAAACACCATTACTGCGTAGGTCAGGCCCGGGAACAGCCACATCTTGAAGACAATCTTCTCACCCGCCGCCGTGCGCTTCTGACGCATGCGCAATTGCGACACTGCAATCACCAGATACACCAGCAAGGCAATGGCGCCGGAACTGGCCAGCAGGAATTCAAATACCGCCGCCGGCGCCACATAGTTGGCAAAGACCGCCAGGAACGCAGCGCCGGTGGACAGCAACACCGCCCAATAAGGTGTGCCGCTTTTATTGGTGCGCTTGGCCACAGCCGGGGCATCACCACGACGGCCCAGGGAGAACAGCATGCGTGAGGCGGTGTACAGCGCCGAGTTGAGGCAGCTGGTCACGGCAACCAACACCACCAGGTCGACGATCAGCTTGGCATTCGGGATGCCCATGCGTTCGAGCACTGTCTGGTAGGAACCTACGGCAGCCAGTGTCGGATCATTCCAAGGCACCAGGGACACGACGATGAAGATCGACAAGAGATAGAACAAACCAATCCGCCAGATCACCGAGTTGGTGGCCTTGGTGATTTGCTGGCCGGGGTTCTTCGATTCCGCAGCGGCGATGGTGACGATCTCAGTGCCCATAAACGAGAACATGGTGGTCAGAATCGCCGCCAGCACCGCGCCCATGCCGTTCGGCATAAAGCCTTGGGTATCGAACAGGTGCGATACGCCGCTGACTTGGCTGGTGGGCAGAAAGCCGAAAATGGCCGCCAGGCCGAGGATGACAAAGCCCACGATCGCCACGACCTTGATCAGCGCAAACCAGAACTCGAATTCACCGTAGTTCTTCACACTGAACAGATTGGTTGCAGTCAGCAGCAAGGTAATGATCAGGGTAAAGGCCCAGATGGCAACGCCAGGGAACCACGCATGCAGAATGGTCGCCGCCGCGTTGGCTTCCAACGGAATCACCAGCACCCAGAACCACCAGTACAACCAGCCGATAGTGAAACCGGCCCAGTGACCGATCGCCCGGTCGGCGTAAGTGGAGAACGAGCCCGTGTCCGGCGACGCAACCGCCATCTCGGCCAGCATGCGCATCACCAGTACCACCAGCGTACCGGCAGCCGCATAGGCCAGCAGCACTGCCGGGCCGGCGGCGGCGATCGCGTGGCCGGAGCCGACAAACAAACCGGCACCGATAACGCCGGCAATCGACAGCATGGTGACGTGACGCGGTTTGAGCCCTTGTTCGAGGTCATTGGAGCTTTGCGTACTACTCATTGACACACCTTTACGAGGAATTGCGAAAACGGTTCGCCTGGCCTGCGGTCTTTCTCGTGAAAAGAAACCAACAGGGCGTTCTTTATTTTTTACGCAAGATTTGCGCCAAAATGTAACAACGTCGCAGTTGACGCGGGCCGTAGGACAATTCAGTAGTGACAGTAAGTCGTTGAGAACAATGGCATTCCGCTATAGCGTTACCGTGCGACTCACATTCGAAACGAACAAGCGCACCAAAAACACACATAAAAAGTGCGTGACGCTCCATAAAAGTGCTGATAAGCGCCGTTTGCCCGGTTAACCCTTCCAACACCTGCCCAAAGCTGGCACCATCGCGCCCTTTTTACGCGAAGCCCTGTTGACGCTCCGGGTTCAAACGTCTGTTCGGTTGTTGATGGCGCGACACGCCGCTGTGCCGATGCGACACCCTGCCGCAGAGCACCCGTTAACCGTCCGCAGCGCTGTTGGCTGTCATCCAAACGCTATGCTAGCTTGGCGCCTCGCCAGGAAGGCGGCCCAACAGCGAAGATCGCAACGAACACAATGAGGACCGCACATGGCCGAGGCCACGCCCGCGCTTGAAATCCGCAACTTGCATAAACGCTATGGTGAGCTGGAGGTACTCAAAGGTATCTCGCTGACCGCACGCGACGGCGATGTGATCTCGATCCTGGGTTCCTCCGGTTCCGGCAAGTCCACCTTCTTGCGCTGCATCAACCTGCTGGAAAACCCGCACCAGGGCCAGATCCTGGTGGCCGGTGAAGAGCTCAAGCTCAAGGCCGCGAAAAACGGCGAGTTGATGGCCGCCGACGGTAAGCAGATCAACCGGCTGCGCAGCGAAATCGGTTTTGTGTTTCAAAATTTTAACCTGTGGCCGCACATGAGCGTCCTCGACAACATTATCGAGGCCCCTCGCCGTGTGCTCGGCCAGAGCAAAGCCGAGGCGATAGAAGTGGCCGAGGCCTTGCTGGCCAAGGTTGGCATCGCCGACAAGCGCCACGCCTACCCGGCTCAACTGTCCGGAGGCCAGCAACAACGCGCAGCGATTGCGCGCACGTTGGCGATGCAACCCAAGGTCATTCTGTTCGATGAGCCGACTTCGGCGCTTGACCCGGAAATGGTCCAGGAAGTACTTAGTGTGATCCGCGCGCTGGCCGAAGAAGGCCGCACCATGCTGCTGGTCACCCACGAAATGGGCTTCGCCCGCCAAGTGTCCAGCGAAGTGGTGTTCCTGCACCAGGGCCTGGTCGAAGAGCAAGGATCGCCACAGCAGGTGTTTGATAACCCGCTTTCGGCGCGCTGCAAACAATTCATGTCCAGCAACCGCTAACGGAGCAACATGCATGCAGACCTATAAAAAATTCCTTCTGGCTGCGGCCGTCTCGATGGCGTTCAGCGCCACGGCCATGGCAGAAACCTTGAAGATGGGGATCGAAGCGGCTTACCCGCCCTTCAATAATAAAGACGCCAGCGGCAACGTCGTCGGTTTCGACAAGGACATCGGCGACGCCCTGTGCGCAAAGATGAAAGTCGAAAAGTGCGAAGTGTATGTGTCCGACTGGGACGGCATCATCCCGGCCCTGAACGCCAAGAAGTTCGACTTCCTGGTGTCCTCGCTGTCCATCACCGATGAGCGCAAGCAGGCTGTCGACTTTACCGACCCGTACTACTCCAACAAGCTGCAATTCATCGCGCCGAAAGCCACGACGGATTTCAAGCCCGACGCCGCCTACCTCAAAGGCAAAGTGATCGGTGCACAACGTGCGACGCTGGCCGGTACCTGGCTGGACGACCGCAACATGGAAGATGACTACAACGTCAAGGTCACGCTGTATGACACCCAGGAAAACGCCTATCTCGACCTGACGTCCGGCCGCCTCGATGGCATCCTGGCCGACAAATATGTGCAGTACGAATGGCTCAAGAGCAAAGACGGTTCGGCCTTTGAATTCAAGGGCGACCCGGTTGTAGAAAGCGACAAGATCGGTATCGCCGTACGCAAGGGCGACCCGCTGCGCGAGCGCCTGAACAAAGCCCTGGCAGAGATCAAGGCGGACGGCACCTACAAGAAGATCAACGACAAGTACTTCCCGTTCAGCATCGAATGATCTGAACGGCCTGCCCGGCGCGCTCACCTGAGCGCGTCGGCTTTCAGCAATGCCTGCCGCGATATGAAAACACCATGAATTTCGATCTCTACGGATTCGGCCCGGCCCTTGCCGCCGGCGCGCTGATGACCGTCAAACTGGCACTCACGGCTCTGTGCCTGGGGCTGATGCTGGGCCTCGCCGGCGCCTTGGCCAAGACTTCACCGTACAAGCCGTTGCAATGGCTGGGTGGTGCTTATTCGACCATCGTTCGCGGTATTCCCGAATTGCTGTGGGTGTTGTTGATTTATTTCGGCACCGTCAACCTGATGCGGGCCCTCGGGGAATTCTTTGGTAACCCCGACCTTTCCTTGAGTGCCTTTGCCGCCGGGGTCATCGCCCTGGGCCTGTGCTTTGGCGCCTACGCCACGGAAGTGTTCCGCGGCGCAATCCTCGCCATTCCTAAGGGCCACCGCGAAGCCGGTGTGGCATTGGGGCTGTCGAAATTTCGGATTTTCACGCGGCTGATCATGCCGCAGATGTGGCGCATCGCCCTGCCGGGCCTGGGCAATCTGTTCATGATTCTGATGAAAGACACCGCGTTGGTGTCAGTGATCGGCCTGGAAGAAATCATGCGCCATGCGCAAATCGGCGTGACCGTGACCAAGCAACCGTTCACCTTCTTCATGGTCGCCGCACTCATGTACCTGGGCTTGACCGTGCTGGCCATGATCGGCATGTACTTCCTGGAAAAACGCGCCGCCCGCGGCTTTGCAAGGAGCGCCCAATGAGCGGTGATTACAGCTGGCTGTCGCATTTCGACCTGGGCCTGAACTGGGCGGTGATCATCAAGTGGTTGCCTAAATTGGCCCAGGGCGCAACGCTGACGCTGGAGCTGGTGGCGATCGCCGTGATTGCCGGCCTGCTGCTGGCGATCCCACTCGGCATCGCTCGCTCGTCGCGCCGCTGGTACGTGAGCGCCCTGCCCTATGGCTATATATTCTTCTTCCGCGGCACGCCGTTGCTGGTGCAATTGTTCCTGGTCTATTACGGCCTGGCGCAGTTCGATGCGGTGCGCAACAGCTTCATGTGGCCCTACCTGCGCGATCCGTTCTGGTGCGCCACCGTCACCATGACCCTGCACACCGCCGCCTATATCGCTGAAATCCTGCGCGGCGCGATCCAGGCCATTCCTCCGGGCGAGATCGAAGCGGCTCGCGCCCTGGGCATGTCCAAACCCAAGACGCTGTTCTACATCATCCTGCCCCGCGCCTCGCGCATCGGCCTGCCGGCCTACAGCAACGAAGTGATACTGATGCTCAAGGCCAGCGCCTTGGCCAGTACCGTGACCTTGCTCGAACTGACCGGCATGGCCCGGACCATCATCGCGCGCACCTACCTGCCGGTGGAGATCTTCTTCGCGGCCGGGCTGTTCTACCTGTTGATGGCCTACGTGCTGGTGCGCGGTTTCAAACTGCTGGAGAAATGGCTGCGCGTTGATGCGTGCCAAGGACGTTGAGGCCCGCTTCCAGGCACTGGATGCGTTTCTGATCGAGTACCAAGGGCTGTGGCGACCACGGCCCTTTACCCATCTGCAATTACCCTGGGAAACCGCGCATCCCGCGTTATCGCAATGGCTGCGCCAGCGCTCGCTGGGGGACGCCGAAGCCAGTCACAATCACCCCCACCACCTGCCGGCTCCCGCGCCTTTTCCACAACTGGCCGCACAGGCGCTGCACCTCAGCGCTGTGGGTAAGTTGCCGACACACACACTCGCAGCCGCTCGCCATCGCTTGAATGTCGATGTTCCGGGTCGCAAGTGGCAACAAATCGAAGCCTTCGGCGCCGCACTGAATTTTGCCGCAACGCCCCAACACTGGCTGGACTGGTGCGCCGGCAAAGGCCACCTCGGTCGCCGCCTGCTGCAACCCGGCCAACAACTGACCTGCCTGGAATACGACCCGGCCCTGATCGCGTCAGGCAAAGCCTTGAGTGATCACCACAGCTTGCGCGTCACCCATCGGCTGCAAGACGTAATGGCAGATGTGGCGATCAGCTCCGAACACACACCCATCGCTCTGCACGCCTGCGGTGACCTCCACGTGCGTATGCTGCAACTGGCCAGCGCTGCAGGCTGCAAGCAACTGGCGCTGGCGCCATGCTGCTATAACCGCATCGACGCCGACAGCTATCAAGCGCTGTCCGCGACCGGGCGCGCGTCTGCGCTGCAACTGTCGATCGATGATCTGGGCCTACCGCTGAGCGAAACCGTCACTGCCGGCAACCGTGTCCGCCAGCAACGCGACACCTCCATGGCCCGGCGCCTGGGCTTCGACCGCTTGCAACGGCAGTTACGTGGTTGTGACGACTACCTGCCGACGCCGTCCCTGCCCGCTAAATGGCTGGATAAATCCTTCGCTGACTATTGCCGGGAGCTGGCAAACCTCAAGGGTTTATTCACAGGCGAGCAAGATTGGGTGGCGCTGGAGGCACATGGCTGGCGCCGCCTGGCCGAAGTACGGAACCTGGAGTTGGTCAGAGGCCTGTTTCGCCGCCCTCTGGAAATGTGGCTGGTGCTGGATCGGGCTTTGTTCCTGATGGAGCAAGGCTACAACGTCGAGCTAGGCAGCTTCTGTGAACCGACCCTGACGCCACGCAACTTAATGGTGCTGGCCGAGCGCGATTAGAGGGCAAAAAATCCTACAGCTACCTGTGGATAACTCTGTTGATGAATTCTTTACAGAGGCTGTAGCTATCAGCGCTACAGCCCAAAAGCAGCGCTGGTCATTTTTTGTTCATAAAATAAAACGCACACAAAACAGGCAGTTGCAGCGTGTTGAGAACAGCTCCGCAAAATCGTTTTTGAGTGGCTACGGTTACCAACCGATTGTGCATAAGCATTTGGCACAACCCGTATAAACCGCGCTTCACGCGGTTTTTTTAAGCGCCTTCAGTAGCAGACACAGCTGATTGATATCGTCACCGGCGGGCCGCTTTTTCACCTTATCCAACGGGTCGGCCGCGAAGGCCAACGCCTCATTGATTGCGATGTCGCGATGAACCTTGAGCAGGTCTCTGCCAAGCCGACGTTTGAGCGCCTCGACCATGTCCAGGCTGAAGGCATTGCTTTCATCCAGTTGGTTAATCACCACCTGCAAGGCAGGCGGGCATTGGCCTTCAAGATGCGGCGCGAGCAATGTATCCAGACGGTCCAGAGTGCCAAGGCATGAAGCGTCCGGCTGCACGACGCTCAGCACCACATCGGCGACGCGCAGCGCCTGATGCAAATACACGTTATTGCCGGCAGGAGTATCGATAATCAACGTCTGCCGCTCGCTTAAGTCCAACGCCGCCAGATGTCGCGCCAGCCAGTCCGGCTCTTGTTTGAGCCAGCGTTCCAGGTTCTCCTGCTGCTGGATATCGATATGGCCGAAGGTGATCACCTGGCAACCGGCAAAACCCGACTGCTGCAGCGAGCCCCACTGCACATGCGCCAGGCTGCTGCGCCCGATACCCGGCAATGTGGAATTGACGCCAAAGTGGCGATGCAAGGCATTCTGCGGGTCCAGATCCAGCGCCACCACCGGCTCCCCATGGCGCTGCAAACCGCTGCTCAACGCGGTAACCAGCGTGCTGCGGCCGACCCCGCCATTGATGGACACAAGCACCACGATTTTTGGACGCAACACAGGCGTCTTCAGCGGCTGGAGAGGTTGAGGGGATTCTTCAGGGACACTGCCAAAAAAGTGCATTCGCGCGTTAATGCCATTGGCATCATGGGTAACGTCCTTGCCGAACAACGCCAGGATTTCCTTCCTGAGGCTCATAGCCTGCTCCTTACGACGCAGCCCTAAGACGTGAAGTTCGGCAAGCGTGAGTACTCACCGCAGGTCTTTATAGGCGTCCTTGTTCGGGCATTCTGTGACAACAGGTATGGGGTGTCATTATTTTGATGTTTTGAACGGCGTATTTTTCGATAGACGGTAGATCGTCAATTTAATGCCCTTTCCAGGGATTTGTCCGTGCGTGCTTTCAAGCAGTGAGAAGGCGTAAAAAACACGGTGATCGCAAAAAACCGCAGTTTTGCAAAAATAGTCAGAATTCAGGGGTTTACAGAACCTTTCCAGTCGCTATAATCGTCGCCCTAACACGCCGGTATAGCTCAGTTGGTAGAGCAACTGACTTGTAATCAGTAGGTCCCGGGTTCGACTCCTGGTGCCGGCACCATTTAAAATCAAAGGCTTGCAGCGATGCAGGCCTTTGTTTTTTGCGTCGTACGTAACAAGCGACGTAACAAGCGCTATTCGAAAGGTGCTAAGCCCATGGATTGGCTGCAATTTCTATCCTCTGTCATTGGCTCTATAGCCTGGCCCAGTGCCGTTGTCGCGTTGGCGATTTTGATGCGTACGCCCCTAGGCAAACTGCTCCCGCTTATCCGAACTCTGAAATACAAAGATCTGCAGATTGATATCGGCGAGCGGCTGGAGGCTGTGAGAGAGAAAGTCGGCGCAGAAAGCGAGGCGCCGGACATCGCAACTGAGGAGCCACCGCTGACCTTCAAGAAGCTTGCTCAAGCGGACCCAAGAGCTGCAATCCTCAGCGCATGGATACCGGTGGAGATCGAACTCAATGAGATCGCGAAGAAGATGAATCTGCAGTCTCGGCGCGGCACCTTGGACATGATGCGCCAACTGTCTCGTGAAGGGGTACTTGATCGATTGACCTCCGACACTCTGGATCAACTACGACGCATCAGAAATACCGCTGTTCACGTTACAGAGGAAAGCGTCAGCTTCAACGACGCCATCCATATGGCTGAAATGTGCCTATGGGTGAATGGGCAACTGAAGCGCATCAGCGAGAGCATGCCTGCTCAAACCGCATAACTCTCTGTCCCCTCCTGCCCATCCCCAGGATAATTTCTAAAATGTGCACGGGTCAGAAAAAAGAGCAATAAAGGTAATATCGCCGTCCGAATCAAGCTGTAAGCCACGCAGCGCAAGGCTTTGAGCGGTATTCGTAAAAGGTGATATTCAAGTGATATAGAAGTAATTGTATTACTCTTTTATAAGGTGATATTCCAAAGGAACGAAACCCAATGAAACCGGGGGTTTCGCCAAATATTACCTTTCATATCACTTCATATTACCTTTCGATGTGATATCAAAACCCCAGTAAAGCCGTGGCCTCAAGCCCGTTTTCGACCCATATTGCTTTTATTACTCTTTTTGAAATGCCCACCCCACGCCTGAGAATCGCTGTCATCTTCCCAGTTTTTTTCGCGAGCCTGAATCACGTCCGGTAAGCACCGACAGACTTCAAGTGCAGTGCACCAAATTGAAACTGCCCGGGATTGCTACAGACCAAGCAAAATAGGAGCTGTAGGGGCATCTGCCTCTCCCCGCACGTAGGCAATTGCCATCTAAAAAACACCGCTCACGTTTTTGAAAACCTTGGCATCTGTACGGTTTCAAACTTTCCGCCCAATGAAACCGGGGGTTCCAGCTGGTCCCCGTTCGGGCCCGTCCGAAGCAGCGCTTTGCAACCCCGCTGCATTTCTGTTCAAAATTTTGCAATCTGTGAAATTGCCGACCGGCCGCAGAGCCCCCCGGCCCGCCTGGGCCGCAGGTTTGTTTGCACTACATCCCGCTTTGCACAAAAAAACGACGCAAACCCCGTCGGCGGGAGGGGGATAAGTGATTTCCTGGCCAATTTTTTTTAAAACGATGCATTTTCAGTAAAAATAATGATTTTGAGTTTTGTGGCCTAATGCCATAATATTAGAAGAATAACAACTTAAGAAAAATCGTCTTTAAATCTATCAAGGAATGAATATGAATCTTAACATTGGACAAATAACACTTATTGATTTAATAGGAATGCTGGAACGCAAGGAAGTAATTATTAACCGAAACTATCAAAGAGGTTCAGATATATGGCCAGCGACAGCACGCAGTTATTTTATTGACACCATACTACAGGACTTTCCTTTTCCTAAAATCTACTTATATCAAGCATTCAGCAAAGAAACCAACAAACCATACAAAGAACTCGTCGACGGACAACAAAGAGTTACAACAATACAAGACTTCTACCACAACAAGTTCGCCCTCAGCAATACTTCAAAAAAATTTAAAGGCTTGAGATTTCGAG
>NZ_JASLAW010000233.1 GCF_030147005.1 Pseudomonas sp.
CCAACTACGATACCGACAAGGAATCGTAGTTGGCGCGGGCGGCGTCGATCTTGCCCTTGAGTTCAGTCAGGCGGTTGTTGACGATCACCTTGAGGTCGGCGCCAACTTGCTGCCGCTCTGCAGCAATGGCGTAGTCGACAAACCCGTTGAGAATTTTCACCCCGTCCACGTCAGTCGGGTACTGCAATTCCAGGCGTATGTAGTTGCTCAGCGAGTCGGACTTCTTGGGGTCCGGCAGGATCAGATTGACCGAGTTTCGATTGAAGGCTTCAAAACTCTGCTCCAGGGTTTGCCCAGGCTTCTGGAACGCCTTGAACAGTTCTTCGTGATCCTTGAAGAAGCCCAGGCGAGCCTCGTAAGAGTCCAACTGCGCGCCCACTTTGAGCAACGCATCAGCGGGCGGCAACTTATACACTTCGGAGCGGTTCAAGGCGTCCAGTTCGTTGATCGCCGCAGGCCGCAGCACACTGCTGACCTCATAGGTCTTGGGTGCCAGAAAGGCATACCCCACGCCTAAAACCCCCGCCAGAACCGTACAACCCACGATCAGCTTTTTTTGCCGCCAGATGGCATGAAACAACTCAAACAGATCAATTTCGTCAGACGCTACAGCAGCAGTAGGCGGGGAAGTACGATTCAAAATAAGAACACCTTAAATTAATACTAAAAGGCCATCACTTAAAAGAAGCCGTTACGGCTTCAAAAATCAGGGACAACGCCCTGAGCACGGCGGACCAATGGCAGTCTGACCACCTAGTCTGACGAAAAATCCCACTGTTTAAAGGATTATTTCTGCTTTATGTCAACGGGTAGGCAGAAAGGCCTTTTGGTGTGGGATTTATCACACTACAAGCGTAGCCAATACAACATGAAAAAGCTGTCAAATAGCTGTCCCATAAAGAAAAAAATCCTACGCCCTGAAGCACCGTCAGATTACAGATACAATTCCCTACCTCGCCCCTCAGCAAAAAGGAAGTTGCATGCCATCCCCTTCGGTTACGGATTTCCACGCCCTCCAAGGCGCCTGGGAGCAAATTGCCCTGGAAGACAGTGGCGTAACCAACCCTGCCGACGCACATAGCGCGCCAGGTGCGATAACCACTATCAGTGGGGATACATTTGAAGTGGTCACACTTGAGGGTCATATCCTGCTGGCTGGGCGTTTTGTGCTGGACGCCGACACCACGCCCAAAAGTATTACCTGGGTGGACGCCATCGGCGCGGACGCCGGCAAGTCGTTACCGGCCAGCTACCAGCTCGAAGGCGATCATTTTGTATTTATCGCGGCCGATGAAGGCATGCCCCGGCCAACCGTATTCAGCACAGGGCCGGGGCAAACCATGCGCACCTTTGTGCGTCGGGCGTGAACGGTGGACTTATCCGGTTTGATCACGGCATTTTCACAAGGCGTTCACTTTCCGGTCTATAGGGTGAAGCCTACCTACTCCAGTGAATCCCTTAGCCCGCCCCTACCGGCGGGCTTTTTTTACGTGCAGAAAATCGCGCCAAGCCCGAGCGCCTGGGTGCGGGGGATATGAGCCCCGGCAAACCTCAGGCGACCGAGAAACTTATTGTCAAGCGCGCAGGTCACTAGCCCAACGCGTGTTCAGCCCCTGAACTGCGCTTTTGGAAGGTTCCACCGTGGCCCATCACTCAGACCTGCGCACTGCCTTGTCCCTGGACAGCCTGAATTTCTTCCTCGCGGATGTGCGCGACGGCCTGGGCCCGTACCTGGCGATTTACCTGCTGGCGGTGCACCAATGGGAGCCGGCCAGTATCGGCGTGGTCATGACCGTGGCGGGCATCGCCGCGCTGGTCACCCAGGGCCCGGCGGGCGCGTTGATCGACCGTACCCGCAGCAAGCGCGCAGTGATTGCACTTGCCGCGCTGCTGGTGACGCTCAGTTGCCTGATGCTGCCTTTCGTCAGTTCGTTTGGCTGGGTGGCGCTGACCCAGGCCGCCAGCGCCATCGCCGCGTCGGTGTTTGCCCCGGCGATTTCCGCGATTTCCCTTGGCATCACCGGGCCGCGCGCGTTTACCCGGCGTACCGGGCGCAACGAAACCTTCAATCACGCCGGCAACGCCGTAGCGGCGCTGTTGGCCGGAGGCCTGGCGTATCTGTTCGGGCCGGTGGTGGTGTTCTACTTGATGGCGTTTATGGCCGTCGCCAGCGTCATCGCGGTCGCTTGCGTCCCGGCCAAGGCGATCGACCATGAGGTCGCCCGCGGCTTCGACCCGGCGCATCACACCGGCCATGAGCAGCCCTCGGGCCTGAACGTGCTGCTCGCCAACCGTCCGTTGCTGCTGTTCGCCATTTGCTGCGCGCTGTTTCACCTGGCCAACGCCGCGATGCTGCCGCTGGTCAGCCAGAAGCTGTCGCAGATCAACCTGCAGATGGCCACGCCGTTGACCTCGGCCTGCATCGTCGCCGCGCAGTTGGTGATGGTGCCGACGGCGATGCTGGTGGGCGCCAAGGCCGACCTGTGGGGACGCAAGCCGCTGTTACTGGCCGGCTTCCTGATTCTGCCGCTGCGCGGCATGCTTTACACCTTGTCCAGCGACCCCTACTGGCTGGTTGCCGTGCAGCTGCTCGATGGCATCGGCGCCGGCATTTTCGGCGCGTTATTCCCGGTGATCGTCAAGGACCTGACCCAAGGCACCGGCCGCTTCAACGTCAGCCTCGGCGCGCTGTCGACGGTATTTGGCCTGGGCGCGGCGCTGAGCAGCAGCCTGGCCGGCTTCGTGGTGCAACTGGCCGGCTACAACGCCGCCTTCCTGACCCTCGCCGGGGTGGCCGCCGTCGCGTTGCTGCTGGTATGGCTGGCCATGCCGGAGACATTGGCGAAACCATCCTTCGCTCGCCTTACAACTGTCGGCTGACATATGCGACAATGCGCGCCAAATTCCAACACACATCCAAAATTTTCCGCTCAGCGACCGGGTTTCGCGCCTTGATGTCGCTGTTGACGCATGCCTGAAGGCGCCTGCCATCACGCTCGCAACCCATTGATAGGTAAAGTAATTGATCTCCACAGCTAACATCACCATGCAGTTCGGCGCCAAGCCGCTCTTCGAGAACGTCTCGGTCAAGTTCGGCGCCGGCAACCGCTATGGTTTGATCGGTGCCAACGGTTGCGGCAAGTCGACCTTCATGAAAATCCTTGGCGGCGACCTCGACCCGTCCGGCGGCCAGGTCATGCTGGAGCCGAACGTGCGCCTGGGTAAGTTGCGCCAGGATCAGTTCGCCTACGAACAATTCACCGTGCTCGACACCGTGATCATGGGCCACGAAGAGCTGTGGAAGGTCAAGGCTGAGCGCGACCGCATTTACTCGTTGCCGGAAATGAGTGAAGAAGACGGCATGGCCGTGGCCGAGCTGGAAACCGAGTTCGCCGAGATGGACGGCTACACCGCCGAATCCCGTGCCGGCGAGCTGCTGCTGGGCCTGGGTATTCCACTGGAACAGCATTTCGGCCCGATGAGCGAAGTGTCCCCCGGCTGGAAACTGCGCGTATTGCTCGCCCAGGCGCTGTTCTCCGACCCGGAAGTGCTGTTGCTCGACGAACCGACCAACCACCTGGACATCAACACCATTCGCTGGCTGGAAAACATTCTGACCCAGCGTTCCAGCCTGATGATCATCATCTCTCACGACCGTCACTTCCTGAACAGCGTGTGCACCCACATGGCTGACCTGGACTACGGCGAGCTGCGCCTGTTCCCGGGCAACTACGACGAGTACATGACCGTGGCGACCCAGTCCCGCGAGCAACTGCTGTCGGACAACGCCAAGAAGAAGGCGCAAATCACGGAGCTGCAATCCTTCGTCAGCCGCTTCTCGGCCAACGCCTCGAAAGCCAAGCAGGCGACTTCCCGTGCCAAGGCGATCGACAAGATCCAACTGGCCGAAGTCAAGCCTTCGAGCCGTGTGAGCCCGTTCATCCGTTTCGAACAGAACAAAAAGCTGCACCGCCAAGCGGTCATGGTCGAAAAGATGGCCAAGGGTTTTGACGGCAAGCCGTTGTTCAAAGACTTCAGCTTCCAGATCGAAGCCGGCGAGCGCGTGGCGATCATCGGCCCGAACGGTATCGGCAAAACCACCCTGCTGCGCACCCTGGTCAACGAACTGACGCCGGATGCCGGCAGCATCAAGTGGACCGATGCTGCGGAACTGGGCTACTACGCTCAGGACCATGCCCATGACTTCGAAGACGACGTCACCCTGTTCGACTGGATGGGCCAGTGGACCCAGGGCG
Organism: Pseudomonas sp.; assembly: GCF_030147005.1. Classification (GTDB taxonomy): domain Bacteria; phylum Pseudomonadota; class Gammaproteobacteria; order Pseudomonadales; family Pseudomonadaceae; genus Aquipseudomonas. The sequence continues at coordinate 4,257 of NZ_JASLAW010000233.1, forward strand.
AGCAGATGATTCGCGGCACATTGGGCCGCATGCTGTTCTCCAACGACGAGATCCAGAAGTCGGTGAAGGTGATCTCCGGTGGTGAACAAGGCCGCATGCTGTTCGGCAAGCTGATCCTGCAAAAGCCGAACGTGCTGATCATGGACGAACCGACCAACCACTTGGACATGGAATCCATCGAAGCCCTGAACCTGGCGCTGGAGAACTACCCGGGCACGCTGGTCTTTGTCAGCCACGACCGTGAGTTCGTATCGTCCCTGGCCACCCGCATCATCGAGTTGAGCGCCAGCGGCGTGATCGACTTCAGCGGCACCTATGACGACTACCTGCGTAGCCAGGGTGTGGTGTTTTAAGGGCAGCCATTAGCTTTTAGCTGCCAGCGACAAGGAAAAGCCCTATTCAATGCAATAGGGCTTTTTGCTTTTCGCGGTAGGAGCAAGCCTGCTCGCGAAGAACCCGAGCGCACCACGGTGAGCCAGGTTACTTGCGTTATCGTTAACGTTTTTCTCAAGCAAGCTCGCGCCTACAGGAAGGCGGGTTATGCCATCATGCCGTCACCACCCGCACGCGAACGAGTGCCCATGCCTGCCGCCGCCTCCTCCCTGTCGATCACCCTGCAGATCGTCTCCATCGTCTTCTATACCTTTATCGCGTTTATCTGCATCGGCCTGCCGATTGCGGTGATTCCAGGCTATGTGCACGAACATCTGGGCTACAGCGCCGTCGTGGCTGGGGTGACCATCGGTTCGCAATACCTGGCCACCTTGCTCAGTCGGCCGATGGCCGGGCGCATGTCGGACAACGTCGGCACCAAACGCGCGATTGTGCTGGGCCTGGCTGGCATTTTGATCAGCGGTGTGCTGACGTTTATCGCGGTACTGCTGGAAGGCATGCCGGCGCTGAGCCTGGCTGTCCTGATTGCTGGTCGGCTGTTGCTGGGGGTGGCTCAGGGCCTGATCGGCGTGGGCACCATCAGTTGGTGCATGGGCGCGGTCGGCACCGAACACACGGCCCGTTCGATTTCCTGGAACGGCATCGCCTCCTACGGTGCCATTGCCATTGGCGCGCCGCTGGGGGTGGTGATGGTGGCCGACTATGGCTTCGCCAGCCTGGGGCTTTCGCTGACGGGCCTGGCCGCGCTGGGCCTGGTGCTGATTCGCAATAAACCTTCGGTACCGGTGGTGCGCGGCGAGCGCCTGCCGTTCCGGTCGGTGTTCGGCCGTATCGCACCGTTCGGTGCCAGCCTGTGCCTGGCCTCGATCGGCTACGGCACGCTGACCACCTTCATTACCTTGTATTACCTCAATCGAGGCTGGGCCGGCGCGGCGTACTGCCTGACGGTATTCGGCGTGTGTTTTATCCTGTCGCGCCTGGTGTTTATTTCCGCGATCAGCCGCGTGGGCGGTTTCACCGCCGCCATCGCCTGCATGCTCATCGAAACCCTCGGCCTTACGTTGTTGTGGTTGGCGCCGTCGACCGGCGTGGCGCTGGTCGGCGCCGGGCTGACCGGTTTCGGCTTGTCGCTGGTCTACCCGGCGCTCGGGGTGGAGGCCATCAAGCGCGTGCCGGACAGTAGCCGGGGCGCCGGGCTGAGTGCGTATGCGGTGTTTTTCGACCTGGCCCTGGCGATTGCCGGGCCGTTGATGGGCGCGGTGGCGCTGAACCTCGGCTACGGCTGGATCTTCTTCTGCGCGGCGCTACTGTCAGTGACCGCGCTGGCACTGACCGTGCTGCTCAAGCGTCGCGCTTATTGATCAGCCGTCTGCAACCCGGCGCGCGTGGCCTCGCCGAGGGCGTGACTGAAAAAGCGCCCGGCTTCGGAAACCAGGTCGCGGTGGATGCCTTCACGGTCGACGCCGTCGGCATCGGTGCAGATGGCAGGCATCGTCGCCAATTGGTCACTGTCGCACGGCGCCATGAACACGAAGTGCCCTGCCCCGGCCAACAATTTGAAGTCAGGCGGCTCCGGCAGCTTGCGCGCCAGGGCGGCGGCGTTCTTGTCCACGGCCACCAATTGGTCGCCATCACCGCTGTAGAGCAGCACCGGCACGTGCACGTCAGCCAGGGTATGCCGACCGAACATCAGGCTCAGCGGCGCCATCAACATCAAGGCGTGGATGCGCGGGTCGGCCTGGGGCTGTAAGTCGTCGCGGTCGACTACCAGCTCGCCTTTGGTGGTGCAGGCGTCACGGTCCTCCGGGCGCTGCTGGCAGTAGCGGCGCAAGCGCTCGAAATCAGGTTTGGCGCCCGCCAGGATCAGCGCGGTTTCACCGCCGGCCGAATAACCGATCACGCCCACCTGATCGATGTCGACGAAGGGCGACAGCATCGGGTCGTTCAGGCTCGCGGTGATCGCCTGGGAAATCTGAATCGGCCGACCATATAAATTGCTCACGGTGCCCAGGCGGCTGTGATCTTTATAGTTGTCGCCGGGGTGCAGCACCGCCACCACCACAAAGCCCTTGCGCGCCAGCGAGGTGGCCAGGTCATGCAGGGCCAGCGGTGTACCGGTATTGCCGTGAGACAGCATCAGCATCGGGAACCGGCCGATGGCGACCTTGGCGTCTTCACCGGCAGCCACGTGATAGGCGCCCAGCACCGTGGCGTGCTCGGGGTCGGTGGAGGGGTAGAACGCAATGGCTTTCATCGGCTGCGAATCCAGCGGGTCCAGCACGCTCATGCGATGAAAGCCCACACTCCAATGCGGGTGCGGCGCAGGCGCGGCGTGCACTGAAAGCAGGCCGCCGCACAAGGAAAGAACCAAGACAGCACAGAGACGCATCATGGGGATGTCCACCTTTGCTGCATGAGAACCGGCATGCCGTATAAAAATTCCAGGGTATTGAACCCAAGCCTGCATAACCTGGGCCATAACTGAAAAAACTCCGTACTCCGCTCGCGCTCAGGCGATCAGAATACAGAGTTTAGACGCCTGGCTTCAGATTGAAACCCGACAAGGCGCAGATTTACACAAGCCTTACGCGGCGGCGAACAATTGCTCGCTGATAAGCACCTTGGCGTCGCTCAACGCTTTGCTGCGCACCTCGTCGCCATAGGCCAGGCCTTCGGCGCGCACGACTTCAATATCGGTGATGCCGAGGAAGCCGAACAGCAGCTTCAAGTAGCCTTCATGGGCGGCACCAGACGCTTGACCGGCATGCAGGCCGCCAGCGGTGGAGACGATGATGACTTTCTTGTTGCCGCACAGGCCTTCGGGGCCGGCTTCGGTGTAGCGGAAGGTCTGGCCGGCGACGGCGATGCGGTCGATCCAGGCTTTCAGCTGGGTCGGGATGGTGAAGTTGTACATCGGTGCACCCACCACCACGGCGTCGGCAGCGAGGAATTCAGCCAGCGACGATGCGCTCAGTTCGGCTTCATGCTTTTGCGCGGCGTCGCGCAGTTCGGCGGCAGTGCCCAATGCGCCCAGGGTAGCGCCGGAGAAGTGGTTGATCCCTTCGCTGGCCAGGTCACGGTAAGTCACTTCCACGCCCGGTTCAGCCGCTTGCCATGCCTTGACGACCCCGGCGCTGAGCTGACGGGAAGCCGAGTGGTCGCCGAGGATGCTGGAATCGATGTGCAACAGTTTCATGGTGGGTCTCCGAGGTGGGATCGACAGGAGCGATCAGATGGGGGTGATGCTACGCACCCAACCAATCGTCGATAAGCCGCCTGGAATGCGATAGATTGTCCCACTGACAGGACAATAGGCTCACCATGCAAGACCTCAACGACCTCTACTATTTCGCCAAAGTCGTCGAAGCCGGCGGTTTCGCTGCCGCCGGTCGCCTGTTGGGGATTCCCAAATCGCGACTCTCGCGGCGCATTGCCGAGCTGGAAGAACGCCTGGGTGCGCGTCTGCTGCAACGCACCACCAGGCAACTGACCCTTACCGCAGTCGGCGAACGCTACCTGCGCCACTGCCAGGCGATGTTGCTGGAAGCGGAAATGGCCGATGAGGCAGTGGCCAGCATGTCCACCGAACCTCGCGGACGCTTGCGGGTAACGTGCCCGGTCGGCCTGGCGCAGCAGATCCTGCCGGAACTGGTGGCCGGGTTTCTTGCCGCGCACCCGCTGGTGCAACTGGACATGACCCTGGTGAACCGTCGCGTCGACCTGGTGGCCGAAGGCGTCGACGTGGCATTGCGCGTGCGCGACCTGGGCGACGAAGACCCGTTGCTGGTCACCAAACGCTTGCGCCAGGCCCACACCGTACTGGTGGCCAGCCCTACACTCCTGCGTGACCGGCAGGTGGAAACCCTGGAAGACCTCAAACAACTGCCGATAATGGGCGCACTGGAGGCGGACCGCATGGTGCACCAACGCATCATCGACCCACAGGGCAATGCCCATGAACTGGTCATGGAGGCTCGCCTGGGTATCGAAGACTTTATCGTACGCAAGACCAGCGCCCTCATGGGCGTGGGCTTTACGGTGCTGCCGATGATGTATTGCGAAGAAGAACTGGCCAGCGGCCGACTGGTGCAACTGCTGCCGCAATGGTCGTTGCCCGGCGGCTGGCTACAGGCCGTATACCCACACCGACGCGGCGTGCTGCCGGCTATCCGCGCGTGGATCAACTACCTGGAAGAAGGCTTCAAAGGTTGCGGAGATCGCCTGTTATGAGCATGACCGAAGCACAAGTCGCGGCGTTCTGCCTGAGCCTGCCGGGCGCGCGCGAGGACTACAAATGGGGTGGCGTGCGAGTGTTCTCGATTGCCGGCACCAAGATGTTCGCGTTGCAGAACCTGCGTGGCGAGTCATTGGCGTTCAAGGTCGACAAGGAACTGTTCCTCGGCCATGTCGACCGCCCAGGCATCCACCCGGCGCCGTACCTGGCACGCGCGCAGTGGGTCATCATGAATACGCCCTACCCGCTGGGGCCGGAAGAACTGCGTGGCTTGTTGCAGCGCTCCCACCAATTGGTGGTGAGCAAGCTGCCCAAGCGCACGCAGGTCGGGTTGTTGCTAGAGGATCGAGAGTAGCGTACCGCCAAGAAACAGCTGGTCCAGCCAGAACACTTGGTGCAGCAGCACGATCACCCAGAACAGCACCTGATAAGACACCTTGCGCGTCTTGTGCCGAAACACCTGCTGCGCGATCAACGCACCCGGCCAACCGCCCGCCAGCTCGACGGCGTGCAGGATGTTCTCCGGAATGCGCCGGCCCTCTGTCTGCGCCTTGCGCTTGTCGCTCCAGTACAGAAAAAACGCCATCACGCTGACCACGCCGTAGGCTGCCAACGGGAGGACGGTCTCGCCGCGATGCCACAGCAGCACCGAACCCAACAGCGGCGCGGCGCACAGCAGCATAAACAGCAGGGCCTTCAGGCGCGGATGCTGAATATTCATGGCTTGACGGCAGTCCAGTCGATCCAGCCGAACTGCCAGGTCGCCAGGATCACCAGGCCGAACGCGATGCGGTACCAGGCAAAGGCCGCGTAGCTGTGGTTGGCGATAAACTTGAGCAGGCCCTTGACCGCGATCATCGCGAAGATGAACGAGGTGACAAAGCCAATGGTGAACACCGGCAGGTCCGCCGGCTGAAACAGGTCGCGGTATTTGTAGCCCGAGTACAGCGCGGCACCGACCATGGTCGGCATGGCCAGAAAGAACGAAAACTCGGTGGCAGTCTTGCGCGACAGGCCGAACAACAGGCCGCCGATAATCGTCGCACCGGAGCGCGAGGTCCCTGGGATCATGGCCAGGCACTGGGCTATGCCGACCTTGAGCGCGTCTTTCCAGGTGATGTCGTCCACGCTTTCGGCATGAACGGCATGTTGGCGACGTTCAGCCCACAACATGATCACGCCACCCACCACCAGGGCCGCGGCCACGGTGATCGGGTTGAACAGGTAATGTTTGATCAGGTCAGCGAAAATCACCCCCAGCACTACCGCCGGCAATACGGCGATGATCAGGTTCACGGTGAAACGCTGGGCTTTGCGCTGGGTGGGCAAGCCGATGACCACATCGAGGATCTTGCGACGAAACTCCCAGACCACGGCAAGGATCGCGCCCAGCTGGATAATGATATTGAATGCCTCGAAACGCTCGCCGCCGAAGTTGATCAGGTCGGCGACAATGATCTGGTGGCCGGTGCTGGAGATCGGCAGGAACTCCGTCAGCCCCTCGACCACGCCAAGAATCAATGCCTGTATGGCGGTCCAAAAATCCATGCTTTCTCCGAAGGTCACGCGCCTGGCATGCCTCTTAAGTTTTTTTAAAGTTCACTGACAACGAGCGCGGTGCAGCGCGGCGTTGATTTTCAATGCCGGACTGCAAAAATTGCGTGAAAAATCAGGCAGTACTCAGGTTTTTCGATTACGGGCCGAAAGACTATCAGACAAGCCGTAAAAGTCGATGTAACACCCACAATTATAAAAGGCTCGGAGTGACAGGACGATGAACAGTTTGCGCAATATGTCGATCAGCCGGCGCCTCTGGCTGATCCTGATAGTCGCCGTGCTGATGCTGCTGACCTTGGGCGCCTTGATGCTCAAACAGATCCATAACGACCTCTACCAGGCCAAACGCCAACAGACCCAGCACGTGGTGCAAACCGCCAGCGGCGTGTTGAGCTACTACCAGAACCTGGAGAAAACCGGGGTGCTTACCCGTGAAGCGGCGCAGCTGCAAGCGCTGAGCGCGGTGCGCGGCCTGCGCTACGACCACAATGACTACTTCTGGATCAACGACCTCACCCCCGTGATGATGATGCACGCGGCCAACCCCAAGCTGGACGGCCAGAACCTCTCGGCGATCCGCGACCCGGACGGGTTTGCCGTGTTCAATGAGTTCGTGATTCTGGCCAAGGCCAAGGGCGCCGGCATCGTCAATTACCGCTGGCCGAAGCCGGGGGCCGATGCGCCGGTGGAAAAAACCTCGTATATCCAGCTGTTCGAACCCTGGGGCTGGATTATCGGCTCGGGCGTCTACGTGGATGACGTGCAGGCCGAGTTCACCGGGCAGGTGTGGAAAGCCTCTGCCATCGGCCTGGGCATTGCGCTGGTCATGACCCTGCTGGTGCTGCTGATCGCGCGCAGTATCGTGCAACCCTTGCAGGCGGCGGTAAATGCCATGGGCAACATTGCCAGCGGCGAAAGCGACCTGACCCGCAGCCTCGACACTCACGGGCGCGACGAGGTCACTCAGTTGTCCCAGCACTTCAATACCTTCACCGCCAAATTGCGCCAGGTGGTCGGCCAATTGCAGGTGTGCGCCAGCGCCCTGGGTGAGTCGTCGAGCGAGTTGGGCCACAACGCCAGCCAGGCCCACGACCGCAGCCAGCAGCAGTCGCAACAGATGGAACTGGTGGCCACCGCCATCAACGAAGTCACCTACGGCGTGCAGGACGTGGCCAAGAACGCCGAGCACGCCGCCAGCGAAATGCGCGATGCCCAGGCCCAGGCGCAACAAGGCCAGGTCAACATCGACGGCAGTTTGCAGCAGATCGACCAACTCTCCACCACCATCAGCCAGGCCGTGGAGGTTATCCGTACGCTGTCCAGCGAAAGCACACAGATCGGCGGCGTGCTGGAAGTGATTCGTTCAATTGCCGACCAGACCAATTTGCTCGCCCTCAATGCCGCCATCGAAGCCGCCCGTGCCGGCGAGCAAGGTCGTGGGTTTGCCGTGGTGGCCGATGAAGTGCGCTTGCTGGCCCAGCGCACGCAAAAATCCACCGCTGAAATCCAGACGATGATCGAGCGGCTGCAAGGCCATTCGGAAGCGGCGGTCAAGGTGATCAGCGACAGCCACAGCGCCTCGCAACTGACCATCGAACAAGCGGGCCTGGCCGGCGCGAGCCTCAACGCCATCGGCCAGGCGCTGCAGAACCTCAACGGCCTGAATGCCTCGATCGCCAGTGCCACCCTGCAACAGGCCCAGGTGGTGGAAGACATCAACCAGAACGTCACCCAGGCGGCCGGGTTATCCCACAGCACCGCGCTGGCGGCGGAACAATCCAGTGTGGCAAGCGCGCAATTGCGTGGTTTGAGTGAACAGCTTGACGGGCTGTTGCGCCAGTTCCGAATCTAGCGCAGGGCAAAAGGT
>NZ_JASLAW010000234.1 GCF_030147005.1 Pseudomonas sp.
GATTGGCATGCCGAAGACTGCGCAGTGCTGCGCCGAATGATTTAACCAGGCAAGCCATAATGCCGGTCAGTTAAGCGCTAAAGCAGAAAAACCTGCGACCTGTGGCGAGGGAGCTTGCTCCCGTTGGGGCCGCTTCGCGCCCCAACGGGAGCAAGCTCCCTCGCCACAGGTCGCAGGTTTTTCTGCTTTAGCGCTTAACTGACCGGCATTATGGCTTGCCTGGTTAAATCATTCGGCGCAGCACTGCGCAGTCTTCGGCATGCCAATCCGCCAACTCCGGCCAGGGGTTCTCCGGCAGGTTCACCAACACGGTCCTGGTCCCCGCTGCCCGGCCACAGTCCAGGTCAAAACGATAGTCCCCCACCATCACCATCTCGCCCGGCGCCACGTCCCAGGCCGCCGCCAGCTTCAACAGGCCACCCGGGTCCGGCTTGGGCGGCGCGTCTTCACGGCCCAGCACATCCTCCACCGCAAAACAGTCAGCCAGGCCAATCGCTTCCAGGGTGACGTGCGCCAGCTCCTGGGCGTTGCGCGTCAGAATCCCCAGGCGATAACCACGGCCGGCCAGCTCACGCACCAGCTCCACCGCGCCCTCAGCCGCCACCGAACCCAGCGCCAGCTCGCGCTCATGCTCCAGCAGCCAGGCATGCTTGGCCGCCGCGACATCCGCCGGCAACGCGGCGAGGTGCGTGAGAATGTCGTCTTCGGCGGGAATCTCCAGCGCCACCCGGATGGCTGCAAAATCATGCACGGCCACCGTGAGGGTGCCGTCCATGTCGAACACCCAATGCCGCACATCGGCCAGGCTCATGCCCAGTCCTTGCGATGGCGAATCAAGCCTTCCTGGGTCACCGACGCCACCAGTTGCCCGGCGCGGTTGTACACGCTGCCACGGGAAAACCCGCGGGAATTCCCGGCCCAGGGGCTGTCCATGGCATACAGCAACCAGTCATCGGCGCGCAGGTCGGCGTGGAACCACAGCGCGTGGTCGAGGCTGGCGACCTGCATGTCTTTTTGCCACACGGTCTTGCCATGGGGCAGCAGCGAGGTGGTCAACAGACCAAAGTCCGAGGCATAGGCCAGCAGGTATTTATGCAACGCCGGCGCATCGGCCAGGGCGCCGTCGGCGCGAAACCACACATACTTGACCGGGTCGGAAGGCTGCGGGTTGAACGGGTCTTTTTCGGTAACCGGGCGCACTTCGATGGGCTTGGGGCACAGCAGCTTGTCGCGCATGTGTTCAGGGATCAGGTGCGCGCGCTGCTGAGTCAACTCCAGCTCCGACGGCAGGTTCTCCGGGCCGACCACCACCGGCATGGTGGTCTGATGCTCGAAGCCTTCTTCGTCGTACTGGAACGAAGTGGTGCAGGTGAAAATCGGCTGGCCCTTCTGAATCGCCGTGACGCGACGCGTGCTGAAGCTGCCGCCGTCGCGCACGCGGTCCACCGAATACACCACCGGCAAAGCGGCGTCTCCCGGGCGCAGGAAATAACCGTGCAGGGAATGCACGTGGCGCGCTTCTTCTACGGTTTGGCTGGCCGCCGACAGCGACTGGCCGAGCACTTGCCCACCGAACAGTTGGCGAAAACCCAGGTCCTGGCTGCGGCCGCGAAAGAGGTTTTCCTCGATCGGCTCCAGCGTCAGCAAGTCCACCAGATCTTCCAATACTTGGCTCATTCACACTCTCCTCAGAGCAAAACAGCATCTACCTTCACCTGTAGGAGCGCGCTCGCTCGCGAAGGCCGTTAACGATAACGCGGGGGTTGATCCTCCACGGCGCGCTTGGGTTCTTCGCGAACAAACTCGCGCCTACCCGTGCAGCGTGTCCAACCATTGGGCGCGGGTGATGCGATACAAAACATGCTGGCGCAGCGGGTCATCGGCTGCGACTTTGGGGTGTTCAAAATCTGCCTGCGGATCGTAATGCATACCGATGGCCTGCATGACTTTTTGTGAGGGCAGATTGGCTTCGGTGGTGAAGGCAACGATTTCATCCAGGCTCAAACGATCGAAACCACACCGCAACGCGGTCCATGCCGCCTCACTGGCGTAACCCAGGCCCCAATGCTCGCGGGCCAGGCGCCAGCCGATTTCCACCGCCGGGGTGAAGCTTTCCTCAAAACTGACGTTCTGCAGCCCGGTCAGGCCGATGAAGTCGCCGGTGTCCTTGCGCTGCAAGGCCCAAAAGCCAAAACCATATTCGGCGAAGTGGCCGCGAATCCGGCCAATCAGCGCGGCGCTCTCCAGGTGACTCAATTTGGCCGGAAAATAGCGCATCACCTGCGGGTCGGCGCACATCTGCGCAAACGCCGGCAAGTCGCTGTCACGCCATTGGCGCATTATCAGGCGCGCGCTTTCCAATTCCAGTATCGGCTCCATGGGTCCCTCTCCCTTGCCATGTGCGTGAGTGTACAGCGCTGGTAAGATCCAACGCAGATTCCCGTCAGAAAATCCCATGCCCTTGCCATTGATCTACCACGATGACTACAGCCCCGAGTTCCCGGTGGACCACCGATTCCCCATGGACAAGTTTCGCCTGTTGCGCGACCACCTGGTGGACAGCGGCCTGACCGAGGACAGCAACCTGCTGCGCCCGCAACTGTGCCCGGCCGAGATTCTGGGCCTGGCCCATGAACCTGGGTATATCGAACGCTACATGAGCGGCGAGTTGTCTCGCGAAGACCAACGGCGCCTGGGCCTGCCCTGGAGCGAAGCCCTGGCGCGACGCACCGTACGCGCAGTGGGCGGCTCGATCCTGGCGGCGGAGCAGGCGCTGGAACACGGCCTGGCCTGCCATCTCGCCGGGGGCACCCATCACGCCCACTACGATTACCCGGCGGGCTTTTGCATCTTCAATGACCTGGCGGTGATCAGCCAATACCTGCTGGCCAGCGGCCGGGTCAACCGGGTGCTGATCTTCGACTGCGACGTGCACCAGGGCGACGGCACTGCGCGCATCCTGCATGACACGCCGGACGCCATCACCGTATCGCTGCACTGCGAAAAGAACTTCCCCGCACGCAAGGCCCAGAGCGACTGGGACATTCCACTGCCCATGGGCATGGGCGATGCCGACTACCTCAAGGTGGTCGATGACGCGCTCAATTACCTGCTGCCGCTCTACCAGCCGGACCTGGTGCTGTACGACGCCGGCGTGGATGTGCACAAGGACGACGCACTCGGTTACCTCAAGCTGACGGATGCCGGCGTCGCCGCCCGCGATGAAAGCGTAATGCGTCATTGCCTGGGCCGCGACATTGCGGTGGTGGGCGTGATCGGTGGCGGCTACAGCAAAGACCGCCCTGCCCTGGCCCGCCGCCACGGCATCCTGCACCACAGCGCGCAGCGCGTGTGGACGTCATCCGGTTGTCATTGAAGTGTGTGCGTTACCCACAATCCCTGTGGAACCACCTGTGGATAACTTGAGCGTAAGGGGCTGTAAGCAAGTAGCTGTATGGCCTGTAGGAAACTGTAGATTTTTTGATCAGGCAGCTGTGCCCTCGTCGGGTAGAATGCTCGGCCTATTCACACCACCGTAGCCCTGCCCATGCCTCAGACTTCTCCCTACTCTGTCTCCATTATCGGCGGCGGCCCTGCCGGGCTGATGGCCGCCGAGGTCTTGAGCCAGGCGGGCGTGCAGGTGCAGTTGTATGACGGCATGCCCTCGGTGGGGCGCAAGTTCCTGCTGGCGGGCGTGGGCGGCATGAATATCACCCACTCCGAGGCCTACCCGGCGTTCCTCTCGCGCTATGCCGAACGCGCGCCGCATATGGCGCCGTTGCTGCGCAGCTTCGGGGCCGAAGCGTTATGCGAGTGGATTCACGGCCTGGGCATCGAAACCTTTATCGGCACCTCCGGCCGCGTATTTCCTACGGACATGAAAGCCGCGCCGCTGCTGCGTGCCTGGCTCAAGCGCCTGCGTGATCAAGGTGTGGTTATCCACACCCGGCATCGCTGGGTGGGGTGGAATGCCGACGGTGATTTACTTATCCACAGCCCGGACGGCGAGAAAACCGTGCACAGCGATGCGCTGCTCCTGGCCTTGGGCGGTGGCAGTTGGTCGCGCCTGGGCTCAGATGGCGCCTGGCTCAACTTGTTCGAAGAGCGTGGCGTGCCCTACGTACGCCTGCAACCGAGCAACTGCGGGTTCGAGGTGTCGGCCTGGAGCGACTTGATGGTGAGTAAATTCGCCGGAGCACCGCTGAAAAACGTCGCCATTGGGCTGGGCCACGATAAACCTCGGCTGGGCGAATGCGTGGTGACGGCCACCGGTATCGAAGGCAGCCTGGTTTACGCGCTGTCGGCGCCGATTCGCGAAGCGATCAACCGTGACGGCGCCGCCACCGTGCATATCGATCTGCTGCCGAGCAAACCGTTGCACAAGGTGCAGGCTGCACTGGCCAAGCCGCGCGGGTCGCGGTCGATGAGCAAGCATTTGCACAGCCAGTTGGGGTTGGATGGGGTCAAGGCGGCGCTGTTGCGCGAGCTGGCCCCCGCTGAACATTTCAATGACCCGGCGCAGTTGGCTGTGGATATCAAGGCGTTGCCGCTGAAGCTGGTCAAGACCCGGCCCATCGATGAAGCCATCAGCACCGCAGGCGGTGTGCCGTTTGAAGCACTGGATGAGCGGTTGATGCTCAGGCAACTGCCGGGCGTGTTTTGTGCGGGGGAAATGCTGGATTGGGAGGCGCCAACGGGCGGCTATTTGCTGACCGGGTGTTTTGCCAGTGGCAGAGCGGCCGGGCTTGGCCTGTTGGAATGGCTTAATCGTTAACAGGCGGCGAACTCAAGTCCCCCATCGCAGCAAGCCAGTTCCCACATTTTGAAGGGTAAACACCGTCAAATGTGGGCGCTGGCTTGCCTTAATGCCAGTCAGTTAAGGAGGAGCGCTTTACCGTGGCGAGGGAGCTTGCTCCCGCTGGACTGCGCAGCAGTCCCATTTTCTGGGGTCGCTTCGCGGCCCAGCGGGAGCA
>NZ_JASLAW010000235.1 GCF_030147005.1 Pseudomonas sp.
CAGCGGGAGCAAGCTCCCGCTGGACTGCGTAGCAGTCCCATTTTTGGGGCCGCTTCGCGCCCCAACGGGAGCAAGCTCCCTCGCCACAGGTCGCAGGTTTTTCTGCTTTAGCGCTTAACTGACCGGCATTAGGGCTTGCTCGCGAAAGCGGTATCACAGGCCCGGCGCAATCACCCGGCACAACCGCGCCACCGCTTCCAGCATTTGCCCACTGGGCCGTTCCAGGCCCTTGTCGGGTACCAACCGCACTCGCGACGCCAGGGTTGGCCAGACCTTCCACGCCTCCCGCTGAGCCTGATCACCCACCAGGATCAGCTCGGGATCGCGCTGCAGCACGGATTCGATACTGACCTGCGGCGCCGGCAGCTTGAGGTCGTCGAACACATTACGTGCCCCGCACACCTTCAACGCATCACTGATGATCTGCCCACCGCCCACGGTGTACAGCGGCTGGTTCCAGACCTGGTAAAACACTCGCACCGGCTCGGCGCGCTGATAGCGCTGGCGCAGTTCGGCCAGGCGCTGGCGCAGTTTGTCGGCCAACGCTCGCCCGGCATCCGCACGCCCCAATCGCTCGGCAATCGCCTGGACTTGGGAGGTCAGTTGTTCAAGATTATGGGGTTCGGCGATGTACACCGGGATGTTCAGGCGCTGCAATTGCTCGCGCTGGGCCGGGCCGACGCTGCCGGGCCAGAGCAGGATCAGATCGGGGTTGAGGCTGAGCAAGCGCTCCATGTCCAACTGGCCGTAGTGCCCGACCGATGGCACGCTCACCAGCGCCGCCGGACGGTCACCGCCGTCGAGCACGCCGACCAATACATCAGCGGCACCCAATTCGACCACGATTTCGGAAAGCGACGGCGCCAGGCTCACCACGCGTTCAACCGCCCACACCTGGGCGCTGAACACCAGCAACAGCGCCAGCCAGCAGCGCTTCATCCCAACTGACGCGGGATGCGATAAAGGTAAAACAACACCATCGTCGACAGCGCCAGCAAGAACAGCGGCACCGCTTCCAGGCCGACGAACACCGCCAGCGCGCCGACCCAGGCCGGTAACGCGGCGACCAGCAAGGCCGTGCGCCGACGCGCCGCGAGGGCTATCCAGGCGGCAGGTTCGTCAGGGGTGTCGAGGGCTTTGGCGGTGGCGATCAGCGCGTGTTTATAGGCGTGAAAATAACGCAGGCTGAGAAACATCGAGGCCACGCCGGCGATAAAGAGCGGCAGGGCCAGTACAGGAAGCAAGGATTCGGCGCGACCGAACACCAGGTTGATCACAAACAATGGGAGCAAGGCCAGGGCCAGGTACTGCCACCAGGCAAAGGACAGTCGCCGTTTCACCTGACCGCGGGTCACGCGCGGTCGACCTCGCCCTGGTGCTCATTGCCCATCATGTGGTCGAGCTTGCTGGCTTTGGTGGCCAGGTACAGTTTGTTGTGCGGGTTGTGCCCGGTATGCAGCGGTACGCGCTCGGCCACGGTGATGCCCATTTCGGTCAAGGCTTTGACCTTGCGCGGGTTGTTGGTCATCAGGCGCAGAGACTTCACACCCAGATGCTGGAGCATCGGCAGGCAGATGGCGTAGTCACGCTGGTCGGCGGCGAAGCCCAAGCGCTCGTTGGCTTCTACGGTGTCGGCGCCGCCATCTTGCAGTTCATAGGCGCGGATCTTGTTCAACAGGCCAATGCCACGGCCTTCCTGACGCAAGTACAGCAGCACGCCACGACCTTCACGGGCGATGGCCTGCATCGCGGCTTCCAATTGCGAACCGCAGTCGCAACGCTGACTGAACAGCGCGTCGCCGGTCAGGCATTCGGAATGCACGCGGCCCAATACCGGCGCACCATCAGCGATATCGCCCAGGCTGAGCACAACGTGCTCGCGCCCGGTGGCTTCTTCAAGAAAGCCGTTCATGGTGAACGTGGCAAAGGGGGTAGGCAGCTTGGAAGCGGCGACGAAAACGACGGGCACCGTGTGCTCCTGATTTCAGATTTCACAGAGGCGGCATTGTAACAGCAGGTTCCTACAGACGCTTAAGCTGAATTATCGCTGATAAAGATCAATAGGTTCGATTGGCCTTCGCCCTGGTTCTATGTGCGTCAGAACGGGTAAGGCTGTTTCCAGCGTTGAAAAATCGGCTTCAACTCGCCGCTTTTCACCAGCGTGGCCATACGTTGGTCGAACACTGCCATCAATGCCCGCCCCCGCTCGTTATCGGCAAAGCCTACGTAGAGCGGCAGCTCCATGAGGTGGGTGAGTGTGAAAAGGGACGGGTCGGGGGCCTGGCTGAGCACGTATTTGGCTTCGGTGAGGGCCTCGATGTAGAGGTCTGCATGGCCGTGTTGCAGCATCGATAAAATACCGCTGCGGCGCTGGACCTGATTGAACCGGCGCACATTCGGCAAATAGTGCTCGTATTTGTAGCCACGTACCCAGGCCAGGCGGTAATCACCGAGTGTAGCCAGGCTCGGCGTGGGCGTGGTCGCCAGCCCAAGGGCATAGATATGGTCGAAGTCGAGAGGCCAGTGCGGGTACAGCACCTGCTCCACTTCGTCGCGGTAGGCACCGACCCATCCACCTCGCCACGCTGGGCCAGGCCGACCGAGCGGGTATAGGGCGCACTGCGGATTTGCAGGGCGACGCCGGCCGGTTCAAACACACCGCGCAGCAGGTCCCAGGCCAGGCCGCTGCCATCATTGTTGGTGTAGTCGTTCCACTCCTCGCTGGCCAGTATGATCTTGCCGGGCACCGGGGCTTCATCCGCCGTCAGGATAGAGGTAAAGGCGCATAGCATGATCAGCAGCCAGCAGCGCACACTCATAGTGACGACTTCCTACGTGGAGATAGTTAATTTGAAGGGTAGCGCAGGACGCCGCCTACGGTAGCTCGCGAAAATGCTGATAACCGTGCACGGCCGGGGTGATGTCTTGGCCTTCGGTGTCGAGCAGTGTTACGCCCTGCCCCGCTTCGACCCGCCCGATCACATGGATCGGCCAGCCACTTGCCCGCAGTGGTGCCAACTCAGCCTGCGGTAACGTGAACACCAGCACGTAATCGTCGCCCCCACTCAACGCGGCCACACGGGCCTGGTGGTCGCCGACAAACGCCAGCAACGCCGCAGACAACGGCAATGTGTCGCGTTCGATCAACAGGCTGACAGCCGATGCCCTGGCGATGTGCCCGCAATCGGCCAATAGCCCGTCGGAGATATCCATGGCCGAGGTCGCTTTACCCCGCAGGGCCAGGCCCAGCCCCAATTGCGGTTGCGGCGACCAATAGTGGGCGAGCAGCGGTTCGGCGATGGCCGCCTGCGCACTGCGCTGGCCCAATACCAGCGGCAAGGCACCGGCCGCATTGCCCAGATCCCCCCCGACACACAGCAGGTCCCCTGGCTGCGCACCGCTGCGCGTCAGCGCAAGCCCGGCCGGCACGCGACCGAACACGGTCAAGGTCAGGCTCAGCGGCCCGCGTGTGGTATCACCGCCCACCAAGCCCACGCCGCAGCGTTGCGCCATGGCATTCAAACCTTGGGCATAGCGTTGCAACCAATCGGCATCGACGGTTGGCGTAGTCAGGGCAAGGGTAAATGCGAGGGGGTGGGCGCCCATGGCGGCCAAGTCGCTCACCGCCACGGCCAGCGAGCGCTGGCCGAGCAGGAACGGGTCACACGGGTCGGCAAAGTGCACGCCGGCCACTAACGTGTCAGTAGAAACCGCCAGTTGCTCCCCGGCGGGGAGCGCCAGCAGGGCGCAGTCGTCACCGATCCCCAGGGCAATGCCTGCGCCGCCTTGCGCACAGGGCGCGGCGGCGAAGTAGTTGCGGATCAGCTCGAACTCGCCCACGGGAATCAAGCGCAACTCAGCGCTTGTGTTCCTTCACTTCGGCTTCACGCAGGCGTGGAGCCAGCTTGTCGAGCACGCCGTTGACGAACTTGTGGCCGTCGGTCGAACCGTAGACCTTGGCCAGTTCGATGCCTTCGTTGATCACCACGCGGTAGGGCACGTCGACACGCTTGAGCAGTTCCCAGGTGGACAGGCGCAATACGGCCAGTTCAACCGGGTCCAGCTCTTCGAGGGTCAGGTCCAGGCACGGCGCCAGCGCCTTGTCGATTTCGTCCAGGTTGGCCGGAACACCGTGCAGGATGTCGTGGAAGTAATTTTGATCGGCGAAGGTGAAATCGTTATCGACGCGAAATTGCGCTTCGATTTCGTTCAGCGACGTGCCGGCCATGTGGCGCTGGTACAGCGCCTGGGTCGCGAGCTGGCGCGCAGCACGGCGCTTTTCGCTCTTCGAAGGCTTGCCGGCGTCGGCTGGACGCTCGTCACGTGGGTTGAAACGATCGCTCTCGTCGGAAATCACTTAGCCTCCAACTGCGACAGCAGGCTGACCATTTCCAGGGCGGACAGGGCAGCCTCAGCGCCTTTGTTACCGGCCTTGGTGCCGGAACGTTCGATGGCTTGCTCGATGGAATCCACGGTCAGCACGCCGAAAGCGACGGGCACGCCGAACTCCATGGACACCTGGGCCAGGCCCTTGGTGCATTCGCCGGCCACGTATTCGAAATGCGGGGTACCGCCACGAATGACCGCGCCCAGTGCGATGATCGCCGCGTATTCACCCTGCTGGGCAACTTTTTGCGCAACCAGTGGAATTTCGAAGGCGCCAGGGGCACGGATAATGGTGATGTCGCTCTCGCTTACACCGTGGCGAACCAGGGCGTCAACGGCACCGCTTACCAGGCTTTCAACCACGAAGCTGTTGAAGCGGCCAACCACCAGGGCATAGCGGCCTTTGGGGGCGATGAAGGTACCTTCGATGGTCTTCAGGGTCATTCGACAAATCTCTTAAAGAGCCGGGACGCGAAAGGTGCGTCCCTCAGTGATGATTTAACCGCGAACAAGGGGCAGAAATCGCCGGCCTTTATTCGGAGGGCACGTATTCTACAACTTCCAGGTCGAAACCGGATATCGCATTAAATTTCATGGGTGCGCTCATCAAGCGCATTTTGCGTACACCGAGGTCGCGCAGGATCTGCGAACCGGCACCGACGATGCTGTAGGTGGTCGGTTTTTTCACCGGCGCGTTGTCGGCCGTTTCGCGGATATGCGCCAGCAATACATCGCCATCCAGCGGGTGACCGAGCAACAGCACCACGCCGCTGCCCGCCTCGGAAACCGCGGCCATGGCGGCGCGCAGGCTCCAGCGGCCGGGCTGCTTGACCATCAGCAAATCGCGTAGCGGGTCCATGTTGTGCACGCGCACCAAGGTCGGCTCATCGGCGCAAATGCTGCCCAGGGTGAGGGCCATGTGCACGTCGCCTTCCACGGAATCACGGTAGGTCACCAAATTGAATTGGCCCAGTTCGCTGTCCAGCGGCTGCTCGGCAATCCGCTGAACGGTACGCTCGTGGATCATGCGGTAGTGAATCAGGTCGGCAATGGTGCCGATCTTGAGGTTGTGTTCGGCGGCAAACGCTTCGAGTTCACTGCGACGGGCCATGGTGCCGTCGTCGTTCATCACTTCGCAGATCACTCCGCTGGGCTCGAACCCGGCCATGCGCGCCAGGTCGCAAGCGGCTTCGGTGTGCCCCGCGCGCGCCAGGGTGCCGCCCGGCTGGGCCATCAGCGGAAAGATATGGCCCGGACTGACTATGTCTTCGGCCTTGGCATCTTTCGCAGCGGCGGCTTGCACGGTGCGGGCACGGTCGGCGGCGGAGATGCCGGTGGTGACGCCGGTGGTGGCTTCAATCGACACGGTGAACTTGGTACCAAAACCCGAGCCATTGCGCGGCGCCATCAACGGCAGCTTGAGCAATTCACAGCGTTCGCGGCTCATGGGCATGCAGATCAAACCACGGGCGTGCTTGGCCATGAAGTTGATGTGCTCAGGCTTGCACGCCTCGGCGGCCATGATGATATCGCCTTCATTCTCGCGATCTTCGTCATCCATCAGGATGACCATCTTGCCTTGGCGGATGTCTTCAACCAGTTCTTCGATGCTATTGAGCGCCACGCGGCACCCCCTTGGTCAGGATTTCAGATAGCCGTTAGCGGCCAGAAAACTTTCGGTGATGTTGCCGGATACAGGCTCTGCGGCCTTTTCGCCCAGCAGCAGGCGCTCCAGGTAACGGGCAAGCAAGTCCACTTCCAGGTTCACCCGGCGACCCGGCTGGTAAGAGGCCATGATGGTTTCGCTGAGGGTGTGAGGAATGATGGTCAGTTCGAATTCGGCGCCATTCACGGCGTTCACGGTCAGGCTGGTGCCGTCGACGGTGATCGAGCCTTTGTGGGCGATGTACTTGGCCAGCTCTTTCGGCGCGCGGATACGAAATTCCACGGCACGCGCGTTTTCGCTGCGGGCCACGACTTCGCCGACGCCATCGACGTGGCCGCTGACCAGGTGGCCGCCCAGGCGCGTGGTCGGTGTCAGGGCTTTTTCCAGGTTGACCGGGCTGCCGGCCTTGAGGTCGTTCATCGCGGTGCAGTCCAGGGTCTCGCGGCTGACATCGGCGGCGAAGCCGTTGCCCGGCAGCTCGACGACGGTCAGGCACACACCGCTGACGGCGATGCTGTCGCCCAGTTTGACGTCGCCCAGGTCGAGCTTGCCGGTTTCAACCAGCAGGCGGATGTCGCCGCCTTTGGGGGTCATTGCGCGGATGCTGCCGATGGACTCGATAATGCCGGTGAACATGTCGTTCTCCTGAAAACGGGGCTGACGCTCAAGCGCAGGCCGGGAATTATACGCTCGCTGCCGCAAGCGGGACGGCGGTGACTCGCCAGTCGTCGCCAACAGCGCGCATGTCAGTGATCTTGAGTTGGGGGGCGTCTGCGAGCTTCTCAAGCGGCCAGTCCAGCAGAGGCCGCGCAGCGGAGCCGAGGAATTTGCCGGCAACAAAAATCACGTATTCGTCGACAAGGCCCTGCTGGGCAAACGCGCCGGCCAGGCTTGGGCCGGCTTCCACCAGCACTTCGTTGACGCCACGGGCGGCGAGTGCCACCAGCGCCGAACGCAGGTCGACCTGGCCCTCCACACCCGGCACCACCAGGCATTCGGGACCACGGGGGAATTGGTTCTCCGGGGTCACGCAGGTGATGACCAACGCCGGGCCGGCCTTGAAGAATGGCGCATTGAGCGGCACCCGCAGGCGGCCGTCGATCAACACGCGCAGCGGCGGGCGCGACATGGCCAGGGCGGTGGTTTGTTCATCCAGGCCCAGCTCGGCGGCGCGCACGGTCAGGCGGGCGCCGTCGGCCAGCACCGTATCGGCGCCGGTCAGCACTACGCTCGCTTCGGCGCGCAGGCGCTGTACCGCAGCGCGGGCGGCGGGGCCGGTGATCCATTGGCTTTCGCCGCTGGCCATGGCGGTGCGCCCGTCCAGGCTCATCGCCAGCTTGACCCGCACAAACGGCAGGCCGTGCTCCATGCGCTTGAGAAAGCCAGGATTCAGCGCACGCGCTTCGGATTCCAGCACGCCGCTACGCGTCTCGACCCCGGCCTGGGCCAGGCGCTGCATGCCGCGCCCCGCCACTTCCGGGTTGGGGTCCTGCATACCGGCCACCACCCGCGCCACACCGGCGCTCACCAGCGCATCGGCGCAGGGCGGCGTGCGGCCGTGGTGGCTGCACGGCTCGAGGGTCACGTACACCGTGGCGCCACGGGCCTTGTCACCGGCGGCGCGCAAGGCGTTAGGCTCGGCATGGGGCTCGCCGGTGCGCTCATGCCAGCCTTCGCCGACAATCTGCCCATCGCGCACGATCACGCAACCAACTCGTGGATTGGGGTGGGTGGTGTACAAGCCCTTGCGCGCCAATTCGAGGGCGCGGGCCATGTAATGGGCGTCGAGTACGGCCTGCTCTGGGGAAGTCATTGTTTGGAAGGCTCACGCGCCAGGCGGTCGATCTCTTCGCGGAACTCATTGAGGTCCTGGAAGCGTCGATACACCGAGGCGAAACGGATATAGGCGACTTCGTCGAGCTTTTGCAGCTCGCCCATCACCAACTCGCCCACCACCAGGCTCTTGACCTCACGCTCGCCGGTCGCCCGCAACTTGTGCTTGATATGCGCCAGCGCCGCTTCCAGCCGCTCGACACTCACCGGGCGTTTTTCCAGGGCGCGCTGCATACCGGCGCGCAGTTTTTCTTCGTCGAAAGGCTGGCGGCTGCCGTCGGACTTGATCAGACGTGGCAATACCAGTTCGGCGGTTTCGAAGGTGGTGAAACGCTCACCACAGGCCAGGCATTCGCGCCGGCGACGCACTTGGTCACCCTCGGCGACCAGACGCGAGTCAATGACCTTGGTGTCGTTGGCACCGCAGAAGGGACAGTGCATGGTTGGCAGGCAACAAAAAATGGGAGGGCCATGGTAGCGCATCCCCGTCGCAAGACAAGCCATAGGCTTTACGGTATATAGGCTGGTTATTATGTTTCATATTTTTTAAGCCACGGATTTTGTCCTTTCTGGAGCCGTATATGCAGTTACGACCACTTGTTTTAGTCGCCCTGTTCAGTTTTCTGGTCGCCTGCAGCAGCGAAGCCCCCAAGCCTGCCGCGCCTCAGCCAACCCCGGCACAAGAGAAAAAGGTCCCTGGGATTGAAGAACCCGGCCCCCTGCCCGCCTACCAGCGAGAGATCAGCGGCAACCTGACCAACGTGCCGGCCGGCGCCGAAGTCGAGATGGCGCTGTTGGTGATCGACGATCGCTCGCGCCCGCAACAACTGCTCGCCAGCAGCGTGCTGACCGGTAACGGCAAGCCCGTGGCCTTCCGCCTGCGCTTTAACCCGGAAGCCTTCCCGGCCGGGGCGCGGGTTGAGTTGCGCGGTCGCGCCAGTCAGTCCGGCCAGTTAATCCTGCACCTGCCCGCCGTGCGCATCACCCAGGCAATCACCCAGACCACCGGCCCTCTGCAACTCGTCAAGGCGCCATGACACCACCGCTGCACCTGCAACGCGCCCTGAGCGAGTTGATCGGCGATGCACAACTTGTGCCCTGCCCGCTGCCGGGCACTGAGCTGTCGTTATGGCTGCTCGACGCCGGCAACATGGACCGCGCCTTCAGCCAGGAAGAAACCCGGCGCATTCTGCATGAGCCGCCCTATTGGAGCTTCTGCTGGGCCAGTGGCCTGGCGCTGGCGCGCTATCTGGCGGCGAACCCCGCGTGGGTGGCGGGCAAGCGTGTGCTGGATTTCGGCGCCGGCTCCGGCGTGGCCGCGATTGCCGCGGTAAAAGCAGGCGCGCTGGAAGTGGTGGCCTGTGACCTGGACCCACTGGCGTTGGCGGCTTGCCGGGCGAATGCTGAACTCAACGAAGTGGAATTGGGTTATTCGGCAGACTTCTTCGCCGAAGCCGACCGCTTCGACTTGATCCTGGTGGCCGACGTGCTTTACGACCGCGCCAACCTGCCGCTGCTGGATCAATTTCTGACCCGTGGCCGCGAAGCGCTGGTGGCCGATTCAAGGGTGCGCGACTTCCAGCATCCGAATTATCGGCGGCTGGAAATTCTTGATGCGCTGACCCTGCCGGACCTGGCCGAGCCTTGGGAGTTTCGCAAGGTGAGCCTGTACCATTCGCGGCGATAACCGTCCACGTTACAAATTTCCGGCAGCGCCTGCTCGCAACGCTCTCCGGCAAAAACGAATGTTCGCGGTTCTTTGCATGCTCAATCATCTGATGCGCCAAGTGAGTCCACACACTCGCTGGGGCCACAGCTTGCATTTGCTTATCCGCAAATCCCGAGGTCAGTCTCAAAGCAATGGGTTTTCCTCAGGACTGGTACCTCGATCCGTTTTGGCATGCGTCTGAACACTAATTCCCACGCGGCTTCCGATAGCCGGCGCCAGCCCTTATAGTTGCCCCCATTTCCCGCTTTATTCGAGACGCCCCATGAGTGAGCCAACGCCGTACATCTTCGACGTCACCACCGCCAACTTCGAGCAGGCGGTGATTCAGAATTCTTTCGAAAAACCTGTGCTGGTGGATTTCTGGGCCGAGTGGTGCGCGCCGTGCAAGGCGCTGATGCCGATGCTGGCGCAGATTGCCGAGAGTTATCGCGGCGAATTGCTGCTGGCCAAGGTCGATTGCGAAGCCGAGCAGGACATCGTGGCGCGTTTCGGCATTCAAAGCCTGCCCACGGTGGTGCTGTTCAAGGACGGTCAGCCGGTGGATGGGTTTGCCGGGGCGCAGCCGGAGTCGGCGGTGCGGGCGATGCTCGAGCCCCATGTGCAGATGCCGCCGCCAGCTGCGGCAGACCCGCTGGAGCAGGCGCAAGGGTTGTTTGCCGAGGGCCGCATCAGCGATGCCGAAGCCGTGCTGGTCGCGCTGCTTGGCGAAGACAACACCAACGCCGCCGCGCTGATCCTGTACGCACGCTGCCTGGCCGAGCGCGGTGAACTGGGTGAAGCCCAGGCCGTGCTGGATGCAGTGAAGAGCGACGACCACAAGGCCGCCCTCGCCGGGGCCAAGGCGCAAATCACCTTTCTGCGCCAGGCTGCCGACCTGCCGGACGCCGCCGACCTGAAAAGCCGCCTGGCGCAGAACCCGCAGGATGACGAGGCCGCTTATCAGCTGAGTATTCAACAGCTGGCGCGCCAGCAATACGATGCGGCGCTGGAAGGCCTGCTCAAGCTGTTTATCCGCAATCGCAGCTACAGCGAAGGCTTGCCGCACAAGACGTTGCTGCAGGTGTTCGAGTTGCTGGGCAATGATCAACCGCTGGTCACGGTGTACCGCCGCAAAATGTTCGCCGCGTTGTACTGACCCTTGCCCTGTAGGAGCGAGCTTGCTCGCGAAAATCGTCAACGATAACGCGAACATCCTGGATGAACGCGGCACTCTCGCGTTTTCGCGAGCAGCTCGCTCCTACAAAGAGTCAATCCAGGTGTACAGCGGCGTATCCCCGCCGCTCACAACCTTCACTTTCGCGCTGTGACGCAGGCGCACCAACAGGCGCTTGCCCGCCGCCGCATCGCCGGCCAGGCCCTCAAGTTGATCGAGCAGTTCCAGGCCGCTGAGCTGCCCGGCGTTACGCAATACCTCCTGGGCGCTCTGCCACAGGTCCTCGTTTTGCTTGGCCGGTACCACGGTTGGCGCGCTCTGCGCCGGGGCGGCCTGCAATTGCGCGCCCAGCCGCGCCCAATCACCGTCGTCCAACTCCAGGGTCAAATCCACCGGCAGGTCGCCAACGGTTCCACGAATTCGCAACATCGGTCCTTACTCCTGCATTTTTCTGACGGGCATGCTCCCATGCAGCTTGCGCAACGCAAAGCGGGCGGTCAAACTCTCGGCACGATTGTTATAAGATCACATAACAAAACTGTCATCTCTGGAGTCCTGTCATGCGCCGTCTGCTGCTTGCTTTGCCGTTTGCCCTGCTGCCACTGGCTGTCGCCCATGCCCATGAAGATCACGACCATGAGCATGGCAGCCTCGGCGCTCACGAACACGGTGTGGGTCGTCTCAATGCGGTGCTGGACGGCCAGAGCCTGGAGCTTGAGCTGGACAGCCCGGCGATGAACCTGGTGGGTTTCGAACACGCAGCGACCAGCGCCGCCGACAAAGCCAAAGTCGCCGCAGCGCGCAAACAGTTGGAAGCTCCGCTGGCGCTGTTCAACCTGCCCAAGGCCGCCGGTTGCGTCGTCAGCGCCCAGGAACTCAACAGCCCGCTGTTCGGTGACAAGCCGGAAGCCGATCACGATGACGACGACGATGCCCACGCCACCGACGGCAAAGGCGCCGCCGCTCATGAGCATCATCATGACCACAGCGAAATCCACGCCCACTACCAGTTCACCTGCGCCACGCCGACTGCGCTGAGTAACCTGGACCTGACCCAGGTGTTCAAGTCCTTCCCCGCCACCCAGAAAATTCAGGTACAACTGATCGGCCCGAGCGGCCAGCAAGGTGTTGAAGCGACCGCCACTGCAGCCACCCTGAAATTCTGAGTTCACATGACCCACGCATTAATCGAACTGTCCGACCTGGGCTTCAACTGGCCCGGTCACCCACAGTTGCTGGACATCCCCGCGTTCCGCCTGGAGCCGGGGGAAACCCTGTTCCTCAAGGGCCCGAGCGGCAGTGGCAAAACCACCTTGCTCGGCTTGCTCGGCGGTGTGCAGAAACCCAGCCGAGGCAGCATTCGCCTGCTCGGCCAGGAGCTGACCGAACTCTCGGCCGGCGCCCGTGACCGTTTTCGCGTGGACCACACCGGCTATATCTTCCAGCAGTTCAACCTGCTGCCGTTTTTGTCGGTGCGCGAAAACGTCGAGCTGCCTTGCCACTTCTCCAAACTGCGCGCACAGCGGGCGGCCCAACGCCACGGCAGTGTCGACCAGGCCGCAGCCACGTTGCTTGCACACCTGGGTTTGAAAGACCCTGACTTGCTCGAGCGCCGCGCCGACTCGCTGTCCATCGGCCAGCAACAACGGGTGGCCGCCGCCCGTGCGCTGATCGGCCAACCGGAACTGGTTATCGCCGACGAGCCCACCTCGGCCCTCGACTACGACGCCCGCGAAGCATTCATCCAGCTGCTGTTCGCCGAATGCCGCGAAGCGGGCGCCAGCCTGTTGTTTGTCAGCCACGACCAAAGCCTGGCCCCGCTGTTCGACCGCAACCTGTCGCTGGCCGAACTCAATCGCGCCGCCGCGCCCGCAGAGGTTTGAGATGTATCTGTTTCGTCTGGCCATGGCCAGCCTGGCCAACCGCCGCTTTACCGCGATCCTCACCGCCTTCGCCATTGCGCTTTCCGTCTGCTTGCTGCTCGCGGTGGAGCGCGTGCGCGTTGAAGCGCGCAACAGCTTCGCCAGCACCATCAGCGGCACGGACCTGATCGTCGGTGCACGCTCCGGCTCGGTAAACCTGCTGCTGTACTCGGTGTTCCGCATCGGCAACGCCACCAATAACATCCGCTGGGACAGCTTTGAGCACTTCGCCGCCAGCCCCCAGGTGAAATGGGCGATCCCGATTTCCCTCGGCGACTCCCATCGCGGGTACCGGGTGATGGGCACCAACGAATCCTACTTCGAGCATTACCAGTACGGTCGCAAACAAAACCTTGAATTGGCCAGCGGCCGCGCGTTCGCCACCGATCCGTTCGAGGTGGTACTCGGTGCCGAAGTCGCCGAGGCCCTGCACTACAAGCTCGGCGACAAGCTGGTGCTGGCCCATGGCGTGGCGGTGGTCAGCCTGGTCAAGCACGATGACAAGCCGTTCACCGTGGTCGGCATCCTCAAGCGCACCGGTACGCCGGTGGACCGTACGCTGCATATCAGCCTCGGCGGCATGGAGGCGATCCACATCGACTGGCACAACGGCGTGCCGGCCCAGGGCAAAGGCCGTATCAGCGCCGATCAGGCGCGCAACATGGACCTCACTCCGCAAGCCATCACCGCATTCATGCTCGGTTTGAACAACAAGATTTCCACCTTCGCGCTGCAACGGGAAATCAATGAATTCCGTGGCGAGCCGATGCTGGCGATTCTGCCGGGCGTGGCGCTGCAAGAGCTGTGGAGCATGATGGGCACGGCCGAAAAAGCCTTGTTCGTGATCTCGTTGTTCGTCGTGCTGACCGGTCTGATCGGCATGCTCACGGCGATCCTCACCAGCCTCAACGAACGCCGCCGCGAAATGGCGATCCTGCGCTCGGTGGGCGCCCGGCCGTGGCATATCGCAACGCTGCTGATCTTCGAGGCCTTCGCGCTGGCCCTGTCCGGCGTGGTGGCAGGTCTGGGTTTGCTGTACCTGTGCATTGGCGCATCGCGCGGCTATCTGCAGGCCAACTACGGCCTGGACTTGCCGATGGCATGGCCGAGCGAATATGAATGGTCGTTGCTCGCCGGTATCCTGGCCGCGGCGCTATTGATGGGCAGCGTGCCCGCATGGCGTGCCTATCGCCAGTCGTTGGCTGATGGCCTGTCCATTCGTTTATGAGGAAGGTGTCGATGCGTCGTACGCTGTTTGCCCTGTTACTGCTGGTGGCCGTACCTGCCTGGGCCGAGGAGCAGCCCCACGATTTGTCCTGGCAGGAAATGATCCCACCGGATGCGCCACCGGAAGTGCCCAATATGAAACCGCTGCACGACTTGTCGAGCATGGCCGATGCCTTATCCGTGGAGGCTGCGCCCGCAGCCAAGCAGGACTTGCCCAACGCGCCGGTGGTGCAGAGCCTCGACGGCCGGCACATTCGCCTGCCGGGGTACATCGTGCCGCTGGAAGTGAGCGAAGAAGGCCGCACCACCGAGTTCCTGCTGGTGCCGTATTTCGGCGCGTGCATTCATGTTCCGCCGCCGCCGTCGAACCAGATCGTGCACGTGAAAAGCGAAGTCGGCGTGAAACTCGATGAGCTGTACCAGCCGTACTGGATCGAAGGGGCGATGCAGGTCAAGCCTTCATCCAGTGAATTGGCCGATGCCGGTTACCAGATGGATGCACAGAAAATCTATATGTATGAGCTTGAGGAATAACCAGCGCAAGAACACCGAAGATCAACCGGTGGGAGCAAGCCCGCTTCCACAGTTTTTGCGGCGTGGTTACCCTTTCATTGAGCTGAGTCAAAAGATCGAGCGGAACGATCTTTACCATTGGACGTACAACTTTTAACGTCCTTCTGGAGCTCCCATGAACAAGTCTCTGCTCGGCGCGTCCCTCTTCGCGCTCGCCCTCGTCGCCCCTGTCGCTCACGCTCACCAAGCCGGCGATATTCTGGTTCGCGCCGGTGCAATCACCGTGAACCCGAAGGCCGACAGCAGCAGCGTCAAGGTTGACCAAGGCCCCTTGGCGGGCGCCAACCTGGGCGGCAAGGCGACCATGAGCAGCGACACCCAGTTGGGCTTGAACTTCGCTTACATGATCACCGATCACGTCGGTATCGAACTGCTGGCCGCTACGCCGTTCGAGCATGACGTGAAGATCAAAAACACCGCCCTGGGCGCCGCCAACGGCAAGCTCGGCACGCTGAAACACTTGCCGCCGACCTTGAGCGTCGTGTACTACCCGCTGGACCACAAGTCGGCGTTCCAACCGTATGTGGGCGCCGGTATCAACTACACCTGGATCTACGACGAGCACGTCGGCAGCCGCGCCGAGCAAGCCGGCTTCAGCAACTTCAAGGCCGAGAACTCCTGGGGCTGGGCCGCGCAGATCGGCGCCGACTACATGATCAACGACAAATGGATGATCAACGCCCAAGCGCGTTATATCGACATCAGCACCAAGGCGACCGTGGATAACAATGCCTTGGGCCAGGGCACTCGGGCCAAGGTCAACGTGGATGTCGACCCGATGGTTTACATGGTGGGGATCGGCTACAAGTTCTAAACGCGGCCCAACACACACGTCACACCCCATGTGGGAGCGGGACTTGTGTAGGCGCCGGCTTGCCTGCGATAGCATCACCTGGGTATCACTGATACGCCGAGTTGTCTGCATCGCAGGCAAGCCGGCTTCTACACAAGCTCGCTCCCACATTTGGTTTTGCAGAGTGTCAGCTGCGGCGGTAGAACCGGTCGAGCAATGCCGGTAGCCCCGCCCGCCACGCCCGTGGCTTGATGCCGAAGGTATGCAGGATTTTCTTGCAGGCCAGCACCGCGTGTTGCGGCTCATCAGACGCATCCGGCCGCGCCGCGTGGGCCTGGGCTGTCGGCGACTCGATGGCCAGCGGGTGGAGGTTGCGCGCTTCGGTGAGGATCGCCTGGCCCAGCGCCAGCGGTGTGGTCGCCTCATGGCCGGCGTAATGGTAAGTGCCCCACAGCGGCGCCGCGCAATCGAGTTGCTTGAGCACCGAAATGATCACCCGCGCCGCATCGTCCACCGGCGTCGGGTTGCCACGGCGGTCGTCCGCCATCAGTAATTCATCCGGCTTTTCGGCCCGGGCCAGGAAGCGCCCGAGCGTGCCGTCTACGCTGTCGTCCAGCAGCCAGCCAAACCGCAGCAGCACATGTTGCGGGCAGGTGGCGCGTACGCTCTGCTCGATACGCCACAACGCCTGACCGCGCAGGCCCAGGGGCACCGGCTCGTCTTTTTCGCTGTAGGCGGTGGCGCGGGAACCATCGAACACGCGGTAGCTGGACGGTTGCACCAGGGTAATGCCGTGGTGCTGGCACAGTTCGGCCAGCCGCTCGATGGCAAACTCCTGGGAAGCCAGGCGGGTTTCGCTGACAGCCTCGGCCTGGAACCAGTCGAAATAATAGGCGAGGTTGATCAAGGCATCGGGACGGGTGTCGTCGAGCAATTGGGTGAGGCTTGCGGCATCCCAGCCGTCTTGGGGCGGTTTGGGGGCGAGGAAACCGATGTCTTCCTCTGCACCGAGGCGAATCAGCGCCTGCCCGAGGGCATTCCCGCCGCCCAGTAACATAAGGCGCATTCGCATAGATGAGCAGGCCCGGTCTGTTTGGAACGATGGTTGTTGTCGGCAGGCGCGTTAGCCTTGCCGTAGGTTTATTCCAGAATCGTTGCATTTTGCGGGTTTGTAGCGCAACCGTCACGGACAAAGTAGGTGTTTGCAACTTGTTGGAGCAGGCGGCATCAATCACTACATGAACCTTCCCGACTCAACAGACAAGGCACTGGACGGCTTCCATCCCGCCGTCAGTACCTGGTTTCGCAGCACGTTCCCCTCGGTGACCGACGCGCAGGCCCAGGCGTGGCCGCTGATCCGTCAGCGCCGTTCGACGCTCATCGCCGCGCCTACGGGTTCCGGCAAGACCCTGACCGCCTTTCTCGCGGTGCTGGACGACCTGGTCCATCAGGGCTTGGCCAACGGCGGCCAATTGCCCGATGAAACCCTGGTGGTCTACGTTTCGCCGCTCAAGGCACTCTCCAACGATATTCAGATCAACCTGCAAAACCCTTTGGCCGGCATCACCGGGCACCTTGAAAAACTGGGTTTGCCGCCACTGGTGATCCGTACTGCGGTGCGCACCGGCGATACCCCGCAAAAAGACCGCGCCCAGATGCGCAAGCGTGCGCCGCATATCCTGGTCACCACCCCGGAATCGCTGTATGTGCTGCTCGGCTCGGACTCAGGCCGACAGATGCTCGCCAGCACGCGCACGGTGATCGTCGATGAAATCCACGCGATTGCCGCCGGCAAGCGTGGCAGTCACCTGGCGTTAAGCCTGGAGCGCCTGCAAGCCTTGTGCGCCGAGCCACTGACGCGCATCGGCCTGTCGGCCACGCAAAAGCCCATCGACGCGGTCTCGCGCTTTTTGGTCGGCACCGCGCGCGCCTGCGCCATCGTCGACATCGGCCACGCGCGCCCCCGTGACCTGGATATCGAAGTGCCTGCGGTGCCGCTCTCGGCGGTGATGGCCAACGATGTGTGGGCGCTGGTCTATGACCGTCTTGCCGAACTGGCCCGCGAACACCGCACCACGCTGATATTCGTCAACACTCGGCGCCTGGCCGAACGCTTGGCGCGGCACCTGAGCGAGCGCCTGGGCAAAACGGCGGTGGCCGCCCACCACGGCAGCCTGGCCAAGGAAATGCGCCTGGACGCCGAGCAACGCCTCAAGGCCGGTGAGCTGCAAGTGCTGATCGCCACCGCGTCCCTGGAGCTGGGGATTGATATCGGCGATGTGGATCTGGTCTGCCAGATCGGCTCGCCCGGCTCGATTAACGGCTTTCTGCAAAGGGTCGGCCGCTCCGGGCACCAGGTCGGCGGCACCCCCAAGGGTCGCCTGTTTGCCACGACCCGCGACGACTTGATCGAATGCGCCGCCCTCCTCGACTGCGTGCGCCGTGGCGAGCTCGACACCCTGCACATTCCAGTGGCGCCGCTGGACGTGCTGGCTCAGCAGATCATCGCCGAGGTCAGCGCCCGCGAATGGTCGGAAGCGGCCCTGCTGGCGCTTATCCGCCGCGCCGCGCCGTATGCCGAATTGGATGAACGCCACTACCAGGCGCTGTTGCACATGCTTGCCGACGGCTACAACGGGCGTCAGGGCATCCGCAGCGCTTACCTGCACCGTGACGCCGTGACGCACACCCTGCGCGGCCGCCGTGGCGCCCGGCTCACGGCCGTGACCAGCGGCGGCACCATTCCCGACAACGCCGACTACAGCGTACTGCTCGAGCCCCAGAGCCTGAACATCGGCAGCGTCAACGAAGACTTCGCCGTGGAGAGCATCGCCGGCGATATTTTCCAGCTTGGCAATACGTCCTACCGCATCCTGCGGGTAGAAGCCGGCAAGGTACGGGTGGAGGACGCCCACGGGCAGCCACCGACCATTCCATTCTGGCTGGGTGAGGCGCCGGGGCGCAGCAACGAGTTATCGGCGGCGGTGGCCCGTTTGCAGGGGCATCTGGATCATCTGCTCAGCGCCAGCCCCGGCGACCTGCTGCCGGCCCAGGCATGGCTCACCGATACGCTCGGCCTGAACCGCGCCAGCGCCGAGCAACTGCTCGATTACCTGGCCCGCACCCGCCTGGCCCTCAGCGCCTTGCCGTCCCAGGACACATTGATCATGGAGCGCTTTTTCGATGCCTCCGGCGGCACCCAGTTGATCATCCACACGCCCTTTGGCAGCCGCATCAACCGCGCCTGGGGCCTGGCCCTGCGCAAGCGCTTTTGCCGCACCTTCAACTTCGAGCTGCAAGCGGCGGCCAGCGAAAATGCGATCGTGCTGTCGCTGTCCACCAGCCACAGCTTCGCGCTGGATGAAGTGTGGCGTTACCTCAACAGCAACAGCGCCGAACACTTGCTGATCCAGGCCGTGCTGGATGCGCCGCTGTTCGGCGTGCGCTGGCGCTGGAACGCCGGCGTGGCACTGGCATTGCCGCGTTACACCGGCGGGCGCAAGGTGGCGCCGCAGATCCAGCGTATGAAAAGCGAAGACCTGATCGCCAGCGTGTTTCCCGACCAGATTGCCTGCCTGGAAAACCTCGCCGGCGAACGCGAAGTGCCTGACCACCCACTGGTGGAACAAACCCTCGATGATTGCCTGCACGAAGCCATGGACAGCGACGGCTGGCTGGCCCTGCTGCGGCGCATGGAAGCGGGCGACGTTCGCATGGTCAGCCGCGACCTGCCCGCGCCCTCGCCGATGGCCGCCGAGATTCTCAGCGCGCGCCCCTACACCTTTCTTGATGACGCGCCGCTGGAAGAGCGCCGCACCCAGGCCGTGATCAACCGCCGCTGGAGCGACCCGCAGAGTACCGACGACCTCGGCGCGCTGGATGCCGAAGCGATCGCCGGGGTACGCGAGGAGGCCTGGCCCGCGCCCCAGGGGCCGGATGAAATGCACGAAGCGCTGATGAGCCTGGCCTGTATTGCAGAGCAGGAGGTCACGCCGCAATGGGCCGAATGGTTGCAGGCGCTGAACAGGGCCGGACGCGCTTATCCGTTGCCCAACGGCTTATGGGTGGCCGTGGAACGCTTGAGCTGCCTGCAGGCGATCCATCCTCACAGCTTGCCGCTGCTGCCCGGCTTCGATGAGCCGTGGACATTCGATGAGGCCCTGGTGGAAGTACTGCGCGCACGCCTGGGCGGTTTCGGCCCGTTGACGCTGCCCGAGATTGCCGCGCCCCTGGCATTGCCCCACGCCACCGTTGCCCAAGCGCTGGCGCGGCTGGAGCAGGAGGGCTATGTGCTGCGCGGGCACTTCAGCCCAGGCATCGATGATGAGCAATGGTGCGAACGGCATCTGCTGGCGCGTATTCACCGCTACACGGTCAAGCGCCTGCGTCGGGAAATCGAACCGGTGGCGCTGCAGGATTTCATGCGTTTTCTGTTCGACTGGCAGCATCTGTCCGACAGCACGCGCGGCCAGGGCAGCGCGGTGTTGCCGCAAATCGTCGGCCAGTTCGAAGGCTACGCCGCCGCCACCTCGGCCTGGGACAGTGACCTGCTCAGCGCACGTATCAAGGACTACTCGCCGACCTGGCTCGACGACCTGTGCCGCAGCGGCAAGCTGGTGTGGACGCGCCTGAGCCACAAGGCCAGCGCCATCGCCCTGCGCAGCACGCCGATCGTGCTGTTGCCGCGCAGCCAGGTGCCGTTGTGGAGCGGGCTGACCGAGCAGACGGACAGCACGACGCTGTCGCCCAAGGCGCAAAAAGTCCACTTGGCCCTGCGCGAACAGGGCGCATTGTTTTTCGATGAGCTGGTGCACGAAGCCCATCTGTTGCGCAGCGAGCTGGAAACCGCGTTGCAGGAGTTAGTCGGTGCAGGGCTGGTCAATGCCGACAGCTTCGCCGGGCTGCGCGCCCTCACCACCCCCGCCAGCAAGCGCCAGGCGCGCAGCAGCCGGCGTGGCCGGGGCGCCTTTATCGGCGGCATGGACGATGCCGGGCGCTGGGCATTGATTCGGCGCGCGCCAGCCGAGCCCGGTGCGCATTCGGCAGAGACGCTGGAGCATGTGGCGATGACCCTGCTGCGCCGCTACGGCGTGGTGTTCTGGCGCTTGCTGGAGCGCGAGGCGGAGTGGTTACCGAGTTGGCGGGAATTGCTGCGCACCTACCACCGCCTGGAAGCACGGGGCGAGATTCGCGGCGGGCGGTTCGTCAGTGGCTTGGCAGGCGAGCAGTTCGCGTTGCCGGAGGCCATCCCATTGCTGCGTGAAGTGCGGCGCCGGCCCCACGACGCAAGCTTGATCGCGGTATGCGGAGCCGACCCGCTGAACCTCGTCGGCACGCTGTTGCCGGGCGCCAAGGTACCGGCGGTAAGCGGGAATCGGATCGTGTACCGCGATGGAGTGCCGGCGGCGGTGATGGTTGGCGGTAAGCAGCAGGTATTGCTGGACATGGATCAGCAGGCGATTCAGGAGAAGTTGATCAGGCGTTGAGGCCCCTTCGCAGGCAAGCCCGCTCCCACACGCGCACTGTATTTCAAGGATGTACGCGGTCAACTGTGGGAGCGGGCTTGCCCTAATGCCGGTCAGTTAAGCGCTAAAGCAGAAAAACCTGCGACCTGTGGCGAGGGAGCTTGCTCCCGTTGGGGCGCGAAGCGGCCCCAAAAATGGGACTGCTACGCAGTCCAGCGGGAGCA
>NZ_JASLAW010000237.1 GCF_030147005.1 Pseudomonas sp.
CGCAGGTTTTTCTGCTTTAGCGCTTAACTGACCGGCATTAGGGCAAGCCTCCTCCTGCATCGGTTGGCGTGTGCCGCATCTGTCGGCTTTTGCATTTTTTTCACACGCCGCCCGGATAATCCCGAACTTCTCGCGCAGGCCTTTGGATCCTGTGCTATCCCCCAACAGCTGACCTTCCGGAAAAGCGCTCAATGGCCGTGCCCCTGCCCACCTCCAAACCTACGCTTCGTTCGCGCTTGTCCATGCGCTGGTATTCCTGGGTGTTTCTGGCCGGTGTGATTCTGTATGGCATAGCCTGGGCCATGCACTGGGACGATCGCGGTGTGTTGTGGATGCTGGAGCGCTTTGAGAGCCCGGCCGAACGCCGCGAGAGTGTGTGGTTGCCGGACTACCACACGGTCATCGATGCCAAGGTGCTGCCGGGCATGGAGAAGGATGAAGCCTCGGACCTGGCCTACAACCCGCAGACCAAAACCCTGTTCTCGGTCATGGGCAAAAACCCATTCCTGGTGGAGCTGAGCCTGCAAGGCGACGTACTGCGCAAAATGCCGCTCAATGGCTGGAACAATCCGGAAGGCGTGACGGTGATGGAGAACGGCCTGATGGCCATTGTCGACGAGCGTCAGCACAGCCTGACGGTGGTGAAGGTCGACGCCGGCACCCAGCAATTGAATATCGCTGACTTTAAAACCTACGACCTGGGGCCGTCCAAAGACCAGAACAAGGCCTTTGAAGCCATTACCTGGGACAAACGCAACCAGCAACTGGTGCTGGGTGAAGAGCGCCCACCTGCATTGTTTACCTGGAAAAGCGATGGCAGCACGCTGACTGGCGACAAGCAAAAACTGGCCAATAGCGAACTGGATATGCGCAACCTCTCGGCGCTGGCCATCGACCCGCGTACCGGGCACTTGCTGGTGCTGTCGGCCGACTCCCACCTGCTGCTGGAGCTGGACGAGAAGGGCGAGCAAGTCAGCTTCATGACCTTGCTGGGCGGTTTCAACGGCCTGAAGGACACCATCCCGCGTGCCGAAGGCGTGACCATGGATGAAAACGGCAACCTGTACATGGTCAGCGAGCCGAACTTGTTCTATCGTTTTGAAAAACAGAAATAACTGACGAATCACGTCAGATTTTTCTTTATAAACGGCATTCGCCAGACAGTCCGGCGCGTTTAAGTTTAAATTCAGGCGACCTTGATATCTATTTGCCAGTTTTTTCACTGAGCCCGCCCCGATGCGCCGACTTGCACGTCCCAAACCTGCTGTTTTCATCCTGCTGTTGCTTGCCTTGGTTGCCGCCGGGGTGGTTGCGCAGCAGTTCCGCCTGTTCGAGCGTGCCTGGTTCAATTGGCAGGCATGGCACCAGCCGACGGATAAACGCGCCATAGGCCTGGCGGATTACCGCGTCTCCCTGGAAGGCCAGGTGATCGAAGGGCTCGACGACGATGTTTCAGCCCTCACCTACGACCCGGTGCGCAAAAGCCTGTTTACCGTCACCAATAAAAACGCTGAGTTGGTCGAGTTGTCCCTGCAAGGCAAGATCCTGCGGCGTATTCCCCTGGTGGGGTTTGGCGATGCCGAAGCGGTGGAGTTCATCAGCGACAATATTTACGTGATCAGTGATGAGCGCCAACAGCGGCTGATCAAAGTGCATGTGGACGACGACACGCAATTTCTTGATGCCGCCGATGCGGAGCAAATGACCCTGGGCGTGCACATCGGCAGCAACAAGGGGTTTGAGGGCTTGGCCTATGACTCGGTGGGCAAGCGCCTGTTTGTCGCCAAGGAACGCGACCCGATGGTGATTTATGAGGTGCACGGCTTTCCCCATTTCAAAGCGGAAAAAACCTACTCGGTGCACGTGATCAACAACCCGAAGCGCGATGCGGGGTTGTTCGTGCGCGACCTGTCGAGCCTGCAATATGACGAGCGCAGCGGCCATTTGCTGGCGCTCTCGGATGAGTCGTTTCTGGTGCTGGAGCTGGACATCAACGGTCGCCCGCTGAGCAGTTTGTCGCTGCTCAACGGGCGCCA
Source organism: Pseudomonas sp. (assembly GCF_030147005.1). Classification (GTDB taxonomy): domain Bacteria; phylum Pseudomonadota; class Gammaproteobacteria; order Pseudomonadales; family Pseudomonadaceae; genus Aquipseudomonas. Next base: position 2,037 of record NZ_JASLAW010000237.1, read on the forward strand.
TGGCCTGAAAAAACGCGTGCCTCAGGCCGAAGGGATCGCCATGGACGACGAGGGCACCCTGTACCTCGTCAGTGAGCCGAACCTGTTCTACGTGTTCAAAAAGCCCTGATCAGAACATCCACTGCACGCCCAGCGAGTAGCCGGTCTGGCTGCCCTCGGCATGCCCGAGCCGTCCGTTCACTTCGGCGTATACCCCCAACTGTGGGGTAATCGCCAGTTGGCTGCCGATCTGCGCGCGGCCAAAGCTTTTGTCGACTGAGCCCAATTTGGCGGTGCGGGCCTGGCCGTCGGCGCGGGCGGTCAGTTGCAGGTCGTCGAGACGCCCGTCGGCCAACTCCTTGACCCATGCGATATTGCCGTAAGGCATCAGGCTCAGGCCGTAAGGCAGGGCGACGGCACCGCGCACGCGCCAACCCAGGCTGGCTTCCAGCGAGTCGAACGACTGTTCTTCATAGTCCAGCGCGGTGCGCAGGTTCTGCTTCTCGTGGAACTGATCGATGCGGTAGTGGCTGTAATCGAGCCCGGCAAACGGTCCGCTCTGGATGGCACCAAAATCGAAGTCATAGCCGCCCAACACCCGCGCGCCCAAGGACAACGCGTCAGTCTTGCCGGTCAGTTGCTGGTTGAGCAGCACCGGCCCGCCGTTGGCCTGGATCAGCAGGTTTCGTTGGGTATCAAAGCGCGTATGGCCGGCGCTCAGGTCTCCGGCCAGCCAGCTCGGCCCACCGTCGTTGAGCAGGGCGTAGACGGCGGCCTGCCAGGTGTCGCTGTCGAGCTTGCCGCGGTGTTCCAACCTGTCGCGGCCGTTGCGGTAGCTCAGGCTGGCGCCGATGTTCAGGGATGAGCTCAGCTGGTAGTCGCCCAGCGCATGCACGCCCAGCTGCCGAGCCTCGGGGTTGGGCGCGCGGTCGAAACCGCTGTCCGGGTTGTATTCGCCGTCCACGCCGATCTCGCCATCGAAGCTGCCCACTTCGCGACTGGCCGACTGCAAGGTCAGCCAGCGCCGGTCGTGCAGGCGCACGCTGGCCTGATGCTGGCGCTGCAGATTGTCTTGCATGTTGCGTGCGACGGCACCGCCCGAGGCGGTCGAGGCCATTAAGTCGGCGTTGGTCAGTTCCAGCACCAGGCGGCTGAGCAGGCGCGAATAGTCGCGCAGGCGCTGGTCGATGCGCGCCTGGCCGAACGCATCGGTAAGCACGGCTTTGTTGTCTTCGCTGGGGTCGTGCCAGGTTGAGCCGCCGGGAATTTTCGGATTGTCGGTCTGGGTGTAGCCGTCCAGGTCGCCCAGCTCCCAATTGGTGGCCTCGATATACAGGATCGGGATATTCAGCGGTTCGAACGGTTCGCCATCGCTGCAACAGCCGGTGCCCTTGGGGTATTGCGGGTCCAGGCCGGGGTTGGTGAACAAGGGGATATTCAGCTCCCTGGCGATCTGAAAAGTGTGTTCGCGCAACGCGGCCAGGTTGGGGTTGGCCGTGCTGTTCTGACCGGCGTGGGCGTACATCATGTCGCCGGTGATCAGGCTGTCGAGGTTAATCATCGCGAGCATATTGGCGCGCTGGCTTGCGCTCAGGGAATCGACAAAGGCCTTGGAGCCCCGCAAGCCTTCCTCTTCGGCGCCGAAGCCGACCACCTGCAAGCCATTTTCCAGTTGCAGCCCGCCCAGGTTCTTCGCCACCTCGGTCAGCACGCTGGCGCCGGAGCCGTTGTCATCCAGGCCTTGCAGGGTGGGGCGACCAAAGTAGGTGTCGAAATGCGCGCCTATCACCACGTACTGCGGTTTGGTGCCTGCGGCGTAGGCGACCACGTTCTGCGAGGCGCGACTGCCGTTGTTCCAAGTGAAGTTCTGGCGGCTGACGGTATACGCCGTACCCATCTGGCTCTGCATCCAATCGGCGGCACCGACGAAGTTGGCCGTGCCGCGATACCGGCCAGGGTAGTCGTTGATCAGTTTTTCCAGGGTGGTGTTGGCATGCTGGCCGTAATCGTAAGCCTGGGTATGCGTTGACAGCAGGGCACCGGCAACGCTGATGGCGAGGGCTAGAGGCTTTATCACAAGGTCTTCCTTGAGGTGATGGGAGTGTTCAAGCCCAGACCCTTTGCACAATGCGCGCCTCATTCCATGGGCGGCTGCGAATTGGCGCATTGTTAAACGCGTGGGTCGCTTGGTTGTAATTTGTAACGGATTGAATACCAGACGGGGTGCCGCATGCCGTGACGGAGCGCACGGTTTTGGCGGGGAGTGCTGCGAAAGGTAGCGTTTTTGTTACATATTCAGGCACCTACCACTGTGGGAGCGGGCTTGCCCTAATGCCGGTCAGTTAAGCGCTAAAGCAGAAAAACCTGCGACCTGTGGCGAGGGAGCTTGCTCCCGTTGGGGCGCGAAGCGGCCCCAAAAATGGGACTGCTACGCAGTCCAGCGGGAGCA
>NZ_JASLAW010000030.1 GCF_030147005.1 Pseudomonas sp.
CCGTGGCGAGGGAGCTTGCTCCCGCTGGACTGCGCAGCAGTCCCATTTTCTGGGGTCGCTTCGCGGCCCAGCGGGAGCAAGCTCCCTCGCCACAGGCCGACGGTTGCCTGCTCTAGCGCTTAACTGACTGGCATTGGGGCTAGCTCGCGCAAGCGGTGGGTCAGTCAACATCAACGTTTGCTGGGCCGACGTCTTCGCGAGCAAGCCCTCCCACACATTTGATCGTCGTCGCCTTGAATATTGCGTTCCCTTAACGGGTCGGCATTTGGCGTGGCGCCATCATTTTCGTTCGAGGCTTCCCATTCGCGTTGTGCTGATAGATCGCCTCAGGTTGGCCCTGTTCGTTAAAAAATACCTGGCCGATCCCTGCTGAATTCCATAACCGCTCGCCGGCCTCGGCATGTTCCGGAATGTGCGGTACCACCTGCATGGTACGGCGCCGGGTAAACCAGTTGAGCGGTGAGCGCGGAGAGTAGAGCCAGCGGTTGAGACGGTCGAACCATTCCAGCAGGCGTGGCGGGAATTCGTTCTTGATGCCGCTGCTGGTGATTTGCCAGATCCTGGGGCCACCGTTGCGGTGGCGGATCAGCACTTCATAGACGAACGAGTAATGCACGTCGCCCGACAGAACCACGTAGTTACCCGGTGTGCGCGAGTGGCGGAAGATGTTGAGAATCACCTGGGCGCCGCCACGATGGGCCATCCAGTTTTCGGCATCCACCAATAACGGATGGCCGCACCAACTGAAGATTTTCTGCACGGTCTCGATCAGCTTGACGCCGAAGATCGGTGCGGGCGAGACGATGATCGCCGAAGGATGGTCGAGCAGTTCCTGCTGCAGTTCGCTCAAGGCTTCCCAATCCAGCAGGCCGGAGGGCTGCTTGAGGGTGAACTCGCTGCGCCAGCGTCGAGTGCGGGTGTCGAGCACCACCAGCGCGGGGTTGGTCGGCAGTACATAGTGCCAGTGTTGGAATTGGCGCAGCGCTTGGAGTAATTCGTCCTGCGCGGCTGCGTCCAGGTGGTTGGCCTGGACCTGGGTGGTCAGCGCCTGGGTTTTGCTCAGCAGTTCGACAAACGCATCCGGCTGGTTGCCCCAACCCTGGCATAACAGGTAGGCCAGCAGGGCGTTGCCGATGATGCGCTTGGAGAAGGGATGGCCGTAGGCGGTTTCTTCCCACTGGGCGCTGAGGTTCCAGTCGTCCGTGATGTCATGGTCGTCAAAAATCATCAAGGTCGACAGGTGGGCGAATACCCGCGCCACCCCCGGCAGGCCGTCGCGGAAACCCTTGATCCGCACCTCTTCACGGGCGTAACGCTGCTGTCGCTCCTTGCTCAGTGGCGGGCTCTCAAGCGTGATCAGCGCCCAGGGCGTGGGCGACCATACCAGCAGGTACATCGCGATGACTTCGGCAAAGGTCACCAGGTGATTATCGGCAGTGCTGCTGGTGAAAATCGGCTTTTTCACGCCCCCAAAGAAGCGTTCGCGCAAGGTCTCGTTGCTGTCCAGTGCCGGCAGCAAATCGGCACGGTGATAATAACTGGCGGGATGCCCGTAAAGGCTTGCGCTGTCATCGACCACGGCGCCTTCAAGGTATTCGTCGAACAGGCCCAGGCGTGTGATCAAGCCATGAACCGCACGCAACATCGGCCCGGCGACATCGTCGGCGTAGACCTGGTCGCCGCTCATCATCAGCAAGGCCGGACGTTCGGCCGGGGTTTGGGCCTCGGCCAGCAGACGGTCGACGCACAGTAATCCGTCGTCGGCACTGTGATGGGGTTTGCGGCACGAGCCGTGCACCAACTGATGGATACGGCTATGCAACACGAAATTGGGGTATTGAGCATCGGGGTACAGCAGGTGTGGTGCCCAGTCAGCGATGCCGGTGTTATCAAATATCAGGTCGTAGCTGATCGCCACGTCCAAGGGCAGCGCTTCCTCCAGCGACACATCGATCAAATGAATAAACGCATGGCGCCCCACGGGTACGACCTGGCAGTGGTCCAGGGCGACGTCCAGTGTGTGTGCGGGTAGATGCAGCTTCAGCGTCAACTCCAGTGCTCGGCTTCCTACCAGCCACAGCACCAGGCGTCGAGCTTCGAGGCGTCGCAGCAGCGGGCCGGCCAGTACGGCGGGCAGTGTGTCGGAGTGCGGCATGCAGGCAGTGGCCCCAGGCTGAATTGAACCGGTGAGTTTAAGCGAGCGAATGTCATGGTTTTGTTAAGGGGGATGTACGAAGGGCCGTGCACTGCCCCTCGTACGCAGTCGTTTAAAGCAGGTTGCCTTGACCTAGGCCGTCCAGCCCGCCGCCTCTGTTTTTGCGTCGGTCATTGGCTGCCATGCCTTCAGGCTCGGCGGCACTGCGTTGCGTGCCTGCGCTGTCGACGCTGCGCTTGCTGCGCTGAGGCCCTGCATCATCCTGCTGCAGAGATTGGTATTGAAAGCTGCCCAGTGAATGGTTAATTCCGCTGACCATGGATGTTTCCTTTTATGAGGATAGGATGACTTCGCTGTCGGAGCGAAGTCAGGCAAACCTTAATAGCGGGCCAAGCGGGGCGGCTATAAACAGGCTGCTGCAAGATATGACTACGGCTGAAAAGGCGCCTTCAGAAATCATCCGCAGGGTGGTTCGCGCAGCTGTCCGTTCCCGGGGAGGTCGCGCCTTCCTTGCCCTCACGCACAAAGGACGCTCGGTTTTCCACCACCACATTACGTAATGCGCTGTAGTAATCCGGCAGTTTTTGCAGGCTGTCGGTGAGTGGCAACAGTGACGCGCGGGTATCGACCGTACCGCCGACCAGGCTGATGGTGCCCAGGGTCTGCACCGTATCGCTGTCCCCCAGTGGCGAAACCAGGAAGCTCAAGATCTTGCCCGCCGCGTCCCGGCTGTTACCGGTGCCCAGCAGGGGCAGTTCGACAATGGGGCCGTTGCCCACGCCCCATACGCCGAATGTCTGGCCGAAGTCGGCGTGATGGCGCGGGATACCCAGGCGATCCGACACATCGAACAGCCCCACCACGCCCACTGTGGTGTTCACCGCGAAACGCCCCAGGGTGTTGACCGACCGCCGCGGGTTACCTTGCAACAGGTCGTTGATAAACACCTCGGGCTCACTGAAGTTACTCGCGAAGTTATGCACACCCTGCTGGAAAAAATCCGGCAGGTAGCGGTAACCACGCGCCACAGGTGCCAGGGCGTAGTTATCCACCGCACGGTTGAACGCAAACACGCCACGGTTAACCGGTTCGGCCGGGTCATACACCGAGTCATTAACCTGCGCGCAACGGGTGGTGGAGGTTACCGGCGGCGGGCTGGCGCAGCCGGTCAGGTAAGACACAGTCAGCAACAGCACGGCCTGGCGGGCCAGGTGCCGGGGGTAGGTCAACGAGCGCATGGGCACAGTCTCCGCAAAAGGGAGGCCGATGCTGGCATTGCCGCCTTGCGCAAAGATGTCCGGTTTATTGCGTGGTTGACGCTTTATTGCACGGTTGAAATATATGACGGGCCGCGTCGAATAGTTTTAGATGGCGCCTTGACCCAGCCCAGTGAAGCCTGCCGGTGAGCAACCTGTTAATCGTCGACGATGACCTTGAAGTCCTCGCCCTGCTGAAGAAATTTTTCCTGCAACACGGCTATTCGGTGGAGACCGTCGCCAGTGGCGCTCAGCTGTGGGTGGCCATGGAGCGCCAGCCCGCCGACCTGATCATCCTCGACCTGATGCTCCCCGGCGACAACGGCCTGCTGCTGTGCCAGCGCCTGCGCCAGCAATACGCTACGCCAGTGATCATGCTCACCGCCATGGGCGAACTCAGCGACCGCGTGGTAGGCCTGGAAATGGGCGCTGACGATTACTTGAGCAAACCCTTCGATGCCCGCGAACTCCTCGCCAGGGTGCGCGCGGTATTGCGCCGGGCGGGTGAAAGCCGACCGCCGTTGGGGGAGGCCCAGCGCCCGCTGATCCGTTTTGCCGGCTGGCAACTGGACCTCACCCGCCGCGAGTTGCGCTCGCCCGACCAGGTGATGATTCCGCTGTCGTCCGGCGAGTTCGACCTGCTGCTGGTGTTCGTCGAACACCCGCAACGGGTGCTCACCCGTGAGCAGTTGCTGAACCTGGCGCGCGGCCATCGCCATGATGCCTTCGACCGCAGCATCGACGTGCAAGTGAGCCGCCTGCGACGCAAGCTGGAATTCGATACCAAGCGTCCGGCGATGATTCGCACCGTGCGCAACGGCGGTTATCAATTCACCGCCAGCGTGACCCGCTCATGAGCCGGCGTGCGCACGACACAGTGGCGCGCTGGATCGCGCTGACCGTGCTGATTGCGATGATCACCGCGCTGGCATTCAACGCGCTGTTCGTGCAATTGGCCGGTGTGTGGGCCAGGCCACCGCTGATCGAAACCGGCCTGCTGGAAAAAGTCGCTGTGGTGGTGCGCGTGGTGGAAGCGTCCGAACCGGCCCAGCGATCGCACCTTGCCAACGTGATGGGGGATGCGTCTTTCCGGGTGACTTGGGCGGCGCAGCGAGCGGCGTTTGATCTGCCGGCACTCGCTGACCCGGATTTCAACACTGGCGAGCAGGTATTCAAGCACCTGCTTGAAGGCCCGACGCGTCCCATGGAGGTCTATGAACCTGCCGACTGGCCGAACGGCAACGGTCAATATGTGCTGTTGATTCAACTGGCCGATCAATCCTGGCTGATGTTCAGCACCGGCGCTCGCAGTTGGGGGCTGGACGAAGGGCCGCGCAGCCTGATCGTGGCGCTGCTGGTGCTGATCTCCACCGCCTTGGTCACCCTGGTCGCGACCCGCCGCCTGGCCCGCCCGCTGCAACACTTCGCCCAAGGTGTGCGACGCTTTGGCAGTGACTTCCGTGCGCCGCCGATCAACCCGGTGGGGCCTCATGAAATCCGCCAGGCGATTCTTGCCTTCAACAGCATGCAGGCGCAGTTGCGGCACTTCATCCAGGACCGCACCCAAATGCTCGCCGCCATCTCCCACGACCTGCGCGCGCCGCTGACCCGCCTGCGCCTGCGCGGTGAGTTTATTGAAGACGCCGACCAGCAGCAGCGGCTGTTTCGAGACGTCGATGAAATGCAGGCCATGATCAACACCGCCCTGGAATTTTTCCGCGACGACGCGCGCCTGGAACAAGCCACCCAACTGGACCTGGCGGAATTGCTGCAGACCCTGATCGACGATTATCGCGACCAGTCCATCAACCTCACCTTTAACGGCCCGCCGCGTCTGGTGTACTTCGGCCGGCCCCTGGGCCTCAAGCGGGTGATGACCAACCTGATGGACAACGCCATCCACTACGGCACGGCGCCGCAGATCGAATTGCAGCACAAGCAGGGGGAGGTGGTGATTCGTGTGCTCGACCGTGGCCCGGGCATACCCGCTGAGCAGCGTGAGGATGTATTTCTGCCGTTCTATCGCCTGGAGGGTTCACGCAACAAAAGCACTGGCGGCGTCGGGCTTGGACTGTCTACCGCACGGGCGATCGTGCTGGAACACGGCGGCACCCTGACCCTGGCCGAGCGCCAGGGTGGTGGGTTGGAAGCGGTGGTGATATTGCCGGTGTAGGACTTTTCAGGCCCGCTCCCACAGGGGTTACCGCATCAGGTATGCGCGGTTTCAATCACCTTCGGCACCGTAAACCGGAACTCACTGCCCCGGCCTACCTCACTTTCGGCAATGATCGTGCCGCCATGGGCCTGGATGATGCCTTGAGTGATGTACAGCCCCAGACCGTTACCCGTGGGGTTGTTTTCGGTCTGGGTCCAGTAACGATCGAACACGTGGGGCAGTTGTTCCGGCGCAATGCCTTCGCCGGAGTCACGCACCGAGAACACGATTTCCCCGCCATTGCTCATGGCGCTGATGCCGATATTGCCCTGGCGTGGGGTGAACTTGATGGCATTGCCGATCAGGTTCGACAGCACTTGAAACAGGCGCTCCGGGTCGCCGTTGATCTGCAGGCCCGGCTCGGCGTTGAACGACAGGTCAATGCCTTTCTCCGACGCCAGTGGCGCGAGCAAGGAATAGGCCTCTTCGAACATCTGGCTGACATCCAGCGCCACCGGCTTGACCACATAACGCCCGGCATCGATTTTCGACGTGTCGAGCAAGTCTTCCAGCAGCACGTTCATGCGCCCTGCCGCCTGTTGCATGGTATCGATGGCCGAAGAGATTCGCCGCGACGTATGCGGGCCGTCGGAGCTGAAGGCCTTTTGCAGCATGCCGCACAGCATGGAGATCACGGTCATCGGGTTGCGCAGGTCATGGGACACCACCGCCACCAGGTCTTCACGGGCGCGTACGGCTTGTTGTTCGCGCAGCACCTGGCGGGCCAGGTCGTTTTCCAGGGCCGAGCGGCGCAAGTCATTGGCGGCGAACAGGTCGCCATGGTTCCACTTGGTGGAGATGCCGGCCATTTCGACCTTCCAGATTTCAAACGACGTGCGTGGGCGAAGGCGCATGCCGGCGTCGGAGTTTTCCAGGTCCAGCGGCTTTTTCGGATCACCGCTCCACTGGATGTTCTCTTTGACTTCCGGGCGAAACCACAACACGCCGTTGTCCACCGGCTTCGGCAAACTCATGGCCAGCACGCCGCTGGCCACCTGTTGGAACGCGGCGGCCGGCGGGTAAACCGACACCAGGTTATGGCTGGAAAACACCGGCTCGCCGCTCTGCTGCAGCCACTTGTGCAACGCACGAATCTGCGCCGGCTCCGGGCAATTGCCGTAGCGGTGCAACTGTTTGTCTTCGATGATCGCCACGCCGCCGGACAGGGTCAGGTCCATCAGCAATTGCGGCTGTTGGGCCAGGCCATCGAACACGTCGACTGCCGACGCCTTCATGGCTTGATCCAGGCGCGCAAGGGCTTCGAGTTTCTCATCACGTTGGCGGCTCAGGTCCAACGCTTCCATGGCGCTGATCTGCAACGACAACACCTGGCCGATGGTCTGGCAGGCAATGCGCAGGTCATTGGGTACCAGCAGGGGCTCACGGTTGCCACAGCTGATCAGGCCCCAGAGTTTGTCGCCGTTCATCAGCGAGATGCTCATGGACGACAGCACGCCCATGTTCTGCATGTACTGACAGTGAATCGGCGAGACACTGCGCAGGGTGGCGAAACTCAGGTCCAGGGGCTGGCCGGTGTCGGGGCGCAGCTTGGGCAGCAGCGGCACGGGCTCGTAGGCTGCGTTCGGGATGATGCGCAGCCAGTTGGTGCGATACAGCTCGCGAGCCTGCTCCGGAATGTCGGACGCGGGGAAGAACAGCCCGTTGAAAAGCTCCATGGACGGCGCCGACGCTTCGGCGATCACCTGGCCATGGCCTTCTTCTTCGAAGCGATAGATCAGCACGCGGTCGTAGCCGGTCATGGCCTGGATTTCATTCACGCTGATTTCGTACAACGCTTGCAGGGTTTTGGCCGCTTGCAAACGTTGCAGCATCTTGCCCAGGTTACTGGTGCGACCGTTCACTGCCCGTGGACGAAAATCCTTGAGGCGTGGCTCGAACTCCAGCACCAGCACGTTCTGATGGCGGTGCAGCAGGCCTTCGAAGTCCGCGCCGTTGAGGGTTACGTGCAGCGGTGGCATGTCGAAGAATGTGTTGGTTTCGGCCATGACTTGCACGGCCTGGGCGTGTTCGGCGCCGATCAGGCTGTGGAGCGGCTGGCCCAGCAGCGTTTCCGGCGCATGGCCGAACAAGGTGCCGACGTTGGCGCTGACCTGGATGATGTCCATGCCGGGTTCCGACAGGGTCAGCAGCACGCCGTGAGGCTGGATCGCCCCTGGAAAGCGGATGGGCTCGTCGGCACAGTTGGCAAGCAGCTCTTCAAAGTCGTCGGGTTTCATAGCAGTACCTCCTGGCTGTCGAGCCATTGCTCAAAGCAGCTGAATGTCGAGTGGGCGGCGTCTACGGCGCGTTGTCTTGCGGGCGCGTCCAGTGATTGGTTGCCCAGATAATCGAGAAAATCTTTCCAGCGCCGCCCGGTCTCTACGCCATAGATATCGAGAAAAGCGCCACCGTTATCGGCATTCACGTCCAGGCGCTGAGCCATTTCACGGCGAAGCACCTGGCCACCCAGCGTCGCGCCCTCAAGTACATACAGGGCACCGAGGCAGGCAGCGGGGGTGTCGAGCGTAGGAAGTTCCAGGCAACGGGGCAGGCTGTCGATGGCGTGATCGTCCAGGCCCAACGCGTAGAGGTCATTGACCAGCGTCGGTGTTTTCACACGCATTGCCGTATCAAACCCTTCGGGAATCAAGCCACTGCCGTACAGCGCCGCTTCCATAGGCTGATAAAAACCGACGTACGCCTGGAGCAGGCGCCGATACCACTGGGCATCAAGGCGTTCGGAGAAAAACGGCAGGCGCTTTTCCAGCGCGGCATGCAGCAGCGCCGTGCCTGCGCGCAACGCTTCCAGCAGTGAGGGCGCATCGACGTCATGGGCCTGAGAATGCATTCAGTAAGCTCGAACTGTGGGCCTCTCGGCCATGAATGACGCGCGAAAATGAGCGACAATTCTACACAACTCGTAGTCGGTAACTAATACGCGCAAGGCGAAAAGGCTGACCAGCGGATCGGAAATGTCGCTCCTTGCATCATCAGTCGACCAACGGGCTTACCGGTAAGTTCGCTAAAGCTGATATCGCGACGCTATCAGTGCATGGACAAGCCCTGTTGATCCAGCGCGGTCTGCACACAGTCAATCAAATGCTGAGTGCTCCACGGCTTGGGCAGGAACCGTACCGAGCCGCCCAATTGCGCCGCCAGGTGGGTATTGCCGGACGTTAACAGCACCGGCACCGTTGGCCAGCGATGCGCCACGACCTTGCTCAAGTCGTAACCATTGAGCAGCCCCGGCATTTGAATATCGCTGACAATCAGGTCCACCGGGTCATCGCCCCGTTCCAGATAAATCATTCCTTCATCCGCCGAAGGGAACGACGTCACCGACGCGCCGAAGTCCTCCAACACATCCACCATTAACGCCCGAATGATCTCGTCGTCTTCCAGCACTAAAATCGATGGCTGAGCCATGATCCTTACTCCACCATCAGGGGTCAGTAAGGTGGAGTGGGCGCCGGGCACATAGGTTCGATTGGATGTTTTTTAAACGATGGGTGGTCGTTTGTGGGGGTGCAGGCGGGGAGACACGAAGGGCGTGAAAATCCGTAGCGTGAGCCTACGTCCAGTGGCACAGTTGGGGAGCGGACGTTTAAACAGGCATAATCGTGAGCAACACTCGATGCGGAGCCCTCTGATGAAGTACGCCTTGTTGACCCTCGCCCTGATGCTGACCACCGCCCCAACCTTCGCGGCTGGCGACGCGCAAGCGGGTGGCAAGCTCTTCACCAAGACCTGCGGCGGCTGCCACAGTGTCGGCGAAGACGCTCGCGGTGGTTTCGGGCCGCAGCTCAACGGCATCATCGGCCGGCCTGCCGGCATAACCACGGACTATCAGTATTCGGATGCGATGAAAAACTCAGGCGTGGTTTGGACTCGGGACAAACTTGCGGCCTACATTGAAGATCCGAAATCAGTGGTGAGCGGCACGCGGATGATTTTCTGGGGCATCAGTGATCAGGAGAAGATTGAAAATATATTGGCGTATCTTGAGACGTTCCAGCCGAAGTAGCCGTTCAGGGCCTGGGAATATTTCAGTTGAGCGCCAGTCCAGGTCTCACTGCCTTTCCTTCGTAAGCATAGGCATCTATACAAAACTCTAGGGGCGAAGCTGAACCTGTGGTGAGGGAGCTTGCTCCAGTGACGTCCGGGCAGTCGGCGTCTAGCTAACGTGTGCCCCGCGATCCAGATGTGTGGCTTGCCTGCGAAGGCGGCCAGACAGCCGACCAGAAGCTGGGCTGGTCCGAATACATTTCCGTTGTTCAGCTAGCGACCACTCGATGCACCCGCCTCGGTGTGTTCGTTACACCGAGGTGATGCTATCGCAGGCAAGACAGTTGCTCCCACATTTGGTACGCGGGGCATCCGTCAGATAGCTACAGGCTGCCCGGCCGCCACGGGAGCAAGCTCCGTCGCCACAGGTTCAGCCTTGCCCTTAGAGTTGCGTGGAACCCTATGCTTCGATAAGGACATCTGCGCGAAGCGCATTACTCTGCTCTATCTTTCGCTCGCTCTGTGCGCCTGCCGGTGTAAAACCCATACCCCTTGAGCGTACCGTCCTCGCGTTGCTCGATATGCAAACGCATCTGCGACCGCGCCCGCTCCATCGCGCGTAGCTGCTTCTCGCTGTACAGCGCGCTGTCACTCAGCTCAGAGGGCCAGGCCAGCGCCACCAAGCCGGTCAACAGGCCACCGGCGACGGACCCGACGGCAGTCGCCGCCGACTCCCACATCGCCGAACGCAACGCCAATTGCCCCAAGCCAACCGGCAACGCGCTGCCGCCGATCGTGCGCAAGGCCGCCGCGCCTCGTCCGTCCACCTCGCGACCGCCTAACAGGCTTAAGTGGGCGTACTCCTTGATCAGCTCCAGCGGGACATAACCGGTGGGGTCAGCGTAGCGGGTGAAGCCGTCAGGCAGTTGGCAGGGCTTGATGAAGACGCAGCCGGGAGGTTTGGCTGGCGTGGGGGCTGGGCCGGGAGGTGGCTCGACTGGATCAATCGCCGGCGAATAGGGCTCCCGCGCCGGTTGCCGGGTCAGGATTCGCTGTTTGCGTAGCGCTTCTTCAGTAGGTGGATAAGAACGTTCTGACATGACCGGCTCACTTCCTTGTGCGAGGGAGTGGGCCTACGAGGGACGATCAGGGCGCTGGAATTGGCATTGTTCTACGGTGGGTGTGGGAAAAGTAGACGATGGTTGACGATGGGCGAAGGCCACCACGACGTTGATTTTCCACAGCAAGCCTAAAAGGAGGTGAGATGGCAGCACGCTCTGCCGTGGCAAATTGAATGGTGCGGTCGGTGTATGACGTTTTGATCATGGATCTGTATCTGACGCGCGCGGTGTGAACGCCCTACCATGGCCTCCAAAACAACTTTCCAAGAAGCCCAACCATGCCTGAACTGTCCAGCTGGCTTGCTTATGCGCTGATCTCCCTCGGCATGGTGCTGACGCCCGGCCCGAACATGATTTACCTCATTTCGCGGTCGATCTGCCAGGGGCGTACGGCCGGGTTTATTTCCCTGGGCGGGGTGGCGTTGGGTTTTCTGGTTTATATGCTGTGCGCGGCCTTGGGGATTACCGCGTTGGTGATGGCGGTGCCTTTTGCCTACGACGCGCTGCGGTTTGGCGGGGCGCTGTACCTGGCCTATCTGGCGTGGCAGGCCGTTAAACCGGGCGGCCGCTCGCCATTCCAGGTGCAGAGCCTGCCCCAGGACAGCCCGCGCAAACTGTTCACCATGGGCCTGGTGACCAACCTGCTGAACCCCAAGGTGGCGGTGATGTATTTGTCGCTGCTGCCCCAGTTCATCGACACGAACGGCCATGGCAGTGTGCTTATGCAATCCCTGGTGCTGGGCTTCACGCAGATTCTTATCAGCGTGAGCGTGAACGCGGTGATTGCCACCCTGGCGGGATCCATTGCGGTGTTTTTCGTTACGCGGCCGGGATGGCAGGTGGTGCAGCGCTGGCTGATGGGCTCGGTGTTGATGGGGTTGGCGGTGCGAATGGCGGTGCAAGGGCGGCGCTAGTCGCAGGTTACAGAATGGCTTTCAGGTAATCCTTGAGTGCGTTGAGCGGGGCATCGAGGGCTTCCAGTGTCGGGGCTTGGCGCACTTGCAACGCAAGCCGTTGCAGCTCGCGCCCCATCACGGTCGCTGCGCCGCCCAATGATTCGAGCGCTGACGCCAGGCATTCATCCAGTTTCAACTGAATCCCAGCCAGATCCCCCTGGCGCACCAACAACCCAAACACCTCTCGCTCATACCCATCCATCACCAGATCATCCCGCAAAACCGGGCTGCCGCCGTCCGTCTCGTGCACCAGCTTCAGTGCAAAGAGCGCAACCGCTTCCAGCGTCAATTCCATGGTTTCTGTTCCTGGGACTTTAGGGGTGGGCGATGATCACTGTTCTGCGCGTGAAAAAAAAGACCCCACGCCGCGAACCGTTTGGCATGCGCACGTTAAAGTCGTCCGCATAAGGAACGATATTAATTGGCCATGCTCCAAATCGCCGTGCCAGTGCACCCAACCACCATAAGGACAGGGTGCAAGACTTAACCCCAATACAAGGACGCTAGCCCTCATGCAACCATCCCCCACCCAAGCGCCAACCGCCACCGGCGAACTGATTGCCAGTTTTCGCCACGGCAAGGGTTTCCTGATCTTCAGTTTGATATTTGGCGTCGCTTTGCTAGGGCTCGCGGCGTTTGTGCTGTACCTGGGCACCATACTGCCGGCGGGCAGTGGCGGCCCCGTCGTCGGCCAGACTTCGCGTGGCATGTCATTCAGTTTCAGCAGCCCGCAGATGTTGATCTATGCCACCAGCGCCTTGCTCACCGTTCTCGCGTTGGGTGCGTTTGCCGGCTATGTGTGGCACAAAAAACTGCGCGCGCCACGTTACAACGTTTATGAGCACGGCATCGAGCGCTTCATCAACGACCAGCGCGATTACACGGCCTTCGCCGACATCGAAGACCTGTACCTGTTCGGCTCCGGGCAAACCGTGATGACCGGCATGATCACCAACCTGGCCTATCGTCGTAACGCTTCAGAGCCATTTCACCGAGTGATTGAAAGCCTCAAGGGCTTTTACGAATTCCAGCAACTGGTGCGCGAGCTGCACGTACGCGCGCGCATGCCCGCAGTGATCGCGACGCTGGAGATGGGCGGGGCGGTGACGTTCAACTGCATCGGCTCGGGGCAGGTCTGGGGCAAGCGTATGAGCGGCAACTTCCTGAAAATCACCACCTCGCCGATTGTGGTCAGCCGCACGTTCCTGGACTACCAGGGCCGTAAAGTGCCGATGTCGTCGCTGCGCAGCGTCGATCTCAATGCCTGGACCGAAAACGTGGTGATCAAGGACGAGAGCGGCAAAGCCGTATTGTCCACCATTGCCACCGGCATTCTGAGCCACGACCTGTTCCTCAATACCCTTGATGCCGTATTTGCGGCCGAAGAACAAACCCGCGAGCCGGCATAAGCCGGCCGCATCAATGATGAGGAATAAACGATGATTTATCGCGGTGCAGGCTGGTTCACCCTGTTTACACCTATCGCCATGCTGCTATTGGTGATGTGGCTGTGGCCCGATCCGAGCGTCAAGCCCGGTGATACGTCACTCATGCAGCTGTTGATTGGGTTCGGGATTGGATCAGCCATTAACGTTGTGCTGGGCTTCGTGCTGAATCGCGAGGTTCACCCCGATGGCGTGCGCCACCACTTTTTTTTCATGCCCATGCAATGGCCGGCGCTGGCGATCATGCTGGTTTGCGCAGTGATCGCCCTGTTGAAATAAGCTTACCGACCGCTCGGCAAGGGCGGTCGGGTTTCAACTTGTTCGAGGCTCATGCGATACGTGGTGTAAGTGTCGCCATCCCGCAGATAAAGGTCGCTGTGATAGCGGCTGACCGCGCCCTTGAGTTTGATGTGCAGACCGTTGGGGACGCGCTGGATGATCACGTCTTTCAAGTCAGTGTCCGTGACCAGAAAGGGCGGCGTCTTGCCCAGGTACACCTTCATGGTGGCGTCAGTCGATTCACGATAATCCATATAGAACTTCAGCGTCTTGGGCTCCGAACGGTCCCTGGCTTCTTCGACGATATAAAGCCATTCCCCCGGTATGAAGTTTTGCTTCAGGACTATTTGCGGACCAAGCTCCGGTTTATGCACGTAGCCATAGATAAGCAGTCCCACTAAGCAGAGCATGGAAATAATTGCGAAGTACTTTTTAAGCTTGAGCTTAAGGGCTGGCCATTCGGTTTTATTCATCGGATTCAGCTGTAATCAAAGGTAAATAGAACCAAACTTTCGATCGGCTCGTAGAACATCACGATCAGGTCTGCCCCCGCTGTTCGGTAGTGCCAGCCCGGCACGCTCGCGACATGGAAAAATCGGTTACCCGCAGGGCTCAGCGGGTACACGTTCGAATCGCCGCGGTCAGGATCGAGCTCAACGATCTGCATGGGGAATTCGACTGTTTCCACCCAATTTGCACCGCCATCGACTTCGCCGCCCAACTGCGACACAAACTCCACTGGGTAAAGCGGGTCTCCCTCTTCGCGGGTGAGCAGGCCGCTGGCTTTGAATCGCTCAGCGGTAGCGGCAAACGCGGCGTGCTGTTCGGCGTAGTGCCGCTGCAGGTCTGCCCGCGCATCCGGATGAGGGTCAGCCAACTGGGCGTTGCCTTCATGTAGAAAAAAGTAGCGCGGGTCGCCGCACAAGCGATAAAGCCCGTGCTCGACCTTGAAGCCGATCCAGTTGGTTTTCAGCAAGTCGCCGTGGTAACCGTCCCACTCAGTCATTTCTCCGACCAGGCTCTCATAGGGCTCCAGCGGGCTGAGCATATGCAGCGTGCCCGATCACGCTGGGTTTACGCTGCTGATGTCCAGGCTGAACAGGGGGTGCAAGTGCTCGGCCAGCGCCCGTTGATCGGCGACGAACACCTCTTCAACGGGCGGGAACGGCTTCATCCCGTCGGGGACTTGGGTGAAATCAGGGGTGTGATCGTCGCTCATGAGCGTGGCTTCCTTGGATGCACCGAACCGCTGCCGGCGGGATCGGCGTGGTAAATAAAGTGTGCCAGTGTCATGAACGCATCCTTGTTAAATACAGGCCTTTAATTGCTCGACCGGCTCTAACCCAGTTTCCGTTGACCTGGCCCGAGTCGCTATTCGAAAAAGAACTTCATGAAACCGTCCACATCCGCGCCCTCAACATCGCCGAGCACTTCCCTGACCCTGGAGAGAAAGGCGGGCGCATAGTCGTCGTCATCGTCGTGAGTGGCATCATCAAACTCGTTTAATTGCACCGCGATGCCTGCCTCCAGCGACCCTATCAGCGCAAAAATATTCGCCGCCACCTTGAATGAGCGCTTTTGAATCGAGCCAAAGATGGCGGAATGTTCATCAAGGCGATCATAAACCAGCACATCGCCATTGCGATCAGCGAACACAATAAAACTGTCTTTCCAGCCCCATGAAGGATCGTCATCCCCCGTTGCATGCCACCCCAGCTGCGCTTTGGGCAAGTCGTCAGGACCATAGAGTGCAAGCATGAAATCCCCACCGATCATGGGGCGATCAGGGAAGTCTACCCACTGAAAATAGCTGCGCATGGGCCCTGCTGCGGGCGCTTCGGCGATGGCCGTCAGGTCTGCTGGATGCTCGCGCAGATGCAGCTGGCCGAGGGAGTCCGGCCACGAGTTGAATAGCGAGACGAACCGCGCAAATGCTTGCGGTGTTTCATCAGGAGTCGTCATCGATAAATATCCTTATTTGATCCAAAGAACTGAGTTTGCCAACCCTCAATCGTGGGGCATTGTATTCAAGATGGAGTGGGTTTGTAGTGGTCAACTAATCCCGGACACGACGTTAAGTTTTTCTTCGGCCCGAGCTGGCGCCAGCCCACCGTTGAATTGATGGGGTCTTACCCAGTTGTACCGATGCATCAAGAAGTGGCTGATATCGCGCTGGGCTTCTTGAGCCGTTCTGTAGCCCGTAGTCGGTATCCATTCCGTTTTCAAGCTGCGGAACACGCGCTCCATTGGCGCGTTGTCCCAGCAATTTCCTCGTCGATTCATACTCTGGCGCATGCGGTATCGCCACAACCGCTGGCGAAAGAGTCGGCTTGCATATTGCGATCCCTGGTCCGAGTGGAATAGCAGATCTGAAGGCCTGCCACGCTGCTCGTAAGCCATATCCAGCGCTTTGATCACCAGTTCAGCGTCTGGCTTTTCCGACAGCGCCCAGCCCACGATCCGACGCGTACAAAGATCCAGGACGACGGCCAGGTAATGCCACTTTCCTTGAGCCCAAATGTAGGTGATATCGCCGCACCAGACTTGATTGCGCGCCGGCACGTCGAACTCGCGGTTCAATGTGTTCGGGATATCCAGTCTTTCTACTGTTGCTCGTTTGTAGGCATGGGAGCCGGGTTGTTTGCTGACTAAATCAAGCTCGCGCATCAAGCTACGAACTTTGAATCGACCGAGTTGCTCACCGTCTTCACGCATCAGCGACAGAATGCTGCGACTGCCCGCAGAGCTGCGACTTTGCGAGAACAGTTCACTGACGCGACTACGCAATCGAAGCCGTTCAACATCGGGCGTGCGGCGACGCAGGCGCTGGGCGTAGTAACACGAGCGAGTGACGTCAAACACCTTGCACAGCCAATCAACCGGCTCATGGGCGCTCAACTGGTCAATCAGCGCGAACGCTCGTGATCTTCCGACATCAAGAGCGCGGTAGCCTTTTTTAGTATTGATTTCTCTCGCTCAAGCCGAGCAATTCGGGCTTCCAGCTCCTGAATTTTTTGCTGTTCCGGCGTCAGCGCCTTGCTCTGCGGGGTGATGCCTTTATGTTCTTTCTGACTCTGGTCAACCCAGCGACGCAATGCTGATTCACCAATTCCGAGTGACCGGCTGGCTTCGATGTAGCTGTAGTTTTGCTTGAGCACGAGGTCGGCAGCCTCGCGCTTGAATTCAGGAGTGAAGGAGCGGCGTTGTTTGGTCATCTGACACCTCGATCTGGCGAGCATTCTCGCCTAAATGGGTGTCCGGTTTCATTAGACCACTACAGTTGGTGCACGGACACGTTCGTCCATGAGGTGCCGCATAGGACCACAGGCGCTCGAAAACGCTTCTTTCCGAGGCCGTGTCAGGCGTTAGATCCACTGGTCATTCACGGCGGTACGGTCACCGCCCTCATGGCCTGTGTTCAAGATGCCCCGTGGCTCGATCATCATCAGCTTGGCTTCGCCTTCAGCGGCCGTTCGGTGCTCTATGCCGCGAGGAACTACATAGAGTTCACCTGGCGCTACATACACCGGGCCCTCTGGAAGATCGATACGCAGCGTGCCTTCCAGCACTAGGAAGGCTTCGTCGGTTTCGGGGTGGGAGTGCCAGATGAATTCGCCTTCGATGCGCACTACCTTGAATTGGTAGTCGTTCATTTCGGCGACGACCCGCGGGCTCCATTGCTCGTCGATCAGGGAGGCTTTTTGGTTAAGGTTTATGGGGTGGGCGGGAGGCTGAGCCATGACGGATACTCGGGTAGGTGAGGAACGTCAGGTTAGCGAGAGGGGGAGGGTAGAGCTTGAATGATCCTGCAAATAGGCCCGCAACGCCGAGTGAGCTCACTGAGCGTCTACCGCGTAAGTGGAAGCTTATCGAAGCGACTATTCCCAGGGCTATAGTTTTCAGGAAAGGGGCTTTATGAAGCGGTGTAAGCCTGCCGCACTTTGCCGGCGAGCCAGGATAGCGCCATCGCCGGAATCGAGAGAACAGCCGCATACAGGATACCGACACCCAGCAACGGGGAAGCACCCGAAATAACCAAAACCACTGGGATCTGAGCAAACATCACGACGGCGCCTGCGGACCATTGGGCGCTTTTCAGCACGGCGCCAAGCACCACTGACAACGCAAGCGCGGCGGGATAGATGATGGTCCAATATCCAGCCAGGTCCCAAGGCTCTTTAGCCCCGGTGATTGCTGATACGACAGCCCAGAAGAACAGGGACGCAACGCAGGTAGCAGTGAATGTCATGATTTTCCTATTTCACTTCGTCGAAAGATCGTTGAAGGCGATTGAAAAGCCGAAAAGGAGACGGATTTATTTTTCCTGGAAATAAATCCGTCCCCTTTTTCTCTTTTTCTGCCGTCGGAGCAGGCCGCCCCATTCACTTGAGGTTCTGTTCAATCCAACCGGCCGTCGTCGTCAGATCGATACCGTTTGCAGCGTTGAAGGTCTGGCTCTTATCCCAAGCGACTCCTTTACCTTCAGCGAAGACGGCTCGGTACTTGCTTAGCTGGTCATTCGGAGCCGCATTAAGATCGTCCTTCAATTTGGGAATGCTCCATTCGATGCGAGATACCGTTCGGTTGAGTATTGCATCAACCGCATCCGCCAACTGTGAGTAGGTCAGGGTGTCTCCGGCCACGAAGACCACCTGATTGGCGAGGCGTGGCTTGGCGAACACAATCTTCGCCGTCAGCATCCCTATATCTTCTGGCGTAGTAACGGTGACTTCATTATCCCAGCTGCCTAGCGCATGAACGGTATTTTTTGCCAGATCAACCACGCCAAACGCTGGCTCGAACAAGAAACTAGTAAACATCCCGGTGGAGATGATGATCCATTCGGTAGCGCGCTGCGCACGCAGTAGCTCACGGACTTCAAGTTGCTCGTTAAATAAATCTTGCGCACTGCCTTTGCCGATCACGTCGTAGTCCACGCCAAATTGCCACGGCACGTAGCGTCTTACGCCTCCCTGAAGCACCGCACGGGTGAGTTTCAGCTGGGTGCCCGCACCGGCTACGAAACCTACGCAACTGATGATCGTGTCGAAGCGGGAGAAATGCTCCGCAAGTTCCTCAACTGAATCGTTAACGACGTCAGCCTGCAAAATGTCTATGCCTAGCCCACGGAGTTCTCCAATGGCCTGCGTTTTAGACGCGTCTTGAGGCACGGCCGCCGGTGGACGCAGAAGCACCGTAATACGAACGTTTGCATCCTTCTTGTTTGGCGTAGTCCTAGCCAGCTCGCGCAGTACGGACATGCCGAGTTCGCCGGCCCCCAGCACCAGAATGTTGTCGGTTTCCACTGGTTTTAGCGTTTGCATAAACTTTCTCCAATGTGCTGATCAAGGTGAGGGAGAGTTATCCTGTCACCATTGGAGCCTGTTCATAAGTAGGCACACGAGTGATCCTGGGGGGCGAATGAATAACGAAGAAATCATTAGGCAGTCGCAAGCTGCGTGCGAAGCGCTCAGCGCAGAAGATGATGGTCTGAAGCGCGAAGTTCTCACCCATGCGGGTAATCGCTGGTCGCTGGGAATCGTCCACACACTAGGTGTGGCGGGACGGCTGCGGCATGCAGAGATAGCCAGGCGCATGAGGGGCGTGACGCAGCGGATGTTGACCCGTAGCTTGCGCCAGTTGGAAAGAGACGGCTTGGTAACACGCCAGGATTACAGCGAGGTGCCGCCACGTGTCGAATACGAATTATCCGAGCTGGGGCGGGGCTTGCTAGCGCGGATGATTCCATTGTGGATGTGGGTGGCAGAGAATGCTGAAGGCTTTCGCGATGCTCGTATTCTTTACGACTCTGATCTTTCGAGTGATACGAAGTGACCGCTTCTGGCTGATTTCTACCTGTCGCGACCGGCAGTTATGGGTCGATTGCCTTCCGTCACGAACAGCGAAAAGCGGCAGAAAGGGGACGGGACAGTTCCTAGAAATAAACCCGTCCCCTTTTTCTCTCGCCAAAATACCCGCTATGAGCCTTATGACATCGGAATGATTACGCACTCCATCGATGAGTTTACTGATCCAGGCGTTGACGAAACCGAGGAATAGCAAAATCCAGAAATCGCCTCATTTTCAGGGGCATATGCCCAGGTGACATGTGGATCAGGTTGATAGGCGCCGACGAAGGCTCATATTTATCCAGCACAATCTCCAGCAGTCCCTCGCTGATCGCTTCCGCGACTTGGTAGTGCAATAACTGAACGACTCCGACTCCATCAATGGCGGCCTGCGCTGCTGCTTCAGCGGTCGTCACCGTTAAGCGCGGGGTAATCCGCCTCGTTGATTCCGCCACGCCATGTTTTGAGTTTTGAAAAGGCATAGGTGCGTCAAATCGCACGTTCGGCAAGTTCTGCAGATCTGCGGGACTTTCAGGTCTTCCATAATCTTCCAGCAGCCTAGGACTCGCGCAAATTACAGTTCTCATGGCCCCCACCTGAGTGGCGATCATGCCGCTATCAGCGAGTGCTCCAATGCGCACTGCCATATCCACGTGGTCGTCAACGAGGTGAGCGTTGCGATCAGAAAGTAAGAGCCGAATGTTGATTTCGGAAAACTCCCCTAAAAACGCGTTGACGATCGGCAGCACATGCAGCCGGCCGAACATGATTGGCGCTGTCAGGACCAGTTCGCCTTTGGGGACAATGAATTCTCCGGCCGCTTCACGTTCGGCAACCTCCAATTGCTCCAATATTCGGCGCGCAGCAGCCACATAAGCCTCCCCAGCATCGGTCAACGAGAGCCTACGCGTGGTTCGAATCAATAAACGGCTACCTATCAGCATCTCCAGGTCAGAGATTTTCCTGCTGATGGTGGGAAGAGGGATATCGGCCAGCCGTCCGGCTGCCGTCAGGCTGCCAGCATCAATCGCAGCCACGAGCAGCTTCATTGCCTCAAATCTGTCCATGGAGTATTCCAATATTTGGTAGGTAGATTACCAATATTCTCAGATTATGTTGGTTTATTGAAATAGGCATTATAGCCATATCAAGTTGGTGTGCCTGACGCTCGACAAGCCATGAACTCACCGCCTGATAGACCACTTATCTTTTTCATTCAATGCCCAAGGAGTTTGCATGAGCATTAAAACTTTATTAGCCGCGACTGCCCTCAGTGCAACGCTCGCCAGCGCAGGAGTGGAAGCAGCCGAAATTAGCCACCAAAGGGCAAGCGACGTCCAACATCATTTTGTAGAGGTAAAAGGGGTCCGCATCTTCTATCGGGAAGCGGGCGACCCGTCGGCACCAACCATCGTGTTGCTGCATGGATTCCCTACTTCATCATTCATGTATCGCGACTTGATGTCGAAGCTAGCGGACCGTTACCACGTCATTGCCCCTGACTTCCCAGGTTTTGGATTCTCGGACAGCCCTGATCGGGCGAAGTACTCATACACGTTCGATAACATCGCCAAAACCATGGACGGGTTTACTGAAGCGCTTGCGCTGAATCGCTACGCTCTTCAAGTTTTCGACTACGGTGCGCCTGTAGGCTGGCGGATGGCCGTCGCACACCCCAATAGAATCACCGCAATCATCAGCCAAAACGGGAATGCTTACGTTGAAGGTCTGAGCGAGGGCTGGAACCCGATTCAACGTTACTGGAACGCTCCAACCGCCGAGAACCGCAACGCATTGCGCGAGCTGCTCAAACCAGAATCAATCAAGTGGCAATACACTCATGGCGTAGCGGACCCTGACAATATCGCACCTGAAACTTACACCTTAGATTACGCGTTCGTTTCGCGACCAGGTAACGATGAAATCCAGCTAGACCTGTTCGCAGACTATGCCACCAACGTGAAGCGCTACCCCGAGTTCCAGGCATATTTCCGCAAATATCAGCCGCCGATGTTGGCCGTCTGGGGAAAGAACGATCCTTTTTTTCTCCCTGCAGGAGCGAACGCGTTCAAGCGTGATATGCCCAAAGCGGAGGTACATCTCTACGACACCGGGCACTTCGCACTGGAAACACAC
>NZ_JASLAW010000082.1 GCF_030147005.1 Pseudomonas sp.
AAAGCTAATTAACCAACAAACCGTACACAGGTTATCCACAGATGCTCAAACTTCCGGCGTCTCTACCACTACCGGCTCCGGCGGTAACGAACCCATGGCCCGTTGCTGCGCTTCGTTCCATGCAGCGGCGCGGTCGTTCAGCGCGGCAATGGCGCGTGGGCCTTCGCCCTGTGCATACATTGGCTCGCCGATCACCACAGTAATGGTGCCTGGGCGCTTGGCCCAGCCGGTCTTGGGCCAGAACTTGCCGGCGTTATGCGCAATCGGCAACACCGGCAGGTTGGCGTTGACCGCCAATGCCGTACCCCCTCGCGAGAACTTGCCCACGGTGCCGTAAGGCACACGTGTACCTTCCGGAAAGATCAGCACCCAAACGCCATCCTTGAGCAACTCGTCGCCCTTCTTTGCGACATGCTTGAGCGCTGCCTTGGGATTGTCACGGTCGATCGCAATCGGGCGCAGCATCGCCATGGCCCAGCCAAAGAACGGCACGTACAGCAACTCACGCTTGAGTACTTGGCTCAGGGGCGAGAAGTACGCCGAGAGAAAGAACGTTTCCCAGGTGCTCTGGTGGTTCGACAGAATCACGCAGGGCTGGTCGGGGACGTTTTCAGCACCTTTGATCTCGAAGCGGATGCCCAGGAAAACCTTGGACAGCCACAACGCGCAGCGGCACCAATACACATTGATAAAACGATAGCGCGCCTTGAACGGCAGGAAAGGTGCAATAAAAAAGCTCAGGGTGCACCAGAGAAACGAACTGGTGCCCAGCAGCAGGTAAAAGAAAAAGGTTCTGATGGCCTGCAAGATCGACATGGCGGCATTTACCGTTGCGGGACACGGCCCGCCTGTTAAAAGCGCACTCCCGAACATCCTTGGTCAGGAAGTCGAGGGCGGCTAGTTGTTGATAAGTTCTGCGGCAACCGCCGCCAGATCGTCAAAAATCAAAGTGCCTACCGGCAGGTTTTTCACCTGGGTCTTTTCGCCTTTCCCGGTCTTTACCAAAACTGGCTGAGAGTCGACGGCTTTGGCCGCCTCCAGGTCACCGAGACTGTCCCCGACGAACCATATCCCAGCCAAAGGCACCTTGTAATGTTCTGCAATGGTTTTCAACATCCCAGGCTTGGGTTTGCGGCAAGCGCAGCCCTCATCCGGCCCATGGGGGCAGTACACCACCAGCCCCAGCTCACCGCCCTGCTCCGCCACCAGCGTGCGCAAGCGCGCGTGCATGGCGTCCAGGGTGGCAATGTCGTAATAACCACGGGCGATGCCGGACTGGTTCGTGGCAATTGCCACTGTCCAGCCGGCTTTGCTCAACTGCGCGATGGCCTCGATCGAACCGGGCAATGGAATCCATTCCGCCACCGACTTGATGTAAGCGTCGGAGTCGTAATTGATCACCCCGTCCCGATCGAGAATCAGCAGTTTCAACATGATCAGCCCAGTACGGAAATGTCAGCGATATTGATGAACAGGCCACGCAAACGCGCGAGCATGGCGTAGCGGTTTTTCCGCACGCCGGCATCGTCGGCATTGATCATCACCGCTTCGAAGAACGCATCCACCGGCTCCCGCAACGACGCCAGGCGCGCCAACGCTTCAGCGTAGTTACGCTCGGCGATCAGCGGCTTCACGGCGTTTTCGGCCTTGGCGATGGCCGAGTTCAGCGAGAACTCCTTGGCATCGGCAAACAGGCCTGGGTCCACTTCGGCAGTGCCGAGGTTATCGGCCTTGCTCAACAGGTTCGATACGCGTTTGTTCACGGCGGCCAATGCATCGGCTTCCGGCAACTTGCGGAACGCCTGCACGGCTTGCACACGTTGGTCGAAGTCCAACGCCGAACCCGGTTGCAGGGCACGAACCGACAGGTAGACGGAAACGTCCACGCCTTCGTCTTCGTAACGCGCACGCAAGCGGTCGAACACGAACTCCAGCACTTGCTCGGCCAGGCCGGCTTGCTTGACCTTGGTACCGAATTGACCGACCGCAAACACCACGGCCTGGGTCAGGTCGAGGTCCAGCTTCTTGTCGATCAGGATACGCAGCACGCCCAGGGCCGCACGGCGCAGGGCATACGGGTCTTTGCTGCCGGTGGGCAGCATGCCGATACCGAAGATGCCAACCAGCGTGTCCAGCTTGTCGGCGATAGCCACCGCCGCACCGGTCAGGGTGCTTGGCAGCTCGGCACCGGCGCCCCGTGGCATGTACTGCTCGTTCAGCGCCAGGGCCACATCGTCGGGTTCGCCATCGTTGAGGGCGTAGTAGTAACCGGCCACGCCCTGCATCTCAGGGAACTCACCGACCATCTCGGTCGCCAGATCGCACTTGGACAGCAGGCCTGCACGCGCAGCCCAGCCGGCGTCGCCGCCAATGCGTGGCGCAATGTAAGCGGCCAGCTTGGAAACGCGCACAGCCTTGTCGTAGACGCTGCCGAGTTTTTCCTGGAACACCACGTTTTGCAGGCGCAGGTTGAAGTCTTCGAGCTTCTGCTTCTTGTCTTGCTTGAAGAAGAACTCGGCGTCGGTCAGGCGCGGGCGCACGACTTTCTCGTTACCGGCGATGATCTGTTGCGGGTCTTTGCTTTCGATGTTGGCCACGGTGATAAAGCGCGGCAGCAACTTGCCGTCCACGTCCAGCAGGCAGAAGTACTTCTGGTTGTCCTGCATGGTGGTGATCAGCGCTTCTTGCGGCACATCGAGGAAGCGTTCTTCGAACGAGCACACCAGCGGCACCGGCCATTCAACCAGGGCGGTCACTTCGTCGAGCAGGCTTGGCGGCACGATGGCGGTGCCTTCCTGCAGGCGGGCCAGTTCTTCGGTGCGCTTGCTGATCAGCTCGCGGCGCTCATTGGCATCGGCCAGAACGTAGGCGGCGCGCAGGTCATTCAGGTAGTTGGCCGGCGAGGTGATGCGCACGCTTTCAGGATGGTGGAAGCGGTGACCACGGGAGTCACGGCCGGCCTTCTGGGCGAGGATGGTGCAATCGATGACCTGGTCACCGAGCAGCATCACCAGCCATTGGGTTGGGCGTACGAACTCTTCCTTGCGCGCACCCCAGCGCATGCGTTTGGGGATCGGCAGGTCGTTCAGGGAATCTTCGACGATGGTCGGCAACAGGCTGGCCGTCGGCTTGCCGGTGATGACCTGGCTGAACCGCAGTTTCGGACCGCTCTGGTCGATTTCGCTCAGCTCAACGCCGCACTTTTTGGCAAAGCCCAATGCCGCCTGAGTCGGGTTGCCTTCGGCGTCAAATGCGGCCTGACGCGGCGGGCCGTCGAGGTTGATGTTGCGGTCCGGCTGCTGGGTTTGCAGCGCGGTGAGCAGCACCGCCAGGCGGCGCGGCGCGGCGTAGACTTTCTTCGCTTCGAATGCCAACCCGGCGCTGTGCAGGCCTTTTTCAATACCGGCCAGGAATGCATCAGCCAGGGTGTTCAGTGCCTTGGGTGGCAACTCTTCGGTGCCCAGTTCAACCAGGAAATCTTGAGCACTCAT
Organism: Pseudomonas sp.; assembly: GCF_030147005.1. Taxonomy (GTDB): domain Bacteria; phylum Pseudomonadota; class Gammaproteobacteria; order Pseudomonadales; family Pseudomonadaceae; genus Aquipseudomonas. The sequence goes on from NZ_JASLAW010000082.1 coordinate 3,492, forward strand.
TGTGCAGCCTCCAGCTTAGCCAACACTTCATCACGCAGGTCCGGGGTTGCCATCGGGAAGCCCAGCTTGGCGCGTGCCAGCAGGTAGGCTTGAGCGACGGAACGCGCCAGGGTGCGTACACGCAGGATGTATTGCTGGCGCGCGGTGACCGAGATGGCACGGCGTGCATCCAGCAGGTTGAAGGTATGGGAGGCCTTCAACACCATTTCATAGCTCGGCAACGGCAGCGGCTGGTCGAGTTCGATCAGGCGCTTGGCTTCGCTTTCATAGAAATCGAACAGTTCGAACAGCTTGTCGACGTTGGCGTGTTCGAAGTTGTAAGTGGATTGCTCCACTTCGTTCTGGTGGAACACGTCGCCGTAGGTAACTTTGCCGAACGGGCCGTCAGCCCACACCAGGTCATAGACCGAGTCCACACCTTGCAGGTACATGGCCAGGCGCTCGAGGCCGTAGGTGATTTCGCCGGTGACCGGGTAGCACTCGATGCCGCCGGCTTGCTGGAAGTAAGTGAATTGAGTCACTTCCATGCCGTTGAGCCAGACTTCCCAGCCCAGGCCCCAGGCGCCAAGGGTCGGCGATTCCCAGTTGTCTTCGACGAAACGGATGTCGTGTACCAATGGGTCCAGGCCGACATGTTTAAGCGAGCCCAGGTACAGTTCCTGGAAGTTGTCCGGGTTGGGCTTCAATACCACCTGGAACTGGTAGTAGTGCTGCAGACGGTTCGGGTTTTCGCCGTAGCGGCCGTCAGTCGGGCGACGACTGGGCTGCACATAAGCGGCGTTCCAGGTTTCGGGGCCGATGGCCCGCAGGAATGTAGCGGTGTGGAAAGTGCCGGCGCCTACTTCCATATCGTAGGGCTGAAGTACCACACAACCTTGCTCGGCCCAGTATTGCTGGAGGGCGAGGATCAAGTCTTGGAAGGTACGCACGGCTGGCGTAGGCTGGCTCACGAAATTCACCTGTTACTTGGGCTGCGATTTAAAGAGCGGGAGTATACCCGATTCGGCCCCGCCACCACTCTCTGGAGCCTTATGCCACGCTGCTTTTGGTGTTCTGAAGATCCGCTGTACATGGCTTATCACGATCAGGAGTGGGGAACGCCGCTGCGCGATGCGCAGGGTTTGTTCGAGTTGCTTTTGCTCGAAGGGTTCCAGGCGGGCTTGTCCTGGATCACCGTTTTACGCAAACGCGAGCATTACCGGAAGGTGCTGTTCGGCTTTGATGCGCCGCGTCTGGCGAAGCTGACCGACGCTGAAATCGAAGCGCTGATGCAGGACCCAGGCATCGTGCGTAACCGCCTGAAGCTCAACGCCACACGCCGCAACGCCGCCGCCTGGCTGGCGCTGGAGGACCCTGTCGGTTTGCTCTGGTCGTTTGTCGGCGGCAAGCCCAAGGTCAATCACTTCAAGGATCGCAGCGAAGTCCCGGCGATTACGCCCGAGGCCGAAGCCATGAGCAAAGCCTTGAAAAAAGCCGGTTTCACCTTTGTCGGGCCGACCATCTGCTACGCGTTCATGCAGGCCTCGGGCATGGTCATGGACCACACTCAGGACTGCGACCGTTACGCGGACCTGGTCAACGCCGGTTAGAATGCGCGCTTTGCGTACCACACACGATCAGGAGTGACCTGTGGAAAAGTTTAAAGGCGCCTTGCTGGTAGGCGCTCTTCGGTTGTTTGCCCTGCTGCCCTGGCGCGCTGTACAAGCCGTCGGCACCGGCATCGGCTGGATCATGTGGAAAACCCCCAACCGCTCCCGCGACACCGTGCGGATCAACCTGGCCAAATGCTTCCCGGACATGGACCCGGTCGAGCGCGAGCGCCTGGTGGGCCGCAGCCTGATGGATATCGGCAAGTCACTGACCGAAAGCGCCTGCGCCTGGATCTGGCCGGCCCAGCGTTCCATCGACCTGGTGCGCGAAGTCGAAGGGCTGGAGGTGCTGCACGAGGCTTTGGCGTCGGGTAAAGGCGTGGTGGGTATCACCAGCCACCTGGGCAACTGGGAAGTGCTGAACCATTTCTATTGCAGCCAGTGCAAACCGATCATTTTCTATCGCCCGCCCAAGCTCAAGGCCGTCGATGAGTTGTTGCGCAAGCAACGCGTGCAACTGGGCAACCGCGTGGCGGCGTCCACCAAGGAAGGCATTCTCAGCGTGATCAAGGAAGTGCGCAAAGGCGGCCAGGTGGGTATCCCTGCCGACCCTGAGCCGGCTGAATCCGCCGGGATTTTCGTGCCGTTCTTCGCGACCCAGGCGCTGACCAGCAAGTTCGTGCCGAACATGCTCGCGGGCCACAAGGCGGTGGGCGTGTTCCTGCATGCCCTGCGCTTGCCGGACGGCTCGGGCTACAAGGTGATCCTGGAAGCGGCTCCGGAAGACATGTACAGCACCGATACCGCCACGTCCTGCGCTGCGATGAGCAAAGTGGTGGAGCGGTATGTCGGCGCCTACCCGAGCCAGTACATGTGGAGCATGAAGCGCTTCAAGAAACGCCCGCCGGGCGAGGCGCGGTGGTACTGATTCATTCTTTTTCGAGAGTTATGCACAACCAATGGGGAGCGGGCTTGCTCGCGAAGGCGGTATATCAGTTTCACACCCAGTGACTGACATTGCGCCTTCGCGAGCAAGCCCGCTTCCACATGTTTGATCTACATTCAGGCATGGCGGTCGAGTTTTTTCAGGAACACCTTCAGGCCTGGCGGTCGAGTTTTTTCAGGAACACCTTCAGGCCTGGCGGTCGAGTTTGTTCAGAAACACCTTCAGGCCTGGCGGCCGAGTTTCTTCAGAAACACCGTCATCTCTTTTTCAGCCTGCTTGTCGCCGTGGGCCTGGGCCGCTGCGATGCCCATCTCCCACGCCTGCCGCGCTGCTGCAGCATCTCCCAGCCCTTGCTGCGCTTTGCCCAATAATTTCCACGCCGCCGAATACTTCGGGTCGAACTCGACGCATTTGTGCAAATGCTCCGCTGCCTTGGCGTGGTCCTTCAAGTCCAGATAGCCCTTGCCCAAGCCGAAGCGCAGCAGCGAGTTGTCCACACCCTTGGCCAACATCTTTTCCAGAGACTCCAGCATTGCTTCACTCCTTGATCAGAAAAAGCTCAAGCCCACGTGGAACAGTTTCTCCACATCGCGGATATGTTTCTTGTCCACCAGGAACAGGATCACATGGTCACCGGTGGCGATTACCGTGTCGTCGTGGGCAATGATCACTTCTTCATCGCGAATGATTGCGCCAATGGTCGTGCCCGGTGGCAAGCCGATATCGCGGATGGCCTTGCCGATCACTTTGCTCGACTTCGAGTCACCATGGGCAATTGCCTCAATGGCTTCTGCCGCGCCCCGGCGCAGGGAGTGCACGCTGACGATATCGCCACGGCGTACGTGAGCGAGCAACGTGCCGATGGTGGCCAATTGGGGGCTGATGGCGATGTCGATATCGCCGCCCTGAATCAGATCGACATAGGCCGGGTTGTTGATAATGGTCATTACCTTCTTCGCCCCCAGTCGCTTGGCCAGCAGCGAGGACATGATGTTGGCCTCGTCATCGTTGGTCAGCGCCAGGAAGATATCGGCGTCGGCGATGTTTTCTTCCATCAGCAGGTCGCGGTCGGAGGCACTGCCCTGCAACACCACGGTGCTGTCGAGCGTGTCGGACAAATGCCGGCAGCGCGTGGGGCTCATCTCGATGATCTTCACCTGGTAGCGGCTTTCGATGGCCTCCGCCAAGCGCTCACCGATCTGCCCGCCGCCAGCGATAACGATGCGTTTATAGGTCTCGTCGAGCCGGCGCATTTCGCTCATGACCGCGCGAATATTTGCCTTGGCCGCGATGAAAAATACTTCGTCATCGGCTTCGATCACCGTGTCGCCCTGGGGCAGGATCGGCCGGTCACGCCGGAAAATGGCGGCGACGCGGGTTTCCACATTCGGCATGTGTTCGCGCAGCTGGCGCAATTGCTGGCCCACCAGCGGCCCGCCGTAGTAGGCCTTCACCGCAACCAGTTGCGCCTTGCCTTCGGCGAAGTCGATCACCTGCAAGGCACCCGGAATTTCGATCAGGCGCTTGATGTAGTGGGTTACAACCTGTTCCGGGCTGATCAGCACGTCCACCGGAATGGCGTCGTTATCGAACAGGCCGGCGCGGGTCAGGTAGGCCGCTTCGCGGACACGGGCGATTTTGGTCGGGGTGTGGAACAACGTGTGGGCGACCTGGCAGGCGACCATGTTGGTCTCGTCGCTGTTGGTGACCGCGACCAGCATGTCGGCATCGTCGGCACCGGCTTGACGCAGCACGGTCGGGAACGACGCACGACCTTGTACCGTGCGGATGTCCAGGCGGTCGCCCAGATTGCGCAGGCGCTCGGCATCGGTGTCGACCACGGTGATGTCGTTGGCTTCACTGGCCAAATGTTCAGCCAGCGTGCCACCGACCTGCCCTGCTCCAAGGATGATGATTTTCATCCGGTCACTCCCTTAAAACCATTCAGCCGCGCGCGGCGGCGATCTTGATCAGTTTGGCGTAGTAGAAGCCATCGTGCCCGCCTTCCTGCGCGAGCAGTTGGCGACCGTGCAGTTGCTTGATGCCGGCCGTGGTCGCGAGGTCCAGTTCCCGTGCGCCGCTGGTGCGGGCGAGGAAGGCTTCAATGACGTCGGTATTCTCGGTGGGCAAGGTGGAACAGGTGGCGTAAAGCAGAATGCCGCCGACTTCCAGGGTCGGCCACAGCGCATCGAGCAGTTCGCCTTGCAAGGCGGCCAGGGCAACGATGTCGTCGGGTTGGCGGGTCAGCTTGATATCCGGATGACGACGGATCACGCCGGTGGCCGAACACGGCGCATCCAGCAGGATGCGCTGGAACGGTTTGCCATCCCACCAGGTGGCGGTGTCGCGGCCGTCGGCGGCGATCAATTCGGCGCTCAAACCCAGGCGTGCAAGGTTCTCGCGTACGCGCACCAGACGCTTGGCTTCCAGGTCGACGGCGACCACACCGCCCAGGTCCTTTTCGACTTCCAGGATGTGACAAGTCTTACCGCCCGGAGCGCAGCAGGCGTCCAATACGCGCTGGCCGGGCGCCAGGTCGAGCAGGTCGGCGGCCAGTTGCGCGGCTTCGTCCTGCACGCTGATCCAACCGTCGGCAAAGCCCGGCAGGCTGCGCACGTCTGCGGCGGCTTCAAGCACGATGCCGTCGATGCTGTACACGCACGGCGCCGCGTTGATGCCGGCCTCGCTGAGCAATTGCAGGTAAGCGTCGCGGCTGTGATGGCGACGATTGACCCGCAGGATCATCGGCGGATGCGCATTGTTCGCCGCGCAGATCGCTTCCCATTGCTGCGGCCAGAAGGCTTTCAGGGCTTTTTGCAGCCAGCGCGGATGGGCGGTGCGCACCACCGGGTCATGTTCCAGCTCGGCCAGCAGCGCTTCGCTTTCGCGCTGGGCGCGGCGCAGCACGGCATTGAGCAAGGCTTTGGCCCAGGGTTTTTTCAGCTTGTCGGCGCAACCCACCGTCTCACCGATGGCGGCGTGGGCCGGTACGCGGGTGTAGAGCAATTGATAGAGGCCGACCAGCAGCAACGCTTCAACATCGGCATCGGCCGCTTTGAAAGGTTTCTGCAGCAGCTTGGCCGCCAACGCCGACAACCTTGGCTGCCAACGCGCGGTGCCAAAGGCCAGGTCTTGAGTGAAACCGCGATCGCGGTCTTCGACCTTGTCCAACTGGACAGGCAGCGAACTGTTCAGCGAAGCCTTGCCGCTGAGTACGGCGGCGAGTGCCTTGGCGGCGGCCAGACGTGGGTTCATTGAGCGGTCACCCCAAGGATCGTGCCCGGGGCGAATTTCTCACGGCGGCTGTTGAACAAATCGCTGAAGTTCAGCGCCTTGCCACCGGGCAATTGCAGACGTGTCAGGCACAACGCCTGTTCACCGCAGGCGACCAACAGGCCGTCCTTGCTGGCACCGATGATTTCTCCGGGCGCGCCGTTACCATCGGCCAGGGTGGCAGTCAGTACTTTCAAGGCTTCGCCGTTGAGTGTGCTGTGGCAGATGGGCCATGGGTTGAACGCGCGCACGAGGCGCTCCAGCTCTACGGCGGGGCGGTTCCAGTCGATGCGGGCTTCGTCTTTGTTCAGTTTGTGGGCGTAAGTGGCCAGGCTGTCGTCCTGCTCTTCACCTTGCAGGGTGCCGGCAGCGAGACCGGCGATGGCCTGGATGACGGCGGGCGGGCCCATTTCAGCGAGGCGGTCGTGCAGGCTGCCGCCGGTGTCTTGCGCGGTGATCGGGGTCGTGACTTTGAGCAGCATCGGGCCGGTGTCCAGCCCAGCTTCCATGCGCATGACGGTTACGCCGCTTTCGCTGTCGCCTGCTTGCACCGCGCGCTGTATCGGCGCCGCTCCGCGCCAGCGTGGCAGCAACGAAGCGTGGCTGTTGATGCAGCCCAGGCGCGGGATATCGAGTACGGCCTGGGGCAGGATCAAGCCGTAAGCGACCACCACCAGCAGGTCCGGCTTCAGTGCAGCCAGTTCGGCCTGGGCATCGGCGTTGCGCAGGGTGGGTGGCTGCAGCACGGCGATAGAGTGCTCGAGCGCCAGTTGCTTGACCGGGCTGGGCATCAGTTTTTGCCCGCGCCCGGCCGGGCGATCCGGCTGGGTGTACACCGCGACGATTTCATAAGGGCTGGCAAGCAGCGCTTTGAGGTGTTCGGCGGCAAATTCGGGTGTACCGGCAAAAACAATGCGCAGTGGCTCGGTCATCGGAGTTCTCGGTTAAAAGCAGTCACAAAAGAAAAAGGCTTGCCGCAGCAAGCCTTTGGAAGAAGGGCATCAAGCTTGCTGGCGATGCTTTTTTTCCAGCTTCTTCTTGATCCGGTCACGTTTGAGCGTGGACAGGTAATCGACAAACAGCTTGCCGTTGAGGTGGTCGCACTCATGCTGGATGCACACCGCCAACAGGCCTTCGGCAATCAGCTCGAACGGTTTGCCGTCGCGGTCCAGAGCCCTGATTTTCACGCGCAGCGGGCGTTCGACGTTCTCGTAGAACTCCGGCACCGAGAGGCAACCTTCCTGGTATTCGCCCATCTCGTCGGTCAGCGGTTCGAACTCGGGGTTGATGTAAACCCTCGGTTCGCTGCGGTCTTCGGACAGGTCCATGACCACGACGCGCAAATGTACGTTGACCTGGGTCGCGGCGAGGCCGATGCCCGGGGCTTCATACATTGTTTCAAACATGTCATCGACCAACTGACGAACCTTGTCGTCCACTACGGCCACCGGCTTGGCGATCGTGCGCAGGCGCGAGTCGGGAAATTCGAGGATGTTCAAAATAGCCATAAGCGTAATTGCTGCACATGTGAGGTAGAGGCAAATCGGCGGTGGGATGGACCCAGGCAGCCGGTGTGAAACGGTCGAAAGCCGCGAAGGCTATGGCGTTTCACGCGAACGCACATAATAAAGGAGATTGACCCCATGAGGAAATCGCTACTCGTCTTGCTGCTATGGGCCCCCTTCGCCATGGCGCTGATTCCACCGCCCGGCCAGCGCCTGGACCCCATCACACAAAAGGCCATACAGGGCTTTTTACTGCATAACCGCCTACTCGATTCGCCCCACGAGCTGGACAACGCGCCCTATATCGTCGCCGCCGATGCCGGACGCGTGCTGGGCGCCAACGGGGATCGTATCTACGCCAGAGGGCGCCTGGACCCCGCCCAGCCGAGCTATGGGATCTTCCGCCGGGGCAAGCTCTACACAGACCCCCATACCCAGGAACTGCTTGGAATCAACGCCGACGACATCGGCACCGCGCGCTTTTTGCTGGCCGATGACCTCACCACCCTGGCCGTGCAACGGGTCACTCAGGAAATCCGCCCAGGCGACCGTTTGCTTCGCGCTGCACCCGGCGTCGGCCTGGCCGACCTGAAAACCCCTGCATCCGCACCCTTCGTTGAAGGGCATATCATCGACATCCCCAAAGGCGTCACGCAGATCGGTGTGCTGGATGCGGTGACCTTGAACAAGGGACGCCGTGATGGCGTGGTCGAAGGCCAGTTGCTCACAGTAATCAAGGCCGGCGCGTCGGTGCGCGATCCGCTCAACCGTGCGTCGACGACGCTCCCGGATGTCCGCGCCGGCACCCTGCTGGTGTTTCGTACCTATGAAAAACTCAGTTACGCCCTGGTGCTAAGCGCGTCGCGGCCCCTTGGTGGTTATGGATCGTTTCGAGACGGCCGATCAAACGCAATAAATAGCCTGCTAAATAAGTTACCAACAGAGTTATCCACAGCTTGTTCCGGTCAAGGATGATCAGATGTCTTCGATAAACAGCAATGAAGTTTCCCCGGCAGAGCTTGAGGCCCGACTACGCTTGCACAGGCTTCCGGAACTGGGTCCCCAGCGTTTTCGCGTATTGATGGAGGCGTTCGGCTCTGCTTCGAAAGCCATCAGCGCACCTGCCAGTGCCTGGCGCTCTCTTGGGTTGCCGGCCGTCAGTGCCGATGCCCGGCGCAGTCCGGATATCCGCGATGGGGCCAGCGCGGCATTGGCATGGCTGGAGCGCCCCGGCCAGCATTTGCTGATGTGGGACCGGCCTGAGTACCCTGCCCTGCTCGCCCAGATTGATGATGCACCGCCGCTGTTATTCGTTGCCGGCGACCCGATGCTGCTGGAAAAGCCGCAGTTGGCCATGGTCGGTAGCCGTCGTGCTTCCCGCCCCGGCATGGACACTGCCGCCGCTTTTTCCCGCAGCCTGGCAAGCGCCGGTTTTGTCATCACCAGCGGCCTTGCGCTGGGTATCGATGGTGCGGCCCATCAGGCGGCTTTGGATGTGGGCGGTCATACCATCGGCGTGCTTGGCACCGGCCTGGAAAATTTTTATCCACAGCGCCATAAGAAGCTCGCCGCCGCCATGATCGCCCAGGGCAGCGCCGTCGTTTCCGAGTTTCCATTGGACGCTCCACCCCAGGCCGGTAATTTCCCACGGCGCAATCGCATTATCAGCGGTTTATCCCTGGGGGTTCTGGTGGTGGAAGCCAGCATGGCCAGCGGTTCGCTGATTACCGCACGGCTGGCGGCGGAACAGGGGCGCGAGGTGTACGCCATTCCAGGCTCCATCCATCATCCCGGGGCCAAGGGGTGTCATCAGTTGATCCGCGATGGCGCGGTGCTGGTGGAAACCATCGAGCACATTCTTGAAGGCTTGCGCGGCTGGCAGGCGTTGTCACGCCCGGCACCGGTGCCGGTCGTGCGCCCTCTGGTGGCCCTGCTGCATGCGGCTCCGCATACCAGCGAAGCCCTGGCGATTGCCAGCGACCGGCCGCTGTCCCAGGTGCTGGCGGCCCTTACCGAGTTGGAACTCGAGGGCCAGGTGACCTGCGAAAACGGGCGCTGGCTTGCGCGTTGCGAGCTGTTGTAGCTGGGTTTTGTAACGAAGATCGGTAAACTGCCCAAAGCTTTAGTTCGGAGAGTAAACAATGGTCAACAGGTGGCGTGTGCTGGAAGCTGCACGAGAAATTCGCGCAGGTGCGGTGATTGCCTATCCGACCGAAGCGGTCTGGGGCCTGGGCTGCGATCCGTGGAATGAAGAAGCGGTGGACCGTCTGCTGGCGATCAAGAATCGCTCGGTGGATAAGGGCCTGATCCTGGTGGCGGACAATATCCGCCAGTTCGACTTCCTGTTTGAAGACTTCCCCGACACCTGGATCGAGCGCATGGCCAGCACCTGGCCTGGGCCGAATACCTGGCTGGTGCCCCATCAGGACTTGCTGCCGGAATGGGTCACGGGTGTGCATGACACCGTGGCGCTGCGGGTCACTGACCACCCGTTGGTACGGGATTTGTGCGCCCAGGTCGGGCCGTTGATTTCCACCTCGGCCAACCCCCAGGGCCGCCCGGCCGCCCGTACACGGATTCGGGTGGAGCAGTATTTCCGCGGGCAAGTGGACCTGGTGTTGGGTGGCGCCCTGGGTGGGCGCAAGAACCCGAGCTTGATTCGTGATCTGGCGACCGGGGATGTGGTGCGACCGTCTTGAGACCGGGTCGCGCCGCATCGCGGGCAAGCCCGGCGTCCACATTTTGAATGTATTCACAGATCAAAGTGTGGGCGCCGGGCTTGCCCTAATGCCGGTCAGTTAAGCGCTAAAGCAGAAAAACCTGCGACCTGTGGCGAGGGAGCTTGCTCCCGTTGG
>NZ_JASLAW010000085.1 GCF_030147005.1 Pseudomonas sp.
TTTTATACAGGAGCTCGCTATAAGTGCAACCGTGAAATAGAAAACCCCGGAACATGTCCGGGGTTTTTGTTACCACTTGCTTAAGCGTGCGGGTTTCAGCTGTTCTGGCGGATACCGGCGACCAGCCATGGCTGGTTATCGCCCTGCGGACGTTCCATGTTCCAGCTTTCGCTGAACGCTTCGCCCTGGTCGAAACGCGAGGTTTTCGACACGCCGCTGAAGGTCAGGGTGGCGATGGTCTTGTCGGCGCGATCATCCACACCGTCCAGCTGTACGCGCAAGTCGTCGATATAGGTCGACTGGAAGCCGTCACCCAGGTCGGCGCGTTCGCGCTTGAGGAATTCCAGCAGTTGCGGGGTCACGAACTCGGAGATCTTGTCCATTTCGTTGGCGTCCCAGTGCTGCTGCAAGGACTGGAAGTGGCTGCGGGCCGCTTCGATGAAACGCTCTTCGTTGAACCAGGCCGGTGCGTTGATCACCGGACGAGCGGCGGCGGGTGCTGCCGAACCGCCGAAGATCGAGCCCATGGCTGGTTTTTGCTCGAACACTTCACGCTGCATCGGCGCGCCGGCCGGAGCCAGGTGCTCCTGCTGCTTGCGGCGACGGGCGGCGATAAAGCGGAAGATCACAAAGGCAATGACCGCCAGGATCAGGATGTCGAAGATCTGCATGCCCTGGAAGCCGCCGCCCATGAACATGGACGCGAGCAGGCCACCGGCGGCGATGCCGGCCAATGGGCCCAACCAGCGCGAAGCACCGCCGGCCTTGGCAGCAGCGCCAGCGGCACCGGCTGCGCCTGCAGTTGCCGCAGCACCGCCGGCACCGGCAGATGGCGCCATTTGGCTGGTTTGGTGAGTCGGTGCCGCGCCGGAACTTTTGCCGCCACCGAAGCGTTTGGCGTTGGCGTCGAGGCTCATCGTCAAGCCGATGCACAACGCCATGGCGATGCTAAGAAAACGTTTCATAAAGGGAATTCCCATTTGTGGATTGCACGCGCGCCATGTTGCACAGGTGTCGTGACAGTGGCTAGCGACATAATGTTTCGGGCTTTTGCGTAAGACCGATTCAGAATGGTCTGTAGGACTTATTACAGATATTGGCTCCATACTCGTCTAAAACAAGGGCGAGCCAGGAATCTTCATGTTACGCAGTGTTTCATAGGCGGGCTTGTTGTGGTGAGGGAGCTTGCTCCCGCTGGGCCGCGCAGCAGCCCAAAAAACCGGCGCCGCGCACGCCAGCGGGAGCAAGCTTCCTCGCCGCAGACGATCAGCTTCAGACCGCTTCGAGCTTCGCGTAACCCATCATCAGCCACTTGCTGCCCTCGGCGAAGTTGACCTGCACCCGCGCCTGGGCGCCGGCGCCTTCGAAGTTGAGGATCACGCCTTCCCCGAAGATCGCATGCCGGACCTGCTGGCCCAGGCTGAACGGGGTTTCCGGAATCTCGGAGCCGGCAAACATGTTGCTGGAGTTCTGCTGCTGGCCGCCGCCGAACGGTCGGCTGACGCTGTTGGACAGGCGCACTTCCTGGATCAGCCCCTTCGGCACTTCACGTACGAAGCGCGACACTTTGTTGTAGGTCTCGCTGCCGTACAGGCGTCGGGTCTCGGCATAGGTCATCACCAGGTTCTGCATGGCCCGGGTAATGCCTACGTAAGCCAGGCGACGTTCTTCCTCAAGGCGGCCGGGCTCTTCCAGGCTCATCTTGTGTGGGAACAGGCCTTCTTCCATGCCCACCAGAAACACATAGGGGAATTCCAGGCCCTTGGCACTGTGCAAGGTCATCAGCTGAATGCTGTCTTCATGCTCGTCGGCCTGGGTGTCGCCGGCCTCCAGCGAGGCATGGCCGAGGAAGGCGGCAAGCGGAGTCAGCTCTTCATCGTCCTCAGTGTTTTCGAACGCGCGGGCGGCGCTGACCAGTTCCTCGAGGTTTTCTACCCGGGCCTGGCCTTTCTCCCCTTTCTCCGCCTCGTGGTAGGCGATCAGCCCGGACTGTTCGATCACGGTCTGGGTCATCAAATGCAGGGGCATTTCCGAGCATTTGGCCGAAAGGTTCTCGATCAGCTCGACAAACACACCCAATGCGCCGGCTGCGCGGCCCGTCAGGCCTTTATTGACGATGAGCAGGCGCATGGCTTCCCACATCGACACATCGGCATGGCGGGCGTGTTCGCGAATGGCCTCGACGGTTTTTTCACCGATGCCACGGGCCGGGATATTGATCACCCGCTCCAGCGCCGCATCGTTGCCGCGACCTTCCAGCAAGCGCAGGTAGGCCATGGCGTTCTTGATTTCCGCACGCTCGAAGAAGCGCTGGCCGCCATAGATGCGATACGGGATGCGCTCGCGCAGCAAGGCTTCTTCCAATACCCGCGATTGGGCGTTGGAACGGTAAAGAATGGCGATATCGCTGCGGGCCAGGCCGGTTTTCAGCGCGCTTTCGATGGTTTCCACCACGTAGCGCGCTTCATCGTGCTCGTTGAACGCGGCGTACAGGTTGATCGCTTCGCCTTCGCCGCCGTCGGTCCACAGCTCTTTGCCCAGACGCCCGGTGTTGTTGGCGATCAAGGCGTTGGCGGCTTTCAGAATTCCGGCGGTGGAGCGGTAGTTCTGCTCAAGACGGATGGTCACCGCGTCCGGGAAGTCTTCGGAGTACTGGTAGATATTCTCGATTTTCGCGCCGCGCCAGCCGTAGATCGACTGGTCGTCATCGCCCACCACCATCAGGCTGTCGCCACCCTTGGCCAGCAGGCGCAACCAGGCGTATTGCACGGCGTTGGTGTCCTGGAACTCGTCCACCAGAATGTGCCGGAAGCGCTTCTGGTAATGGGCCAGCAAGCCGGGGTTGTCGCGCCACAGGTCGAGGGCACGCAACAGCAGTTCGGAGAAGTCGATCACGCCGGCGCGTGCGCAGGCCGCCTCGTAGGCTTCATAGATGCTGCGCATGGTGGCCAGGAACAGGTCGCCGCTGGCCTGGATATGTTGCGGGCGCAGGCCTTCGTCTTTCTGGCCGTTGATAAACCACTGGGCCTGGCGCGCCGGCCAACGCTGTTCATCAAGGCCCAGCTCGCGGATCACGCGCTTGACCAGACGTTGCTGGTCGTCGCTGTCGAGAATCTGGAACGTCTGGCTCAGCCCCGCTTCCTGCCAATGCGCCCGCAACAGGCGGTGCGCCAGGCCGTGGAAGGTGCCTACCCACATGCCGGCCGGGCTGATGCCCATCAACTGCTCGATGCGGTGGCGCATCTCGGCGGCAGCCTTGTTGGTGAAGGTCACCGAGAGGATGGAATGGGGAGACGCGTTCTCGACCTGGATCAACCAGGCGATACGGTGCACCAGCACTCGGGTTTTACCGGAGCCGGCACCGGCCAGGACCAACTGACGGCCAACGGGGGCCGCTACGGCCTGGCGTTGGGCATCGTTGAGAGAGTTCAGCAAAAGGGAGAGATCATCGCGCATCGGCGCATTCTAGGGTGCCGGGCGGAGACGGGCAAACCCCAATGCCAGGCGGCCGACGGAAAACCGCCTGCGCACGAACATTCTGGCGAGGGCGGATGACCGGTTAGTCATGAGCCACAGCCCGCACGGCGTCTCGTTCGAGCTGTCTGGAACAACCCTTTGCGCTCACTGACAGGTGTTTTTTATGACTTGGAGCAGTTTGGCCCGAGCGCTGGCTTGTGTATGCTCCGTCGACGTTTCGGGCTCACCATTATAAGAACACTGCCTATGACCTTTGACACTGACCTTTTCGGCCCCTCGGCGGTGCCGGCGCAGGTTATCCGCAACCATTACGCCACCGAGATGGAGGTAGAGCGGACACGCCTGCTGTATCAGGGCTCGCTGCTGCCGACCCTGTTGATGCTGGTCAATGGCCTGGTCTGTGCGTGGCTGCTGTGGAACCCCAAGCAATACTTGCTCGACAGCATCTGGCTGGTCTGGTTGCTGGCGTTGGTGGCGATGCGGGTCATCCAGGTGGCGGCCTTTGATTCGGCCATGCCCAGTCGCCAGGCCCAACCCGTCTGGCGCCGCATGTTCATGCTCGGTTCGGCGGTCAGCGGGCTGACCCTGTCGATCGCCGCCATCGCCTTGGTCCCCACCGACAGCTTCATGCAACAGGCCTGGGTGTTCGGCCTGATCGGCGCGGCGATGTTGTCGGCCAGCGTGGCTTATGCCGTAAGCCTCTGGGCCTTTCTGTCCTTCGCCTTGCCGTGCCTGTTGCCGATCATCGGGTATCTGTTCTGGAACGGCACCTCGCAGCAACAGGGCTGGGGCGTGCTCGGCCTGATCCTGTTGGCGTCTTTGAGTGTGGTGGCGTGGCAGGTCAACCGCCTGATCCAGCGCGGGCTGCTGCGACGCTTCCAGAACCAGGCCTTGATCGAGCATTTGCAGCAGGCCCAGCAACGCAGCGAGCAGTTGAATCAGGCGCTGATGCGCGAAGTCGAGCAGCGCCGCCAGGTCGAACAGGACCTGCGCGAAGCCCAGGTCGGCCTGCAGGACCGTATGGCGCTGCGCAGCCAGGAATTGGACGCCGCCAGCCTCGCCCTGAATAAAAGCGAGGCGCGCCTGGCCATGGCGCTGCAAGCCAGTGAACTGGGCCTGTGGGACTGGAACCTGCAAACCGATGAGGTGCACCACACCCAGCTCAAGGAACTGTTCGGCCTGGAACCCGAATATGTCACTGCGATGCTCAGTCATCTCAAGCCGCGCCTGCACCCCGACGACCTGCCGCTGCTCAAACATGCGCTGGTGGAGCATCTCAAAGGCCGCAGCGAGGACTATCTGGTGGAATACCGCATACGCCATGGCGATGGGCACTGGGTGTGGATCCAGGACCGTGGGCGTGCGGTAGAGCGTTCTCCCGGCGGGCGGGTTATCCGGATGCTCGGCACGCGCCGCGACATCAGCGCCGGCAAGGCCGTGGAAGAACAGCAACGGCTCGCCTCGACGGTGTTCGAGGCCGCCAGCGAAGGCATTGTGATTCTCGACCCGAACTACGTGCTGATCGCGGTCAACCAGGCTTTCAGCCGTGTCACCGGTTTTGATATCGACGACATGCTCGGGCGCAATGTCGTGGAGTTACCCAGCAGCCGCGATGCCCGGCGCCACTTCCCGGTGATCCGCCAGGCGCTGCTCAGCCACGGCACCTGGCAGGGTGAGCTGGTGGAAACGCGCAAGAACGGCGAGCTGTACCCGCAGTGGCTGCAATTGAGCGTGGTGCGCGACGTTCGCGGCAATGTCAGCCATATCGTCGGCTTTTTTGCGGATCTGTCCGCGCGGCGCGAGTCCGAGGAGCGCATGCGCTACCTCACCCATTACGACGAGTTGACCGGCCTGGCCAACCGCTCGCTGTTTCGCGAACGGCTGCGCGAAGCGCATCAGCGTGTGCGTCAAGGAGGGCGCAGCCTGGCGCTGCTGCACATCAACCTCGACCGTTTCAAGCTGCTCAATGACAGCCTTGGCCATGAAGTAGCCGACCAACTGCTGCAGAAAATGGCGCGGCGGTTGATCAACGCACTGCCGGAAGCCGACACCATTGCACGGCTGTCCGGAGACGAGTTCGCTGTGCTGTTCGACGCCTATGGCAACTTGTCGAGCCTGGCGCGCGTGGCGACTCGGCTGCTGGCGAAGCTGCGCGTGCCGGTGACGGTGGAAGGGCATGAGCTGGTGGTCAGCGCCTCCATGGGCGTCAGCCTGCTGCCGGATAATGCGCGGGAAATTTCTGCGCTGGTCAGCCAATCGAATATGGCGATGCAACACGCCAAGCACTTGGGCGGGAATAATTTCCAGTTCTATACCGACAGCCTGCAAGCCAGCACCCTGGAGCGGTTACAGCTGGAAAACCAACTGCGCAAGGC
>NZ_JASLAW010000089.1 GCF_030147005.1 Pseudomonas sp.
AATCGAGATCCACACAACACCGCCCAACCCCCTGTAGGAGCTGTCGAGCTTTAGCGAGGCTGCGAAAGCGGTAGATCAGGCGATGAAGTATTGACTGTACCGCCGCCTTCGCAGCCTCGCTGGGGCTCGACAACTCCCACATTTGAATAATGCCGTTATCGAGCGCTGCGCTCGCCGCGAAGGCCCCCTCAATTCGAGTTCCACACAACACCGCCCAACCCCCTGTGGGAGCTGTCGAGCCTTAGCGAGGCTGCGAAAGCGGTAGATCAGGCGATGAAAATGTTGACTGCGCCGCCGTCAACAGGTGGGCGTGGGCTGCCGTGAGCGCCTGTGCGGGAGTCAGCTGTGCCGTATCGAGGGTGAACGGCGGCTTATCCCAAGCTTCATATTCATGTGCCAGCACCGATGGCCACGTCGGCGGCAGCAGCCCTGGAATATCACTCTCACGGCGCTCCACTCTGCGCCGGTGTTCCTGCTGATCAGAGCAAACCACTTGAATGTCGATCAGCTCAACGCCTGTGGCCAGCGCTACGGCGCGCCAAGCCTCGCGGCTTTCTCTTACCGGGTTCACGCAGTCAGCGACCACCGGCTGTCCAAGGCGCACATTGCTCAATGCCAGCGCCGTGGCGACGCGATAGCCGCCGGCGCCCACATCACCGGCCAGCACGCCGGACTCGCGCAGCGCTTGCTCGATTACATCGATGCGCAGGTACACCGCGCCCATTCGGCGTGCCAGCTCCCCGGCAATCGTGATTTTGCCGGTGCCGGGCAGGCCGCTGAATACGATAAGCATGGTCCATCTCCTCGTGTGTGCAGTGGTGTTAGAGTAGGGCCGCTCCGTTCGACCACAGGACCGCCCATGACTTTGCCCTTCGTGAAGATGCACGCCCACGGCGACGACTTCATCATCATCGACCGCCGTGGCCAGGATAACCCCATTACCAGCGAGATCGCCCGACGCCTGGGCGATCGACACACCGGCATCGGCTTCAATCAGTTGGCGGTGATCCTCGACTGCGAGGACGCCGCCGCCCGCGTCCAGTTCTGGAATACCGACGGCACCCCCCTGCAAACCTGCGGCAGCGCGACACGTGGTGTGGCCGACCGCCTGATGCATGAGGCCGGTACCCATGCCATCGTGCTGCGTACCGACCGGGGTTTGCTGACCTGTGTGCGCGTCAGCGGCCAGTGGGTGTCGATCGACATGGGCGCACCTTCGTTGGAATGGGCCGCCGTGCCGCTGGCCAAGGCGATGGACACACGTGTGCTGCCCATCGACGGCGAGCCCGCCGCCTGCGGTATGGGTAACCCGCACTGTACGTTTTTTGTAGAGGACATCGCTGCGGTCGATGTCGAAGCCGTGGGCCCGGCCCTGGAACATCACCCGCTGTTCCCCGCCAGGACCAATGTGCATTTTGTGCAGGTAATCGACCGCAACCGTATCCGCCTGCGCATCTGGGAGCGTGGCGGCGGTGTGCCGTTGGGTTCCGGGTCGTGTTGTTGCGCGGCGGTGGTCAATGGCGTTCGACGTGGGCTGCTGGATGACAAGGTGGAAGTCGAATGCGACGGCGGCACGCTGACAGTGCAGTGGGACGGGCAGGGCGGGGTGGTACTGACCGGCAGCGTCGAGCCGATCATGCAAGGTGCGGCGTACCTGCCGGAAACTTCACGCTGAAGGTGGTGCCGCGCGTCGCGCAGGAGTTCACCGCCACATCACCGCCGTGCACCCTGGCCAGCTCGCGCACGATATACAAACCCAAGCCCACGCTGCGCACATCGCTGCCCTGGTGGGTGCCGCGGGTCATGGGTTCGAACAACCCGGCCAGCAACGCTTCGGGAATCGCCGCGCCGTAGTTGTGCACCGAAACCTCACCGCCCCTGGCGCCCAGGCGCGAGGTGACGGTGATTGCCTGTTGCAGGTCGCCATAAGCCACGCTATTGGCGACAAGGTTGCCGATCATCTGCTGCACACGGTCGGCATCCAGGCACGTGTCGCCATCGCCCTCGGCGTGGTGCACCAGCGTGGCCTTGGGGAAGGCCACCTGCAGTTCGTCCACGGCGCGATGAATCACATTGTGCAAGTCCAGTGGTTGGGCCCTGATGGTGATGCCGTGGCCGACCCTGGCCTGGGTGAAATCCAGCAGGTCGGCGATCATGCGCTGGGCGCGTTCGGACGATTGGCCGATATGCCCGAGCAACTGCTGCTCCTTGGGCGTACGCTCGCCGCGTCGAAGAAAGTCCGACGCCATGCGGATCGCGGTCAGGGGGTTCTTCAAGTCATGACTGACAATCGCCACCATCTGTTCGGCGAACAACGCACGTTGCTGGGCAATGGCATAGGCCTCGCTCAATTCGGCCTGGGCTTGGTGCAGCGCCTGTTCGGTGGCGGTTTTTTCCTGAAGCAGCGCTTCGGCCAGCTTGCGTGCGTTGAGCAGCTCGCGTTCGTACTTGTCGCGGTCGGTGGTGCCGAACAACGCCAGGTCGTACACCACGCCCTCGGCCTCTCGGCGCTGACTGGCATTGAGCAGCACGGTGACTTTGTGCCCGTCGCGATGGCGTATGTCGAGCTTCACCTCGTTGACGCTGCCGTGCATGCGTAGCATCGGCGCCAGATGGGTCTGGTAGAAAATCCGCCCGCCCATGCTCAGCAGGTCTTGAAAGCGTTGCCCGCACAGCTGGGCGGCGCTGATCCCGAGCCAGTCGCTCAAGCGCTGGTTGGCGTGCACAATCGTCCCGTCCTGCAAGGTCACCGCCAGGGCACAGGCGGCGCTGTCGAACAGTGACTCAGCCGGCATTGAGGCTTGCCCACGGCGCCAGGAACTGATCCATCGCCGCTGCGCAGGCCTGCGGCGCACTCATGTGCGGGCAATGGCCGATGTTATCCACCAGGTGATAGGTGCTGTTGGGCAGCACGGCATGCAGGTATTCGCCGACGGCCACGGGGGCGATCACGTCGTCGCTCGACTGCAGGATCAGCACTGGCGTGGTCAGGCCGGACACATCCTCACGGTTGTCCGAAAGAAATGTCACCCGCGCAAATTGCCTGGCGATGTCGGGTTCGGTGCGGCAGAAACTCTCCGTCAGTTCGGTGCTCAGTTCAGGTTGCCCGGGGGCGCCCATGATCACCGGGGCCATGCTGCTGGACCAGCCGAGGTAATTGCTGTCGAGGGTGTCGAGCAGGTCTTCGATGTCGTCGCGCTTGAAGCCGCCGACATAGCCCTCGGTGTCGATATAGCGCGGCGATGGGCCGATCATCACATGCGCCGCGACCCGCCCCGGCGCGAGGCGGTCGGCGAGGGTGCCGATCATTGCGCTGACCGAGTGCCCCACCAGAATCACCGGGCCTTCGCCATAGGCGTCGATCAGCTCGTTGAGGTCGCGGGCGTATCCCTCCAGCGTGCTGTACCTGGCTTTGTCGAATGCGCCAAGGTCCGACAGGCCGGCACCCACCAGGTCATACAGCACCACGCGGAAACGTTCGAGAAAATGAGGCACCAGAGCGTTCCACATTGCCTGGTTGCAGCCGAAGCCATGGGAAAACACCAGGGTTGAAGAGCCGTGACCCATCACATTGACGTTGTTGCGGTGACGTAGGTCCATGACTTTCTCGTAGATGGCTTATTGCTATGCAGCGTAGCGGCAGTTTAGATAGTCGCAGGCCTTGGGTCACGCGTTTGCGCGTAGATAAGGTAAAGTCGGCGCCTTCAGGAAGAAACTTTAGGTAACAATACATGATGGTGATTCTACGGCAATCGGTCTTGAGCGTGCTCGTTCTGGTATTGGCCAGCCTGTTGATCACCGCCAGGGCCGACACTTCGCCCATCGGGGTTGCGCTCGACCAGCGGGTCATTGACCTGACGAACACCCTCGACGCGGACACCGTCCGGCGTCTCAAACAGCAACTGGCCGACCTGGAGCAGCGCAAAGGCGCGCAAGTTGCCGTATTGCTGGTGCCCAGCACCGGTGACAGCGGCATTGAAGACTATGCCAACCAACTGTTCCGCGCCTGGAAGCTGGGACGCAAGGACGTCGATGACGGCATCCTGCTGGTAGTGGCGAAGAACGATCACACCCTGCGCATCGAAGTGGGCTACGGGCTGGAAGGCACCGTCACCGACCTGCTGGCCCATCGCATCATCGAAGAGCGCATCACCCCGGCGTTTCGCCAGGGCGACTTTGCCGGCGGTGTGCAACAGGGCGTGGACGCACTGGCCGTGCTGGTGGACGGCGGCGACTTGCCCGAAGTCGCCGAGCGCGGAATCAACCCGCAATTCATCGCGCTGCTGGCGGCGTTCGTCCTCGGCGGCCTCCTGGGTGTGCTGCTCGCCGCCGGCAAGCTGCATTGGCGCAAGGCCTTGATCGTCACGGTGGCGGCCACGCTGTTGCTGGCGCTGCTGGGCGGCGGTCAGGAATGGCCGATGTTTCTGTTTGTCATGCCGCTGACCTTGTTGATCGGCGGTGCCCTGTTTGGCGCATTGTGGCAAGTGCGGGCGCTGTTCTACGGCGTGATAGGGTTGTTGGTCTATATCGCCGGGCTGGTGGTGGCGGACCGGTACATGGACGTCAACTTTATCCATTGGCTGCTGTGGCCGGTGTGTGTGTTGGTGGTGCTGGGGTTGTACCTGGTGCTGCTGATGATCATGCGGCAAACCTGGAGGGCCAGCCGCACAGGTTTTGTCGTGCGACTGGTGGCGGCGGTCGTCGTGTATGGCGTGGCCGGGCTGGTGATCGACGGCGGCCGCGACGGCTGGCTGCTGGCGTTCCCTATCGCGTCGTTCGTCGCCTTGATCCTTTTCGGCAAGGTCGGCGAAGGGTCGGGGTCGGGTTCGGGCGGTGGCTCCGGCTCGAGTTCAAGCGGTTCCAGCTCCAGCAGCAGCTCGTCCGGCGGCGGTGGCTCCAGCGGCGGCGGCGGGGCATCGGGGAGTTGGTAAGGGACGCGGTTTTCACGGTTCCTTGTGATCAGGTGGGTTGCCGATGCCTGGTATCGACGCGGTTGCCGGGTCTGATTTTTTGGGCCGGCGTATCGCGTTGCTGCTTTGCGTGAGCACGCAATAGGCCGAGTATTGCGGCCACTCCTTGCGGCTTTTGTTGATCAGGCTGGTAGGACATAACAACAGCACGTCACCGAAGGAAAACAACGGGAACGCCGAGACCTCGGGTTTGCCGCGCACGGTGCGCACGTCGCCCCAGATGTGCGTGTCAAAGTCTTCGGTCGCGTAGGACGTTGTCAGCATATACACCGCTTCCACCGGGTTCCTGGCTTTCATCATCAAGGCTGCCGAATACACGATGGCAGCAGGACTGCCCGGCGAAATGACGACGATCACGCCTCCGGACACGAGCACCATCAGCAGGCCGACGCTAAGGCGTTTGAACAAGTCCGCCTTGCTGACGTAGAACACCACCACTGGCAGCAGCGCAACCGTGGCGGCGAATATCGAGATAACCATCAGATGCCTCAATGCCTCGGGCGTGTCCTCACCCGTGTAGGCGTGCAGGATCAGGCTGGCGGGGAACACAGCGCAGATCACAGTTTCCGCCAACAGCAAGGCGACCATCAGCATGAACCAGCACCGTAGTGGCCAGCTCCGGGGGTTGCCGGGGCTGGCCATGGTTGCGCAGGTGTCGACCGCCACCCGGAATGTGGGAATCGTCAGCAGTGCAAGCAGCGAGACGCCGAGCCAGATGAACATCCAGGTGAGTTTGCCCCAATCGTCCAGTTTGGGGCCTTCGAAGTTCTGCCACAGCAGTGCAACAATGCCCACCAGTATTGGCATAAACAGGATGCCGACCAGCTTGTGCTGCAGGGACGCTACGTCATTGAACAACGAGACCGTAAGCCCGAACAGCACCGTGGTCGACAGCAGCACCAGCAGGTACGCCCCCAGCATCCCCATAACCGCGGCGAGCCACGGGATCAGCGCAGACTTGGCCTCCAGCGCGGCGGCCATCAGATCGGGGCGGCCAATCGAAGTGGCGTAGGTCGACAGCGTATAAAACCCCAGCAGCGTACCGAGCCCGGTGAAAAGGACGCCCAGCGGTGCCCAATAGGTCGCCACTCGTTTAAGGTTTTTTTTCAAGGTTTGTTGAAAGGTCAGCGGTGTTGCATTGGGCACTTGGAAATCCTTCCCTGAACCGAGCATGAGTCGGCTGATGTGTTGAGCTGCTTGTTGCGCGAGCGCAGCCGTCAAAGAGACATGACCATCTCATGCCACGCCATCCCGCCATGCTCGGACGGCGATGGCTGCACGTAGGTGTACCCCATACGGGTGTACAACGGTACATGCCGTTCTTTGCACATCAGGTGAATGGCTTGCTTGCCCATCGCCCGCATGTGCTGCACGAACTCGGCCATAAGCTTTTTGGAATAACCTTTGCCCTGGTGGACCGGGTCAACGACCACCGACATGATCACCACATTCGTCGCTTGGGCTGAATGGCCCACCAACTCCTTGAACGCCTCGTCCGACATCACCACGTCATGGGCGCAGCCGCTGTTGATAAAACCTACCGTTTCGCCATCGGCTTCAAGGATGAGAAAGCCTTGGGGGTACTGCGTGATACGCGTGGCAATTTTTGCCAGGGTGGCGGCTTCGTCGCCTTCGTAGGCGGTGGTTTCGATTTCGAAACAGCGGCGGGCGTCGGTAGGGAGGGCGGTGCGGAAGGTAAGGGCGGGCATGGAGTGTCCTGGGGTGTTGGTGAATGGGCACATCATAGGCATCAGGCAAGGTCACTGCCAGCCAGACGGCCGCCTTCGCAGCCCCAGCGAGGCTGCGAGAGCGGCGGCGCAGACACCCTTATTCCCGCGGCCACTCCCCATTTTCAGCCTCCCGAAAACCAGAAAACCCGCCAGGGCGGGTTTTCTCACAGCTCACATCACATCAGGCAACAGCGGGCGAATCAAAGCCGCGCTTTTCAATCACGGTGAACACATCCGCCACATCCTGGACCATGATCCGCGCGGTATTGGCAACGGTGTTGATGTCGTGCTCGGCATAGTCGGATACGTTGGAGCAGGCCATCAGGTGCAGGTAGGCGAGCGCGGCATTGAGCCGCTCGCCGGCGCAGGCGTGCAATTCGCTGAGCGGCGCATCGCTGTCGATCAGCAGCACGGGGTAGTCGGTTGCGGTCTGGGACATGGGGGTGAAGCGGCGGGGCGGGTGTTGAGTTGTCATGGTGTAAATCCTCAAATTAAGAAGAATTACCACCGCGTCTGCTGCGAAACAGATTGGGTGGCAGCTGTGCGCGGGTTCGCAGACCGGACGATTTACACCAAAACCCGGCAGACCCGAAGGTCTCCCACGCACAACCGCCATAAAACATTCGGCAGCCGGGGGCGGCTGGGGCATGTTTGACGGTGTTGGTGTAAATCGTTATAGGGCTGCGAAACCCCATCGCCGGCCAATGCCAGCGACGGGGCGAACTATAAAGTGACCTTCGCACAGGCGCAACCGAGAGCGTCTGTATCAGACCCCACCCACCAATTTCCCCCCGTCCATCCGGCGCTTATACGCACTGTCCCGGCTCGCCAACCAGAAGTACAACGGCGACGTCACCACCAACCCCACCACCCACGACAGGTCTGCGCCGTTGATGTGTTCGGAAATCGGCCCCACGTACAGCGGCGTGTTCATGAACGGAATCTGCACCGCGATGCCCACCGCATACGCCAGCAGTGCCTGGGGGTTGTACTTGCCGTAGATGCCGCCATCCACGCGGAAGATCGAAGCGATGTCGTACTTGCCTTTGTGGATGGCGTAGAAGTCGATCAGGTTGATCGCTGTCCACGGCACCAGCACCACGAGCAGCACCAGCACCATGTCGACGAAGTGGCCGATAAAGTCCTTGGAGGCGAACACCGCCGCAATCGAACAGGCTGTGAGCACGATGATGGAGATCACCGCGCGACTTTTCGCCGTGGGTATCCAGCGGTAAGCGAAGGTCTGCACCAGGGTGATGATCGACAGCACCGCGCCGTACAGGTTGAGGGCGTTGTGGCTGATCACGCTGAGCAAAAACAGCACCAGCATCAGCGGGCCAATGGCGCCGGTAGCGAGCTTGACCGCGTCCATGGTGTCCATGCCCACGGGCGTGGCGAGCACGGCGACGGCGCCGAAAATGAACGCCAGGCTCGAACCCAGGGCCGAACCCAGGTAAGTGGTCCAGAAGGTGGCGGCGACGGGAACGTCGGCCGGCAGGTAGCGCGAGTAGTCGGAGACATACGGGGCGAATGCGATCTGCCACAGCGCGGCCAGGGACACGGTGGCCAGCCAACCGGAAATGTTGAAGCTGCCGCGCGTCAGGAAGTCCGTAGTCTGCACGTGGGTGAAGATATAGCCGAAGCCCAGCACGATACCGGCGCCCAGCACCCAGGTACCGATGCGGTTGAGCACATGGATGAAGCGATAGCCGATGATGCCGATGATGCCGGAACCGATGGCGCCGATCACAATGCCGACCGGCACCGGTACCGCATCGACCACGCCGTGCAGGGATTTACCGGCCAGCACGATGTTGGAGGCGAAGAAGCCGATGTACATCACGCCGGCAATCACCACCACCAACAGCGCGCCAAGGGAGCCGAACTGGGCGCGGCTCTGGATCATTTGCGGAATGCCCATTTGCGGGCCTTGGGCCGAGTGCAGCGCCATCAACACACCGCCGACCAAATGGCCGACGAGGATGGCGACGATGCCCCACACCAGGTTGAGGTGGAACAGTTGCACACCCAAGGCACCGGTGACGATCGGCAACGGCGCGATGTTGCCGCCGAACCACAGGGTGAACAGGTCTCTTACCTTTCCATGGCGATCTTCCGGGGGCACGTATCCAATCGTGTGTTTTTCGATAAGCGGGGCGGAGGATGTTGCAGTGGTAACCATGACGAGCTCCAAGGCAAGGTGAGTACGTGGTCGTACTTCGCTGTGCGCCGCAGACGCGGCGCTTTGTTGTTGGAGTGATCATCTGCAATGGACACGGGGAGGTAAATTAGTAAGTTTGTTGCTATAGACCTTAAAAAAAGTATCTCGCGGCGATTTTTGCTCCGGTATGTTGCAT
>NZ_JASLAW010000091.1 GCF_030147005.1 Pseudomonas sp.
GGAGCTTGCTCCCGCTGGACTGCGCAGCAGTCCCATTTTCTGGGGTCGCTTCGCGGCCCAGCGGGAGCAAGCTCCCTCGCCACAGGCCGACGGTTGCCTGCTCTAGCGCTTAACTGACTGGCATTGGGGCTTGCCACGGCAAGCCCGCTCGCATATTTCACGGGCCGGGTTGAGCCTACAAGCCCAGGTCGGACAAGCCCGGATGATCATCGGGGCGTCGCCCCAGCGGCCAGTGGAACTTGCGTTCACTTTCCTTGATCGGCAGATCGTTGATGCATGCGAAACGGTTGGCCATCAGGCCGTTCTCATCGAATTCCCAGTTTTCATTACCGTACGAACGAAACCAGTTGCCGGAGTCATCGTGCCATTCATAGGCATAGCGCACGGCAATGCGGTTATCGGTGAACGCCCATAGTTCTTTGATCAGCCGATAATCCAGCTCCCTGGCCCATTTACGCGTGAGGAAACCCTTTGCTTCTTCGCGGTTATGGGCAAACTCGGCACGGTTGCGCCATTGGGTATCCAGCGTGTACGCCAGTGAAACCCGCTGCGGGTCGCGTGAGTTCCAGCCGTCTTCGGCCAGGCGCACTTTTTCGATGGCCGACTCGCGGGTAAAGGGCGGCAGTGGTGGACGTATTTCTGCGTTAGAGGACATTGAGCGGCTCCTGAATACAATAAAGTGGATCTAAAATCCCCAGGCCTGTGGTTCAAAGCCCCAATAATGTTCGCGCCATGTCTTGCGCATTATCGGCCGCCGTTGAATCACCCATCACCAGGGCGACGGTAATGGCGCCATCGATCAAAATCAGCAGCTGCGCAGCCTGCCGCTCCGGGTCGGGGGTGCCATGTGCTTGACACAGTTCAAATGCGTACTCGAACAGTTTTTGTTTGTGGGCCTTGGCCAGCAGGCGTACCGGGGCTTGTGCGTCGCCGGTTTCGCCGCTGGTATTGATAAAGGCGCAGCCGCGAAAGTCCGCCGAGCCGAACCAGCTTTTCAGGGCGCCGAACACTGCCAGCAGGCGCTCGCCACTGTCGTCGCTGCGCTCCACTTCAGTACGCAGCCATCGCAGCCAGCGTTCGTCGCGGCGCTGCAGGGCGGCCACTACCAGCTCATCCTTGTTGCTGAAGTAGCGATAAATACTTTTTCTCGAGACGCCGGCGGTTTTCACCAGTAAGTCCATGCCGGTGGCAGCGATGCCGTGGCGATAAATCAACTTCTCGGTAA
Organism: Pseudomonas sp.; assembly: GCF_030147005.1. Taxonomy (GTDB): domain Bacteria; phylum Pseudomonadota; class Gammaproteobacteria; order Pseudomonadales; family Pseudomonadaceae; genus Aquipseudomonas. Next base: position 1,226 of record NZ_JASLAW010000091.1, read on the forward strand.
CGTCGAGAATAATGTCGCGGGTTTCGTTATTCGTCATATCGTTCATGGCCCTTACAGTAGAACGATCGTTCTTCTTGGTCAATGAGCTTTTTCGATACGGGCCGACAAGACCTGAGCTGCCCCATGGTGTAAGCTTTGGGCCTCTTCGGATTCGACCCATTGCGAGCCTTATGCCGTCGTTCTTCAAACGCTCCCTGTTGCCTAAACTGCGCGGTTTCCCGCTGTCCACCGATGCCATCGAGGTGCTGTCCGGCGCCGCTGCCTATCGTCGATGCCTGCTGGAGAAAATCCCCCAGGCCACTCGGCGCATCTACATCGTTGCGCTGTACTTGCAGCAGGATGAAGCGGGGCAGGAGATCTACGACGCACTGCACGCCGCCAAGGCCGCGCGGCCGGGGTTGGACATCGTGGTGGTGGTCGACTGGTTGCGCGCCCAGCGTGGGCTGATCGGCGCCGGCAAGCAGCCGGGCAACAGCGCCTGGTACCAGGCCATGACCGAAAGTCACGCCAGTGAAGTGCCGGTTTACGGCGTTCCGGTGCAAACCCGCGAGCTGTTCGGCGTGTTGCACCTCAAGGGCTTTGTGATCGACGACACGGTGCTGTACAGCGGAGCCAGCTTGAACAACGTGTACCTGCACAAGTTCGATAAGTACCGCTTCGACCGTTATCACCTGATCCACAGCCAGCCGCTGGCCGATTCCATGCAGCACCTGGTCGAGCATGGGCTAGTAGCGTCCAAGGCGGTACACCGCCTCGACCTGCCCAACCCGCCCACCACCCGCAGCCTGCGCAACGACATCGGCGACCTGCGCAGCCGTCTCAAACATGCGTCGTATGACACCAGTGCCGGGCAGTTGCCCAATGGGCACCTGCAAGTCAGCCCGTTGCTCGGTGTCGGCAAGAACAACCCGCTCAGCCGAGTCATCCTGGAGCTGATCGCCGGCGCCCAGCAGCAGTTGACCATCTGCACCCCGTACTTCAACCTGCCGCTGCCGGTGACCCGTGAGATTAACCGGGCCCTGGCGCGTGGGGTGAAGATCGACATCATCGTCGGCGACAAGACCGCCAACGATTTCTACATCCCGCCCAGCGAACCCTTCAAGGTCATCGCAGCATTGCCTTATCTGTATGAGATCAGCCTGCGTCGCTTTGCCAAGCGCCATCAGCCGATGATCGACAGCGGCCAGTTGAACCTGCACCTGTGGCATGACGGGGACAACAGCTACCACCTTAAAGGCATGTGGGTGGACGAGCGCTACACCTTGTTGACCGGCAACAACCTCAACCCCCGTGCGTTCCGGCTCGACCTGGAAAACGCCTTGCTGATCGACGACCCCAAGGGTCAATGGTTGGCGCCGCGGGCGCAGGAATTGGCGCAGATTTTCCAGCACGCCACGCGCATTGCCGGTTACCAGCAACTGCAGACACTGGTGGATTATCCGGCCGCGGTGGGCAAGTTCCTGCGGCGGGTGAGCAGGGTGCGTATCGAGAGATTGTTGTACCGAATCCTATAAAACCGGTTGGCCAATAAAACACCCAGGCGTCCTTCGGGGGCCTGGGTGTTTTTTTGCGCGGCGGCTTAGTTCAGGCCCAACTTACCGCGCAGCATCGACAAGTCTTCAGCCAAGGTATTGACCGGCCCCACCAAGGCCTTGCGGTCGTTTTCCTTGACCTTGTCGTAGGTCTCAAAGCCACCGTCCGGGGTCTTGTACTTGGCCAGGATCTTGTCCACGGTGGCAAAGTTCTTGTCGACCTTGGCCAGGAACGCCTTGTCTTGTTTCTCGATCTGGCCACGGAACAGGTCAACGATTTTCTTCGCACCGTCGATGTTGCCCTGGAAGTCATACAAGTCGGTATGGCTGTAACGGTCTTCTTCGCCGGAAATCTTGGTGGCGGCGACTTCTTCGAGCAGCGCGGCGGCACCGCCGACGACTTTTTCCGGTGGGAAGGTCAGGCCATCCACGCGGGTTTTCAGGTCGAGCACATCGCCGTTGAGCTTGTCGGCGAGGGCATCAAGGCCCTGGGTGGTGTTTTCGGAGAACAGGCTGTACTCGATGCGGTGAAAGCCGGTGAAGTCTTCGGCCTTCACGCCTTTTTCGTGATCGTCGACACGTGAGTCGATGGACGCGTCGAGGTCGCTGAACAGCTCAGCGATCGGCTCGATGGCCTCATAATGCACACGCGTTGGCGCATAGAGTTTCCTGGCTCCGGCCAGGTCGCCCTGTTTCACGGCGGCGGTGAACGCCTGGGTTTGGGTGACCAATTCACCGATCTCTTCGGTGACGTAGATTTTGTAGTCCGACACCGGACCTACCAGGTCCAGTGGCGCCGTGGCGGCAAAGGCGGCCAGTGGCGAAAGGGTCAGCAGCAGCGACAACGCGAGGGTCGACTTCTTCATGGGACGGTATCCGCTCTAAGTATGTTTCAGGTGGGGACAGTGGTTTGCGGGTGCGTTGCCGCGAGCAGCGTGCGCCCAATGAAATCGTCAGGCCCCGTGACCCCCGGCAAGGTGAAGAAGTAACCGCCGCCCACGGGCTTGAGGTATTCCTCCAGGGGCTCGCCGTTGAGCCGGGTTTGCACGCTGATAAAGCCTTTTTCCAGATCAGCCTGGTAACAGATGAACAACAGCCCCATGTCCAGCTGACCGTTTTTATTGACGCCGTTGGAGTAGTTGAACGGCCGCCGCAGGATCAGGTTGGCCTGGGTCTGCGCGGTGCGCGGGTTGGCCAGGCGAATGTGGGCGTCGAGCTTGGTCAGCTTGCCCTCCGGGTCCTTGCTGTAATCGGGCACCTGGGTTTCTTTGTCGCCATCCATCGGCGCGCCGGTGGGTTTGACGCGGCCAATGATGCTTTCCTGTTCTTGCAACGGGGTACGGTCCCAACGCTCGACAAAGTTGCGGATGATTCGCACCGCCTGGTAGCTGCCATGGGCGGCCCAGGCGGGTTCGTCGCTGCCGGTTTGAACCCAGACGATGCGGTCCATGGCCTTGGCGTCGTTGGAATCGGGGTTGGCCGAGCCATCGCGAAAGCCGAGGAAGTTGCGCGCACTTTGCGCAGGTTCGCCGGGTTTGGCCGGCGCCTGGGGCGGTACGCTGCCTTCTTGTTTCCAGCGCACCAGCAGCAGGTCCGGCAGGTTCTTCACGATGTCGCGCAGGGCGTGAATATTAGTGTCCGGTGTGTTGGAGCTGAACTGCAGGCTCAAGTCGCCGTGGCACTGGGCCGGCTCCAGCGCGTCGTTGGGGAAGCCGACCATGCGGATCAGGCGCTTGGGTTTGGCTGCGCTGAGGCCGAAGCGCTCATCGAACAACGACTCGCCGACGGACACGGTGATGGTCAGGTTATCCGGCGTCACCACCGGGCCGAGGATGCCGGAATCGGTAGGCGGCAGTTTCGGGTCGACTTGCGGCACGGTACCGCCGCTCATCAGGAACGCGATGCGCTCGTTCAACGTCCGAAAGAGCCGCTCCAAATCTTCACGGTCGCTGGCCAGCACGTCGAATGCCACGACCATGCCGCAGGCCGGGCGCGGGGTGACGATCCCGCTTTGATGCCGGCCGAAAAAAGCCTGGTGGTCCTGGGTTTTGTCACTGCGCGGTGCGGTGGTGACTTGTTCGGCGGCCACCGCCATGGCCGGGCAGGCCAGGGTGCTGCCGGCGATGGCCGCGCCGGTCGCCGCCATGCCCAGCAGGACGCGGCGACGTTGAAGGTCAAACTGTTGTGAATCACTCATGTTTGCGTTCGTCTCACTGCAGGCCGGAAAGGCCAAGGGCGGGGTCGATTCCATCGAGTGCGGCGGCCAGTGCCTTGGCCTTGTCGGCGATCTGCTTGCGCTGATTGGCCGTTACGCTGTCGTAGCGGCTGTAGCTGTCGCCGACTTTGAACACGGCAAGCTCGGCGTCGAAGGCGGCCAGCGCACCGTCGACGTTCGGTACGAGGTCCGCAGCCGACTGAGTCAACAACGGACGCATCAGGTCGACCACTTTGTGCGCCACTTGCAGGTTGGCGGCGAAACCGTTGAGGTCGATATGGCTGTAGCGTTCTTCTTCACCGCTGGCGGCACGTACGTCGGCCAGGCTATTGAGGTTGCGCACCACAATGCTCACCAGTTGCTCCGGCGGCAGGGATTGAGCCAGCAGCTGTTGCTTGAGCGTGGTGACGTCGTTGACCAGCCGCTGCGCTACGGGCGCCAGGCCATCGAGGCTGTGCTGCTGGAACAGGCTGTATTCAAGGCGATGGAAGCCGCTGAAGGCCGGGTCTTGCTCGCGTTTTTCAAAGTAGTCGGCGCGGGCGTTGATTGCGTTGTCCAGTTCGGCCAACCGTTGCGAGGCCGGCGCCAACCGTTGGTAGGCCTCGCGGGCCGGTACATACAGGGCCTGGGCCTGGGCCAGGTCGCCGGTATCGATTGCCTGCTGCAACGCGGTTACCGCTTTGACCAGCGCGCTGCCCTGGCCGCTCAGGTAAACGCGGAACTCCGACAGCGGCCCGATAAACGCCACCATCGACGGCTTGGCCTTGGCCTGGGCGTCGGACTCGGCGGTAGGGGTTACATGCAAGGTGCCGCGTGGGTTGCTCAGCAGGCCGCAGGTGATCGCGTAGTCGCCGGGCAGCAGGTTGGCGTTGATCACTTGGCTCAGGCCCGGGGCGATATTTTCACGTTCTTCGACGACTAGAACGCCGTCGAGGATTTCCCATTCCACCGCACGATCGGAACGGTTGATGATGCGAAAGCTCGCGCGCCCGGCCGGCACCGTCAGTGCGTTGGGCTCGCAAGCGTGGCCGTGGATCGTCACCGCGATTTCGTTATGGTTGGCCTGGCGCTTGCTCGCGGCCAGTTGCGAGGCGTAATAGAACAGGCCACCGGCGGCGATCATCACGACCACCGAGCCGGCCAGGGCCCAGCGCAGCGCACGGGACGGCGGGGCCGGTTGAGGAGTTGGGCTGGACAAGAGGCGGTCCTTACTGGCTGGAGAGGGAAGAAGGTGGGGTGACAGGCCGGGCGGAAGGCGAGGGCAGGAAGAACATCACCAGCGCCACCACCAAATAAATCAGGTAGGCGCCGAGCGTGCTCACCGTCGGTGCTTCCTGATACCCGAACATGCCGGCAAGCACTGAGCCTAGCGGGCTGTCCATCGGCAACGCGGCGCTGAAATCGAACAGCACGGTTTGCAGGTGATTCCACACGCCCGCTTCATGCAGGGCCTGCACCGAGTTGGCGAGGATGCCGGCCGCCACCACCAGGATAAACAGGCCGGTCCAGCGGAAGAACGCGCCGAGGTTCAGGCGCATGCTCCCGGAATAGATCAAAAAGCCCACGATAATCGCCAGGATCAGGCCGAGCAGGGCGCCCACCGGCGCGCCGGGGCCTTCGCTTTGCTGGAATACGGCGAGAAGGAAGAACACCGTTTCCAGCCCTTCGCGCGCCACGGCGAAAAACACCATGGCGATCAGCGCAACGACTTGATGCCTGGAGCCGGCCAAGGCGTGGTCGAGAGACTCATGCAGCGAATGTTTGATGGAGCGCGCCACCTTGCGCATCCAGAACACCATGGAACTGAGGATGCCCACCGCGACCAGTCCGACGATACCCTCGAACAATTCCTGCTGTTTTTGCGGGAATTCGGCGCTGACCAGTTCCAGCCCGCCACCCACCAGCAAGGCCAGCGCCGCCGCCAGGAAAACACCGATCCACACGGCGGGCATCCACTGGCCGCGTCCGGTCTGTTGCAGGTAGCTGGCGATGATGCCAACGATCAGCGCCGCTTCGATCCCTTCGCGCAGCATGATTAAAAAAGGAACGAGCATCGGGCACCAAGCGTAACTAGATAGGAAGCTAAGTTGTAACATAATGATACTCATTGCTAAACAAGAAATATTGACCTTTGCTGAACCTGGGCTGAACGGTGGTGGCGAAGCGCAACCGCCCTTATCATGAGGCCACCCTGAAGCGCAGTCGGACTGGCCTACATCCCATGTCGGAAAAAGACACCATTTCCATCCACCTCGTGCGTGAAGCCCTGTTGCAGAGCTGCGCGCCCGGAGCGGCCACCGTTGAGGCGTTAAGCAAAGTCGGGATTGCCCCGTCGTTGCTGGAACAGCCCGACGCGCGCGTTGCCGCCACGGCCTATGCGCGCTTGTGGCGTTTGCTGGCGCGGCGCAGGGATGACGAGTTTTTTGGCATGGACCCGCGCAAGCTCAAATCCGGCAGCCTGGCGTTCCTGTGTCGTGCCGCCATGGCACAACCCCACCTGGCGGCGGGCCTGGAAACCGGCCTGGATTTTCTTTCGCTGATGCTTGAGCGCCTGCCGGCCCAGTTGGTGCGCCAACAGAGCCTGGCGCAAATCGTATTGCTTGAGCCGGAGCCTGAACCCAAGCGCGCGTTCACCTATTTCACCTATTGGATGATCGTTCACGGCGTCGCCTGCTGGCTGGCGGGGCGACGCATCCCGATCCTGGCCATTGAATTGCGCTGCGCACGGCCGGACTTTTGTGATGATTACCAGGTGATGTTTTCCGACAACCTGCGCTTTGATCGGCCACGCACCCGCATGATCTTTTCCGCCGAGTGCCTGGACCTGCCGATCAAGCGTACCGCGCAGGAACTGCAACGCTTTCTCAGCCAGGCACCGGCCAATATCCTGGTCAAATACCGCGACCCGGAAAGCCTTGCCACCCGAATCAAGCACGACCTGCGCCAAATGCCCCCCGACACCTGGCCGGAAACCGACAGCCTGGCGGCGACGCTGTGTATCTCCGCTTCCACATTGCGCCGTCGCCTGGCGGAAGAAGCGCAGACCTATCAAGGCCTCAAAGACAGCGTGCGCAAGGAGTTGGCGATTGTGTGGCTGGCGGAACCGCAGATCAGCTTTGCAGAGATTGCCGAGCGGTTGGGTTTTGCCGATACCAGTTCGTTTTATAAAGCGTTTCGTAAATGGTCAGGGTCGAATCCGGGACATTACCGAAGTTTGATCTTGTGCCAGGCCAGCCGATTTTAGTGCGCGGTTCCTGAATATCCCGTGACCATCATCAACCGCATCCAGGAAACAAAATGAGCGGGATACGCAGGCTTGATCCTGCGGATTATTGAGAAATATCTGATACGGCGCTGAATAAAAAACGGCAACTCTTTGAGCATCTTTCGCTGCTCAAGAACGCACTCGATGCCTATTCCAAACACTGTCCATCTGCGCACCATCGACCGGCAGACCCTGGGCGATAACCCGGCTTTCGGCACCCGCGCATCGGCGACGGGGAATAGGCACGTTGATGCCCCCGCTGAGAAGAGTTCGCACGGGCAGGAGCTTGTTCAATTGCGCGGGGAAATAAAGCGCGAATTGGAATGCTATCAGTACCACATGAGGTTCGCCGGTTACGAAGACGTTCGTCCGCACCCGTTGAGTACTGGCCAGAAAATCAAGGATTGGCTTGTGTGGATGAAAATGGCCGGCTCGGGCCATCAACCAGGGCATATTCCCAATCGCGCCCTGCAACAAGCCTGGAAGGCAAATGCGCGCTTGAGTCGACTGACCCAGCGCTACATTCCCCTCGCTAGAGCTGAAGCCCTTTCGTTGATGGGCGAACAGGTCATGGATGCACAGGACCGGCTCAAAGGCCTCAGTGGCGACAAGGCCGCCGTGTCTAGAGCGCATGTCGATCAACTGAAAGAGCGCTTTGAGGCTGCAAAATTTGCTTTCGCCATAGATGTCGGCGAGGCCTTCGCAAGGGACACGGTACCGTTCCTGCCGTTGTTGAACCTCACGACGTATCGGGTCATCCAGCAAGCGGGTGAGAACCTTGCCGACGCTGCCAGTGTCGCTCAAGGCGTGTTTGCCCAGCAGTGTGTGCGCCTGCCAAGGTTGCCTGCGGATCAGGCGAGGTTGTATCACGAAGACGCGTTGCAGGCCGCAGCGCTTGACCATGGTACGAATATAGTCGATGACCTGCGCGAAAAAAGCGCAGCGGCCAGAACCGCCGGCGAGCCGTGGCTGCAAGGGTTTGCCACGCATGTCCGCAAGGTCCTCAGTCACATCGACTCAGCGTTGAGCCTGCCTGGCACTGATGCCGTGGAGTTGGAAGAAGTCCACACCCGGCTCATGGACCTGGCTGCAAAAGCCAGCCCTTCTGCACCAGGCAGTGACGGCCTGATGTACAACGACGTGTACCGGGAAACGACTCAGCGTATTGAGTCCCCAGGCTATCAGCAGGCCGTGCAACAAGGTTTGGCGACGATTGGAAACTGGTTGTTCACAACCGGGCTGCTGATGACCCAACGCGTCGGCAATGCCGTTGAACAAAACCCGGGGCGTGCATTGGGCGCGCTTGCTGCCTACGCCGCCGTCAGCAGTTTTTACAACCACTGGTTCCTGCCGCCGTCCGGTGCGCTTGACGAGCCTGCGACACGGGACGGTCGGACGCAACTGGCGATAGAGGTGGATATGGCCCTTGGCAAGTCGTTGCCCGGTCATCCGGACGCGTTGGTCGGGCAGATGCTGCAGGATGCGCTGGGCGGCAGTGGCTCGCGCTCACGCCGCAGTGCTTCGTCAAATGGAGACGATCCTGAAACCTCACAGGCCCGGATCAAAGCGCTCTTGAGCGAAAAGGTCGACGTGGATGGCCAAGTCGTTGGCGATGTGATTCGAAAAGGCGGAGGTATACCCGATTCAGTGGATGACCAGTCGCTGGCGAGCGCAATCAATCTGGGGTTGACGCGATTCGACGTCAAGGAAGCGAGTTTACAAGCGGCCTACGCAAAACAGTTGGACGAAAATATTGGGACCCTTGCCGCCGACAGCGTAGAGATGATGGTCGCTCTGTACGCGCCGATTCTGAATCCCTCTGCCGCCGTGGACGACATCATTGAGCAACGCATCAGCGAGTATGAAAAGCAAACCGGCATCATCACGCATCTGAGTCCGCAAAGTTCACTGCGCGTGCAGTACAACGAAGTGCAACCGCACGACCCCAATCTCCATCGCACAGCGGTCAGGAAGCACTTCAAAAACTACTCGCTCAAAGAGGTTGTATTGGACGCCCACAAGAGAGACGTCGGGTTGATGCGTGGACCCTTCGGGCAGACTTATAAAGTGGTCGGCGTCGAGCATCAGAGACTGATCGAATTTATCGGGAAAGACGCGATACAGGCCAAGCTGGAGGCCGATTTCAAAGCCTATAAAACGCAACCGGAGATTAAATCCAGGACGGCGTCCTTCTACCAAGGCAGGATTATGAATGCCGGACTCAATTACCTTGAGACTACACCTCTGACGCACCCTGGCCATAAGCTGATGGCCGACTTCCTGAATGGCGACTTACAGGCCTCCCAAGTGAAGTTTCATGGTGCGAACGTCAACGGCGTATTTGCGGTGACGCAGGGGCAAACAGCACTCTTGTGCAGCGTGGACGATGATGCCTGTTTCTTTATCGGAGAAAAGGTCAACCGGTACTGGAAGTTCGGGGCCTTGCGAGAGGAAAACATGCCCGGTTATCCCTCGGATCCAGAGTTCAAAAAATGGATTCTCATGAAGTTGCCGATTATTGAGCAAGTCAAGACATCGAGAAACCCTGCTGCGTTCGAGGTCACCAAGACTAAGTACTCCACTAATGCTCAGATCGGCATGGGGCGCAATGGTGGGCGGGTCGTTACCAAACCGTTGTCTTTCGAAACCAGTGACAATGTCAAGAAACTGAGTGAACGCCTGTTCGAGGCGAACATGGATCGTATTGCGTCCGATATTGATACGCTCATCTTTACCGATTGGGAGCGTTACGGGCTCGAGGGCCTGAAGGTCATGCAAGGACTTCTCGAACTCTTTGGCTACCTGTCACTCGCCATGTCCAGTGGGACTGGCTCCTTCCTGGCCAGGGCGCTGGGCTACGCCGCGCCGAGCCTGGTGATTGGCGCCAGCGCCGGCGTGAGTGGCCTGCAAGGCGCCATCAGCGATGACCCGACTGAGCGAGATGCCGCGAACAAGCGGGCGTTTACTTCCATGATTACAACCGGGGTATCAATGGCCTTAGGCCCGACGATCGCCACAATCGGGAAGGGCCGCGACTTGGCGGCGATGCTGAAGTATCACCGTTCTACCAACGAGTACATTATCCGTCCTGAGACCTTTCGCATCATTAATGAGGCGCTTGTGAAGAAATTTGGCGCTCAGTCTGCCGCCGCAGGCTTCGCGTCCAGCGGCTCGGCTCGCCTTGTTCCGGCAATCAGTCAGAAGGCAGGCTCCAGCGGTTTAAACGCGCCCTCCCAGGCGGCGAATTCGCTATCGTCAACCTTACGTGGTGCCGGCAAGCCCTTGCCCTGGAGCAAACTGGACAGCGAAGGTCGGATCGAGCGGCTGTCAACCAAAGTGGTGAACTCCCGGGTTGCCAGGAAGCTCACTGCGCGAACCAGTGAGCAGGCCGTCAGACAGTCAATCGCCAATAATCTGAGATTGGAAAGTACCGGCGCCGCCAAACAGCAGTTTGGCTGGCGAAGTGAGCGAGTGGAGGCCCGTCTCGCACGGAGCAGGCTTGAGGCCGACTCAAAACGTCTGGATGAAGTCGATCAGTTCGTACAAACACTGAGGGATCACCCTCCAACGCTCAAGACGCAAGAGATTAATCTCCCGCCTGAAAAGGGCGCGGCCACATGGGTGGCGTCGACCAGCCTGAGCAAGGTACCGCAAGAGCGGATAATTCAGACTATCGAGCAGTTCCGGCAGGCGGATCTGACCAGCATAAAGGTAATTGACGCTATTCATGGGGCGCTGTCCGGCAAGGGCGATCGCATCCTCGCTGGCGGATTCCGTCCCAGCGGGCAAGTCACTTCGGTTGGGACTGACATTGCCCATGGAGCATACGAAAAAAGCTTGAAGCTATTTCAGGTCCCCGAAGGGCTTTCCCCTGCAGCGTGGCTCTTCGCGCTAACCCAGAGCTACCAGCCGTTTGCAACCAACAACGACGTCTTGGCCAGGGTGCTTTATGCCTTGTCCGAGCTTCAGGGCGCAAACAACAATAGGTTCATGGCCCTGGAAAAAATCACTGAAAAGCGACTGTCGCCAGAGGTGGCAGTGCCGAAAAAACCGCTCCCCATAAAACCCACGGTGCCGGCCCAAGCGCCCATCATTGACACCAGGGTTGAGCCATTTCGCGAGATTGGAGCCAACCCCTCCCGTGAGCTGCCTCTTAAGATGCACGGTTACATGAGCAAATTTCGCAGCAATCCACACCTGAGCGAGGCCTTTATGGCGCCTGCGGGCCAGTGCGCGAAGGCGGCGGGAATCGTCGCGCAGTTCATGCGCGCCAACGAGTTTACCAACATCAAGTTTCGAGCGATGTTGATCTGGAACTCGCCTAATCCTGACGGTGTGACGAACCACTTCTTCCCCATCGGTGATCTTGACGGCAAGACGTACGCCTTTGACCTTACCGCCCCGCAGTTTGCCGGCAAAGGCATGCCGTCGCTCTCGGAACCGTTTATTTTACCGGAGCCGGCACTAATGGGGCTCTATCAGACAGCTAACGCGAGGACGTTCATCAAGTACAAGGACTTCTTCAACTTGGAGCTGGCGGAGAATGCCTTCAGTGGCTTTCGTACGCCGCCGCCTGACGAATTCATTGCGGGAGGTCACATTCTGAGCCACGGTTGGCACAAGCCGGCGATTGCGCAGCCGGCTGTTGCGCCGTTAAACGTGGCTGCGCTCGAACCCCACAAGCCTACACCAGCGATCGCGCGTCTCGGCGGTAAGGATTTTGATAACCGCAAAGCGAACCGCCAAGCGGCTCAACCCACGCCCGTATATTCCTTCGAATCACAGATAATCGGCCCTAAAACCTGGGCGGCGCTCTCAGACAAGAACAAAATCAATTACCTGGTAAACCGATTGCTGAGCGAAGAAAGTGTCCAGAGCCTGATTGGCGCGACGAGCAAGGCCACAGTGGCCCAGACCATCCGCGACAACCTCGAACTGGACGGCCTTGGTGTCCCGAGGCAACGCTTTGCCTGGGGAAGCTTGCAGAGCGAGATCGGCCATGGCCTGCGGCGTCTGGCGAAGGATCGTGATCGCCTGAGCAAGACCGATAATGCGCTGCAAGCCATGCTTGAAAAACCACCGGTGGTTTCAACTGAATTGGTTTTAGGCAACCCGCAGCAACAGGCGGCGAAATGGATTGTCGGTGAAAGCCGTTCAAGTGGATTGACTGAAGAAGAGGTGACTAATGTGCTGCTGCGCAATCAAAATTCCGACCTCTCGGATTTAAACCAGATTGACCGTATTCATGCCGAGATCTATCAACCGTCACCGGGCGAGCCCTACCGTGTCTTTCGCTCCAGCAGTGATCCGGTATTCATGGCATCGCGAATAGGGCGGGCAGGCTTTGCCAGGATGCTGCCTCAGCTCGCGGGGAGCGCACAGCAAGGCAAATTACCGATGGCGCAGGGTCTGTTCGCAGCAGCGGTTCGTTATCACCCCTATGGCGATGGTAACGGTCGGCTGGCGCGCACGCTGTATGCCTTGGCACAGATCAACGAGAGCGGGCCTTTCTTCAGGAAATTGACCCCCGCCGGTGAAGACACCTTGAACCCCAGGGACTAATAGGCTCAGCCATCCAAAAAAAAGCCCCGCGGCCGAATGGACCGCAGGGCTAAAAATTGGCTGGATGCGACCAACCAAAGGAGCTCTTTACCTCACTTGCCGCTGGCGACCACCGTGTCCGGCTGCCAGCCACCACCCAAGGCCTTGTAGATCGCAACGATCCCGCGATACAGGTCCACTTCGGCCTGGGCCTGGGCGTCTTCGGCGGCCAGGCGTTCGCGTTGGGCGTCGAG
>NZ_JASLAW010000131.1 GCF_030147005.1 Pseudomonas sp.
TGGGAGCGCTTCGCACTCCAGCGGGAGCAAGCTCCCTCGCCACAACAGCAGGCCTTATTCCATGTCCTTGAGCCACTCGGAGCTCTTGAACCACTTGTCATGGATGCGATCGTAGGTGCCGTCGTTCTTGATCTGGTGCAGGAAGTTGTTGATGAAATTGACGCTGTCGTAATCGCCTTTCTTCAGGCCGAACGCCAGAGGTTCGAACGTGAAGGGTTCCTCAAGGAACACCAGCTTGCCATTGCCGACTTTCTTCTCGGCCACCACGTTGTACGGTGCGTCATAGACAAAAGCGTCGGCCTTGCCGTTAACCACGTCCAGCACGCCTTCCTGCTCGTTGTCGTAGCCGTGGTACTTGGCTTTGGAGATGAGCTTTTTGGCAACCATCTCACCGGTGGTGCCAAGCTTGGAGGTCAGGCGGTATTTTTCGTCGTTCAGGTCTTTGTAGGACTTGATGGTGCCTTCCAGCTCCTTGCGAATCAGCAGAGTCTGACCGACCACGATGAACGGTTCGCTGAAGTTCAAGCGCAGATTACGCTCCTGGGTCAGGGTCATGCCGCTGCCGATCATGTCGAACTTGCCGGTCAGGAAGGCCGGGATAATGCCGTCGTAGCCGGTGGACACCAGTTCCAGCTTGACGCCCATGGACTTGGCCATGGCCTTGAGGATGTCGACTTCGAAGCCGATGATTTCACCGCGCTTGTCGGTCATTTCGAACGGCATGTAGGTCGGGTCCATGCCGACTTTCAGCGTGCCGCGCTTGACCGCATCATCGATGGCGCCGGCCTGTGCCGCAGTGGCCGCTACCAGCGCGGTGACGCCGAGCATCAGCATCGAAAGATACTTTTTCATCATCAAGTCCCCTGAACGGTTCTTATAAGGTTGGCGCACAAAAGGGCAGCGCCATTTCGGGGTGCGATCCTAACCCACTCGTTGCCCGTCACAAAGGTTTCACGGCTAAATGTTATCGGCGTATGTAAGAGAAACCCTGAGGCGCCGTGCCTGACCACAGGCCTAGACACGTCAGCGCATGGGCTTGCTAATGGGTTGATGTGTAAGTAGTTATGACGATCAGTCGATTTCTGCGATCCAGGCGGTGTCCTTGAACCACTTGTCATGCAGTTGATCGTAGGTCCCGTCCTGGGCCACTTGGTTGAGGAAATGGTTGATCCAGTTGAGGCTGTCGTAATCGCCCTTTTTCAGGCCGAACGCCAGGGGTTCAAAGGTAAACGGCTGCTCCAGCGTCAGTAATGCACTGTTTTCGGGCCGGGCCATTGCGATCAGATTGTAGGGTGCGTCATGAATAAAGGCGTCGGCCTTGCCCTCCACCACCTGGCGCACGCCCTCCTCCGGTGTCGTGAAACTCGTGAGCCGCGCCGCTCCGAGGAAGCGCTGCGCCGCCGCTTCGCCGGTGGTGCCTTCGGTAACCGCGATCCGATAGCCCGCCTCGTCCAGGTCTTCGATGCTCGATACCGTGCCAGCCAGGCGCGGATGCAGCAGGACGGTCTGGCCCACCACGATAAAAGAATCGCTGAAGTTGAGTTTCAGGTTGCGCTCCTGGGTGACCGTCACGCCGCTGCCAATCAGGTCGAATTTTTTCGCCAGCAGCCCCGACAGCAACTCCGTGTAGGGCACCACGACCAGTTCGAGTTCAACCCCCAGCGCACGGCTCATCGCGTGGAGCAAGTCGACTTCGAAACCGATGATGCGCCCCTGCTTGTCCGTCATTTCGAACGGTACGTAAGTCGGCGTGGTGCCGACTTTCAGCACGCCACGGCGTACAGCGTCGTCAATCGCCCCGGCCTGAAGCAAGCCCGTGTGAAGCAATGCGACAACACCCATCAGCAATGCCGACCAATACCTTTTGAACATGTGTGCCCCCGTGGCAAGTCAAATTTGGGGGGCGATGCTACCCCAGACACAGGCACGGCAATACGCCTCGGACGAAGGTGTTTTGTTTCGAAATAACAAGGGGTTAGCGAGAAAAGGAAGGGACGCGAAACGCTGTAGGACAAGCGCTTGAAACGCCCCGAGGCGAGACCTCGGGGGCGTCTGAATCAGGCCGGTTGAGCCTGGGACGACTGCGGTTGCAGGGGGAGCAACGGCGCGTGCGGATCAGCCTTGATCGAAGCACGCCAAGCGCCCAACCACTCGGCGTGACCTTCGCTCCAGACCTGTTCATGCAAGCGAGCCAGGGCCACCGGGTCGCTGAGCAAGGCCAGGCGTTCGCTGTTGTTGAGGCCGGCAGGGCCGGCTTTCAACGCGTGGCGAACACGCTCCCCACGCAGGTATTCGATCGGCTCTGCCACGCGGTGACGCGAGGTCGCCAGGGCACAGGCCAGGGCGTTCTGCTGCGGGTCGACCACCGAACGCACGAACCCGTCGTTGAGGGCGTGCCAACGGTTTTCATGGGTGTACTTCTCGGTCGACAGCAGCGCCTGCGGCGGATTGTATTCCTCGGGGATCAGGAACAGGCTCTCATCGCGGGACTTGAGGCCCAGCTTGACCCGACTGGAAATCACCGACACCGGGATCGATAGCATCAACGAACCGACGATCGGAATCAGCCACCACAAAAAGCTCGGGTTCAGCCACACCACCAACAGCGCCCACAAAAAGCCCAACAGGGTCTGCGGGCCGTGGCGTTTGACCGCTTCGCTCCAGGGAGTGGAGTCGTCATCGCGCTGCGGCGAGTTCCAGGTCGCGGCCCAGCCGAGGAACGCGGCCAGTACGAAACGGGTGTGGAAGATCATGCGCACCGGCGCCAGCAGCATGGAGAACAACATCTCCAGCAGCATCGACAAGGTCACCTTGAACTTGCCGCCGAACTCTTTGGCGCCCTTGGCCCAGATCAGAATGATGCTGAGCAATTTAGGCAGGAACAGCAGCACGATAGTAGTGGAGAACAGCGCAACCGCCTTTTCCGGGTGCCATTGCGGCCACAGCGGGTACAACTGGCGTGGCGCCATGAAGTACTGCGGCTCCATAAGGGTATTGACCGCCAGCAACGCCGTGGACAACACCAGGAAGAAGAACCACAACGGCGCCGACAGGTAGGACATCACGCCGGTCAGGAACACCGCACGGTGCACCGGGTGCATGCCTTTGACCAGGAACAGACGGAAGTTCATCAGGTTGCCGTGACACCAGCGACGGTCACGCTTGAGTTCGTCGAGCAGGTTCGGCGGCAGTTCTTCGTAGCTGCCCGGCAGGTCGTAGGCAATCCACACACCCCAACCGGCGCGGCGCATCAGCGCTGCTTCAACGAAGTCGTGGGAGAGGATCGCACCGGCGAATGCGCCCTTACCGGGCAACGGCGCCAGGGCGCAGTGCTCGATAAACGGCTTCATGCGGATGATTGCGTTGTGGCCCCAGTAATGGGATTCACCCAGCTGCCAGAAGTGCAGGCCGGCAGTGAACAGCGGGCCGTACACGCGGGTGGCGAACTGCTGCATGCGCGCATACAGGGTATCCATGCCCGACGCACGCGGCGCGGTCTGGATAATCCCGGCATCCGGCGTGGCTTCCATCAAGCGCACCAGGCTGGTCAGGCATTCGCCGCTCATTACGCTGTCGGCGTCGAGCACCACCATGTACTTATAGTCACCGCCCCAGCGACGGCAGAAGTCGTCGAGGTTACCGCTCTTGCGCTTGACGCGACGGCGACGGCGGCGATAGAAAATCTTGCCGAAACCACCGGCATCGCGGCACACGTCGAGCCAGGCTTGCTGTTCGGCAATACAGATATCGGCGTCGTTACTGTCGCTGAGCACGAAGAAGTCGAAGCGGTCCAGGTCACCGGTAGCGGCCACCGACTCGAACGTTGCGCGCAAACCGGCGAATACCCGGGGCACGTCTTCGTTACAGATCGGCATTACCAGCGCGGTGCGTGCATCCTTCGGAATCGGCTCATCACCGGCACTTTTACCGGAGATACGGTATTTATCGTGCCCGGTTAGCAGTTCGAGAAAGCCCATCAGCGCGGTCCAGAAACCAGCCGACACCCAGCAGAACAGAATCCCGAACATGATCAGGATGCTGGTTTGCAGTGCGTAAGGCAGTACCTGGGTGGCGGTTTGCAGCAGGGTCTGGTTGCGGATTTCGTCGAAGTCGACCAGCGACCAGCCCTGGTACGGCATGATGCCTTTCATGTACCAGCCGGCCACGATGGTCTGGCCAAGCATCAGCACCAACAGGATATAGCGACGGATCGAACCGACGGTACGCCAGCGTGCAGCCGGCAGTACCCGCTCGTCTTTCGGCGGCTTGGGCGGGTTGGTACGACCGGTCATCCGGCGCCAGCCGCGTACCAAAATGTTGGTGCGCCAAGGCTCGGGCACAACTTTGGTCCGACGGATCGGCGGCGTGGCCTTGAGGCAGACGCGACCGCTGGCGTCGAGCGCCAGCATCTCGGCGTCCTGCAGCTCTTCGGCCGTGCTCAGGGTGAGCCTGCGGCCTACCGACGCTTGGGCGGCGTCGGTGGGCGCGTCGAAGGTCGCGGACGACAGGCGTTCGTGCAGCTCACTGAAGGAACTGCAGCCCGCCAGCTCGGCGCGCTGCTCAGCCGTCATGGGGAGATGCGCCAGGTACTCGCTGAGAGTTTCTGGCTTGACTTGTGAATTACTCATCGGCGGGCAACTGGTAGCTCCAGGTTTCGGTCAGGACTTGCTCGGTCTTGGCCGGCTCAGGCGTGGCAGGGACCGGGGCAGCTTCTGGCTGCTTGACGTCTTTGTCCTTGGACTCTTTGGCGTCTTTCTTGGCCTGCTTCTCGTGTTGCTTGGCCAAGACCTTGTCAGCCTTGAGCACATGGGTCGAAACCTGTTCAGGCTCGGCCTGTGCGATCTCCTGCACCAACGCCGCACGCATTTCAGTCGGCTTGCTCGCGTCCTTGATCTTCATGCGCAGGGTCAGGCGCCAGCCTTGGGTGTGCTCGTTGTAGCGCACGCTGTTTTCAACCAGTTCAGCGTTATCGCCAACGCTCACTTGGCTGCGCACCGGGGCGTCCGGCAGCAGTTTCTTCAGGGCCGGACCCTCGAAGTCCACCAGGTAAGCCACGCTGCCATCCGGCTGGCGGATCAGGTTGGATTGCTTCACGTCACCGGTGGAACGCAGGGTCTGCTTGACCCACGCACTGTCCGGCGAATGGAAAGCAGCATCGTCCAGCGTCCAGTGCAGGCGGTAGGACACGTCCAGCGGCTTGCCGACTTCCGGCAGTTCGGCCGGGCTCCAGAAAGCAACGATATTGTCATTGGTTTCGTCAGCGGTCGGAATCTCTACCAGGTCGACGCTGCCCTTGCCCCAGTCGCCTTCAGGTTCGATCCAGGCGCTCGGGCGCTTGTCGTAGTTGTCGTCCAGGTCTTCGTAGTGGCTGAAGCTGCGGCCACGTTGCAGCAGGCCGAACCCACGCGGGTTTTCGACGCTGAAGTTGCTGACCGACAGGTGTTTAGGGTTGTTCAGCGGGCGCCAGATCCACTCGCCATTGCCGGCATGGATCGACAGGCCGCTGGAATCATGCAGCTCACGACGGTAGTTGAGGACCTTGGACGGCTGGTTGGCGCCGAACAGGAACATCGAGGTCAACGGGGCAACGCCCAGCTTGCTGACCTTGTCGCGCAGATACATCTGGGATTTGACGTCGACCACGGTGTCGGTGCCCGGACGCAGAATCAGGCGGTAGGCGCCCGTAGCACGCGGCGAATCCAACAGGGCGAAGATCACCAGGTGCTTGTCGCCCGGCTTCGGACGCTCGATCCAGAACTCAGTGAAACGCGGGAATTCTTCGCCGGACGGCAGCGCGGTGTCGATCGCCATGCCACGGGCGGACAGGCCATACACCTGATCCTTGCCGACGACGCGGAAATAGCTGGCGCCGAGCATGGTCATGATTTCGTCTTGCTTGTCGGCCTTGTTGATCGGGAACAGCACACGAAAGCCGGCATAACCCAGCTGTTCGGTGGCTTTCGGATCAAATTTTACGTCGCCGAAATCGAAACGATTCGGGTCGTACTTGATTTCCTGGACGCTGTCAGCGGTGACTTCATTGATTTTCACCGGCGTATCGAAGTGCATACCCTGGTGATAGAAGGACAGCTTGAACGGGGTGTTCTGATCGGCCCACTCGGCTTTTTCATTGCGGAAACGAATTTTCTGGTAATCAGCGAATTTCATTTCGCGGAATTCGTTCGGCAAATTGCTGCGCGGAGCTTCGTATTTCTGCCCAGCCAGCTCTTTTGCCTTGGCCGACACATCGTCCAGACTGAATGCCCACAGTTGACTCGCGCCGAACAGGCAAAACAGGGCAGAGCCCGTTACCAGTGCGTTTCGTAACCGTTTGGCAGACAATTTTGGTGCATTACAGGGACTAACAATCACGAGCAACCCTCGCCGAAAACAGATCAAAAAACCAACGGCCAGCTATCTATATGCCAGGTTGGCGAGCATTGTTCCGACTCCGCAGGGGCAAAATGATTCCCCACTGGTTTGCCGGACAAGGCTCTACCTAAGTCAAATTGGACCAAACAACGCTGATCCCCGTAGCGCGCGATTATCTAGCAGCCCGCGAGACAACGCATCAGGGATAACGAAGTATTTATAGCGAAACCCTGCGTTTTTAGGCATTAACGTCGTTTTTCATGCATTCACGCCTGCAACAGAAACGTCACAGGGCCATCATTGACCAAATGCACCTGCATATCCGCGCCAAAACGCCCTGACGCCACCTTGCCATGCAATTGTTGCGCTTGTGTCATCAAGTGATTAAAAAGCGCCTCTCCCAGCGCCGGAGGAGCCGCTGTGGAAAAGCTTGGCCGCAGACCGCTTTTGGTGTCCGCCGCCAGGGTGAACTGCGACACCAGCAGCAAACCGCCGTCGATGTCCTTCAACGAGAGGTTCATCTTGCCCTCATCGTCGCTGAACACCCGATAGTTAAGCAGCTTATGCAGCAGTTTATCGGCGCTCTCGGGCGTATCTGAAGGTTCGACGGCCACCAGTACCAGCAAACCCTGGTCAATCGCCCCGATTGATTCACCGGCAACCTCGACCCGGGCGCTTCGCACCCGTTGCAACAGGCCCTTCATGCTTCTTCAGGCGGCAAATCAAGCAGGCGTCGTGCCATTTCGCCAGTTGCGCGCACCAGCGCATCGGTAATGCCGGGCTCGGACGCGGCGTGCCCAGCCTCGCGGATCACCTGCAATTCACTGTTGGGCCAGGCCTGATGCAGCTCCCAGGCGTTATCCAACGGGCAAATCATATCGTAGCGACCGTGGATGATGACGCCGGGCAGATGAGCGATTTTGTGCATGTCGCGAATCAGCTGGCCAGGCTCAAGGAAAGAGTTGTTGGTGAAGTAATGGCATTCGATGCGGGCAATGGACAAGGCACGCTGCGGCTCGGAGAAGCGCTCGACATGCTGCGGGCTCGGGCAAAGGCCCAGCATGCGCCCTTCCCAACCGGACCAGGCTTTGGCCGCGTGCATTTGGGCGATCTGGTCGTTGCCGGTCAGGCGCTTGTGGTAAGCGGCAATCATGTCGTGACGCTCTTCCACCGGGATCGGCGCCAGGTAGTCCTGCCAGTAATCGGGGAACAGGCGGCTCGCGCCCTCCTGGTAGAACCAGCGAATGTCCTGAGGGCGGGCCAGGAAGATGCCGCGCACGATCAAGCCATGCACGCGCTCGGGATGGGTTTGTGCGTAAGCCAGGGACAGCGTCGAGCCCCAGGAGCCACCGAACAGCACCCATTTGTCGATGCCCAGGTGCTCGCGGATGCGCTCAAGGTCGGCGACCAGGTCCCAGGTGGTGTTGTTTTCCAGGCTGGCGCGGGGGGTGGAGCGCCCGCAACCGCGCTGGTCGAAGGTGACGATACGGTACAGGTTCGGATCGAAGTAGCAACGGCTCTGCGCGTCGCAACCGGAGCCGGGCCCGCCGTGGATGAAAACCACCGGCAGGCCTTCGGGGGAGCCGCTTTCATCGACATACAGGGTGTGAACATCATCGACTGCCAGATCGTGCCGGGCATAGGGTTTGATCTGCGGGTACCAAGTCTGCATTGCGCGCTCCGTAGGGTGTCGGGTTCATCCCTGGGGGGACGTCTATTATTGTGCCGTCCGGCATCATAAACCCGAATTGTGCAATGAGCATGTCCTTGAGCGTTTGGACCGATGTCAGTACAACGCTAAACCGCAGCTCCGGTGGCTCGTCGCACGCATCGAAATATCCGCTTTTGGCATTAACCCTCCGCGCGCCATAGCTAAACGATATTAAGGCCTGTTAGTTCTGCCAGTAGACCTGGGCTGGCTCCCGGCGCTCAAATAATCCTGAAAGGCTTTCCAAACCCTTTAGAGGAAAAACGCCATGAGCATGTCAGTAAGTCGACAAGTGCCCCCAGAAACATTCAGCGCTATTGTGAGCGATGGCAATAAGAAGGAACTGTTCAATGCCAATACGATAAATATTAAAAAAATCGTGGATAAAGATAATGCTGAATGTTGGTCAATCATTGCTTTTCAAGATCTGATCAATAAAACAACCGGCAGCTCAGAACTATTCGGCATCCACCTTTACCTCTCAACGGCCTCATCATCGGTGCCCCGTAAATTGGTAGCCGCTTTGCCGCCACCCACTGCGGTAAAAGACAGCGCCATCTACTTCAAGCTTCTGGACCAAATACCGGACCCCGATAAAGAACTCGACACTCAAGAGCTGTATAAAAGTCTGGACGGTTCCATTGTCGAGATATGGGACGCCGACCTTCAAAGGGTCCAAGGGAACTTTTATTTCTCAGCGGCCGGCCCTGATCGCCAGCCAATTCAGGTGATGGGCCACTTCAACATTCTCAATAAAGGAAGTCATCCGATTTAATAATCTGGAGCGACAGTCACCATCCAGGCCCTGAATCAAAAGAGAGAGTCGGCGATGAGCCCGCTATCACCGCTGGCAGAACACCTCCGAATTCATTGCGAAGGTGATAGATGACTCAGGCCATAGGGGCGATCATCCATAAGCGGTGATCGCCCCACTTTTTTATTTTGCGTACCGCTGCCCGCCCCACGCCAGTAAGGCTTGCAGCAACTGCCTCAGCACCACCCGCGTCGGCTCGGCCAGGTCGGGCCGATACCGGAACGGCTCGACCTCTTCCATATACGTGCTTTGGCACAACTCCAACTGCACGGCATGAATCGCCTGCGCCGGGTCACCGTAGTGCCGGGTGATATGACCGCCCTTGAAGCGCCCGTTCAGCACATGGGTGTATTGCGAGTGCGTGGCGCAGATGGCTTCCAGTTGGCCGGCCAGTTCGGGGTCGCATGCAGCGCCGTTGAAGGTGCCGAGGTTGAAGTCCGGCAACTTGCCTTCGAACAGATGCGGGATTACCGAGCGGATCGAATGCGCGTCGAACAGCAACGCATAGCCGAACTCGGCCTTGAGGCGCGCCAGTTCTTCTTGCAGTGTGCGGTGGTACGGCCCCCAGATCTTTTGCAGATAGCTTGCGCGCTCGGCCTCGGACGGTGTCTGCCCTTCACGGAACAACGGCACGCCATCGAACAGCGTCTCCGGGTACAGGCCGGTGGTGGCGCCCGCGTAGAGCGGCGTGTTGTCGGACGGCCGGTTCAGATCGATGACAAACCGCGAGTACTCGGCCGACAACGTGCTGGCGCCCAGTTCTTCGGCGAAGTCGTACAGCGCAGGGATATGCCAGTCGGTGTCCGGCAGGCTTTGCGCTTCGGGGATCAACCCGGCTTCGACCGCGGGAGTGAGGCGCAGGCCGGCGTGGGGCATGCTGATCAGCAGCGGTACACGGCCTTGCTTGAAATTCAGAACCTTATCCACAGCAGTACTCCTTAATTCACAGATGCAGCCTTAAACGGTGACATCAACGCCATGGCGCACGACGCGCTTACCCAACTCGCCCCCCAGCCAATAGGCCAGGTCGGCGGGGCGATCGATCTGCCAGGCGACAAAATCCGCGACCTTGCCCACTTCCAGGGAGCCGTGGGTATGGCCCATGCCCAAGGCGGTGGCCGCGTGTTGCGTGGCGCCCGCCAGGGCTTCTTCCGGGGTCATGCGAAACAGGGTGCAGGCCATGTTCAGCATCAGGCGCACCGACAGGGCCGGCGAGGTGCCGGGGTTGAGGTCGCTGGCAATGGCCATCTTCACGCCGTGTTTGCGCAGGGCGTCCATCGGCGGCAATTGGGTTTCGCGCAAAAAGTAGAAGGCCCCTGGCAGCAATACGGCAACGGTGCCGGCAGCGGCCATGGCGATGGCATCGTCTTCGGTCATGAATTCCAGGTGATCGGCCGACAACGCGTGGTAGCGCGCCGCCAGGCTGGAGCCGTGCAGGGAAGACAATTGCTCGGCGTGCAATTTCACCGGCAGGCCCAGTTGTTGGGCGACTTTGAACACACGCTCGACCTGCTCGGTGGAAAACGCCAGGTATTCACAGAAGGCATCCACCGCGTCCACCAGCCCTTCTGCAGCCAGGGCCGGCAGCATCTCGTTGCAGATGTGCTCGATGTAGTCATCGGCGCGGTCTTTGTACTCAGGCGGCAGCGCGTGGGCTGCCAGACAGGTGGCGCGCACGCTTACCGGCAGCGATTCGCCAAGGCGCCGCGCCACGCGCAGCATCTTGCGTTCGTTGGCCAGGTCCAGCCCATAGCCGGACTTGATCTCCACCGTGGTCACGCCGTCCCGCAAAAGACTGCGCAGGCGTTTTTCGGCGCTGAAGAACAATTCATCTTCCGTGGCCGCACGGGTAGCGCGCACAGTACTGGCAATACCGCCGCCCTTGGCCGCGATGTCCGCATAGCTGACACCTTCGAGGCGCTGCTCGAATTCGCCGCTGCGGTTACCGCCGAACACCGTGTGTGTGTGGCAGTCGATCAGCCCGGGGGTGACCCACGCGCCCTGCAGGTCATGCACGTGGGCATAGTCCGCCGTCGGCACCTGGCTGCGCGGGCCGATCCACTCGATGAGCGAACCGGCGGTGACCATGGCGGCGTCCTCGATGATCGAGTACTTGCCATGGGCCATGGTTGCAACGTGGCAGTGTTGCCAAAGGGTTTTCATCAACGCCTCCCTAAGTTATCGATGAGACAAAGCCGGTTCGTAATGGACCCTGGCCGCTTGCCCGGCAGCGGGCTTGACCCACAGCAGGTAGGCAACGATCAGCAGCACGATCCATACCGCACCGACCATCAAGGCCGCCTGGGTGTCGGGGAAGTAACCGAGCACGCCAAACACAAACAGCATGAACACGATGGCCGCAGCCGGCGCATAGGGCCAGAACGGCACCGGGAATTTCAGCTCTGCCACCTGCTTTTTAGTCATCGAGCGGCGCATGGCGACCTGAGTGAACAAGATCATCAGCCACACCCACACGGTGGCGAAGGTGGCAATCGAGGCGATCAGCAGGAACACGTTTTCCGGGATCAGGTAGTTGAGCACCACGCCGCCAAGCAGCGCCGCGCCCATCACCAGCACAGTCATCCACGGCACGCCATATCTGGACAATTGCGCGAAGCCTTTGGGCGCCTGCCCTTGCTGGGCCAGGCCGTACATCATGCGGCCGGCGCCGAAGATGTCACTGTTGATGGCCGATACCGCCGCCGAGATCACCACGATATTGAGGATGGTCGCCGCCGAGCCGATACCGAGGTTACTGAAGATCTGCACGAACGGGCTGCCCTGGCTACCGATCTGCGGCCACGGGTAGATCGCCATCAGCACAAACAGGGTCAGCACGTAGAACAGCAGGATGCGCAGCGGTACGGCGTTGATTGCTTTGGGGATCACGCGCTGCGGGTCTTTGGCTTCCCCGGCGGTGATGCCGATGATTTCGATACCGCCGAAGGCAAACATCACCACGGCGAAGGACGCGATCAGGCCGCCGATACCGTTGGGCATGAAACCGCCATGGGCCCACAGGTTGCTCAGGCCGACGGCCTGGGTTTCACCGGACGAATGAATACCGAACAGCATGATGCCGAGGCCGCCGAGGATCATCGCGACAATGGCGCCAACCTTGAGCAGCGAGAGCCAGAACTCCATCTCGCCAAACACTTTGACGTTGCACAGGTTCAGGCCACCGATCAGAAACACGATGCCAAGCACCCAGACCCAACGGGCGACCTCGGGAAACCAGAAGCCCATGTAGATGCCGAAGGCGGTGACGTCGGCCAGGCAGACGATGATCATTTCAAAGGCGTAGGTCCAGCCGAGGATAAACCCGGCCATGGGCCCCAGGTAGGTGCTGGCGTAGTGGCCAAAGGAGCCGGATACGGGGTTGTGCACGGCCATCTCGCCGAGGGCGCGCATCACCATGAAGACTGCGGCGCCGCCGATCAGGTAGGCCAGCAGCACGGCCGGGCCGGCCATCTGGATGGCGGAGGCAGAGCCGTAGAACAGCCCGGTACCGATCGCGGAACCGAGCGCCATGAAGCGAATATGTCGGGCATTGAGCCCGCGTTTCAAACCTGTTTCTGGCTGGTGCATTTCTCTTCCCTAGTTATTTTTATCCCGAGAAAATTCAACGCCTGCAGACGACGGATTTTGTGGCGAGCGAGCTGCTCGCGCCGGGCGGCGCAGCAGCCCCAAAAAGCTGCGAGCGCTTCGCCCTCGAGCGGGAGCAAGCTCCCTCGCCACAGAGAGCATGTCGTCCTCTGGATCGGTTACAGGCTCGGCAGCAACTTCGCCGGGACCAGCTCGTTCAGGCAGCGGCTGGCGAGCAGTTCACTGGCGGCGTTGATGTCCGGAGCGAAGAAGCGGTCCTTGTCGTAGAACGCCACTTTGTCGCGCAGCAGGCCACGTGCTTTTTCAAGCACAGGCGAGGTTTTCAGGCCGTCGCGCAGATCCAGGCCCTGGCAGGCGGCGAGCCATTCCACGGCGAGAATGCCACGGGTGTTCTCGGCCATTTCCCACAGTCGCTTGCCCGCAGCCGGGGCCATGGACACGTGGTCTTCCTGGTTGGCCGACGTCGGCAGGCTGTCGACGCTATGGGGATGGGCCAATGCCTTGTTCTCGCTGGCGAGCGCCGCAGCGGTCACCTGGGCAATCATAAAACCGGAGTTGACCCCGCCATTACTCACCAGGAACGGCGGCAATTGCGACATGTGCTTGTCCATCATCAACGAGATACGGCGCTCACTGAGCGAGCCGATTTCGGCGATGGCCAGGGCCATGTTGTCAGCGGCCATGGCCACCGGCTCGGCGTGGAAGTTACCGCCGGAAATCACATCGCCTTCAGCGGCAAACACCAGGGGGTTATCCGACACCGCGTTGGCCTCAACCACCAGCACCTCGGCAGCCTGGCGGAACTGGGTCAGGCAGGCGCCCATCACTTGCGGCTGGCAGCGCAGGGAGTAAGGGTCTTGCACCTTGTCGCAGTTCTGGTGCGACTGGGACACCTGGCTGCTTTCGCCGAGCAAGTCGCGATAAGCCGCCGCCGCATCGATCTGGCCACGTTGGCCGCGTGCGGCATGAATACGGGCGTCGAACGGCGAGCGCGAGCCGAGCACCGCTTCCACGGTAAGGCCGCCGCATACGAGGGCGCCGGCGAACAGGTCTTCGCCTTCGAACAGGCCGCGCAAGGCGTAGGCGGTGGACACCTGGGTGCCGTTGAGCAGGGCCAGGCCCTCTTTGGCGGCGAGGGTCAGCGGCGTGAGGCCGGCGACCTTCAGCGCGTCGGTCGCCTCCAGCCATTGGCCCTTGTAGCGCGCCTTGCCTTCGCCGAGCAGCACCAGGGACATATGCGCCAACGGCGCCAGGTCACCGGATGCACCGACCGAGCCTTTAAGCGGAATATGCGGGTACACCTCGGCGTTGATCAGTGCGATCAGCGCGTCGATCACCTGCCGGCGAATCCCGGAGAACCCACGGCTCAGGCTGTTGACCTTGAGCACCATGACCAGCCTGACCAGCGCATCGCTGATCGGCTCACCCACACCGGCGGCGTGGGACAGCACCAGGGAACGCTGGAGGTTTTCCAGGTCTTGGCTTGCGATGCGAGTCGAGGCCAGCAGGCCGAAACCAGTGTTGATGCCATACGCGGTGCGGTTCTCGGCGAGAATCTGTTCCACACAGGCCACACTCGCTTCGATCTGCGCCGTGGCGCTGTCATCCAGGCTGAGGGTTACCGGCTGCTGGTAGATGGCCCGCAATTGGGCGAGGCTCAGTTGGCCCGGAATCAGGTTTAGCGCAGTCACATTCGTTCTCCTTGTGAATTGTTCTTTTGGAATAAGTCTTCAGTGCACATTCGGTAATGCGGTGTCTCTGAGCACGTTGGCGGCCGCCGCAATGTCCGGCGCCAGCCAGCGGTCCTCTTCGTAGGCCGGTACCACCTCGCGCAGCAAGCGCCAGGCGCGGTCGGTGCCGACGCCGAAGCGCTGGCCCTTGAGGAACTCGAACGCCTGGGCCGCCAGCAAGTATTCGATGGCAAGAATCTGGGTAACGTTGAGCAATACCTGATGCAGCTTGAGCGCGGCGTTGGTGCCCATGCTCAAGTGGTCTTCCTGCAGGCCCGAGGTGACGAAGTTGTCGAGCACCGCCGGCTGCGCCAACTGGCGGTTTTGCCCACACAAGGACGCGGCGACGTACTGCACGATCATCATTCCGGAGTTGACTCCGGGGTTGCTCACCAGGAATGCCGGCAGGCCGCTGACGTGCGGGTTGATCAGGCGGTCCAGGCGGCGTTCGGCCACCGAACCGATTTCGGCCATGGCGATGGCGAGCAGGTCGGCGGCCAGCGCCACGGACTGCCCGTGGGGGTTGGCCTGGGACACCACGCGGTAGTTGTCCGGCGTGCCGAGCACCAGCGGGTTGTCCGTGGCGCTGTTGAGTTCGGTCTCGATCTGACGGGTGGCGTGCTCCAGTTGATCGCGCGCCGCGCCGTGGATTTGCGGGATCGAGCGGATGCTCAAGGCGTCCTGGGTGCGAATGCCCCGGCTGCCGGCGACCACTTCGCTGCCGTCGAGCAGGGCGCGCAGGTTACGGCCGACTTGCTGCATGCCCGCATGCGGTTTGAGGGCGATGATCTCTTCGTCGAATGCATCGATCTGGCCGCGCTGGGCTTCAAAGCTCATGGCACCGATCACGTCGGCCCATTGCAGCAAGTGATGCGCATCGGCCAAGGCCAGGCAGCTCATGCCGGTCATGCACGGCGTGCCGTTGACCAGGCACAGGCCATCCTTGGCGCCCAGTACCACCGGTTGCAAACCTTCGGCGGCCAATGCTTCTTGCGCTGCCACCACCTGGCCGCGATAGCTGACGTTGCCGACGCCGAGCAGCGCCACGCCGACATGGGCCATGTGGGTCAGGTAACCAACCGACCCCTGGGACGGTACTTGTGGCGTGATGCCGTGGTTGAGCAGCGCCAGCAGCGCATGCACCACTTGCGGATGCAGGCCGGATTTGCCGTGGCTGTAGTTGATGACGGCCGCGCAGATGATCGCGCGGGTCTGCTCATCGCTCAATACAGGCCCGACGCCGCAGGCGTGGCTGAGCAAGGTGTTGCGCGACAACTGGCTCAGTTGCTCGCCCTTGAGCGAAACATTGCACAGCGCGCCCAGGCCGGTGTTCACGCCATATGCGCGTTCGCCGCTGGCGACGATGCACTGCACGATGGCCTGGGCATTGTCGATGCGCGCCCAGGCATGCCCCGAGAGTTCGAGCACTGCGCCGTGGCGGGCGACGGCGACCACGTCCTGCCAGCGCAGGGGAGTGTCGGCGATGATGATGGTTGTTGCCTGGGGCATCTTCATACCTTCTTCAATTCTTGTGCAGCCTTACCGGCCTCTTCACAGGCAAGCCAGCGCCTACAGTTGGCATGCGCTCGCCTGTGGGGCATGTGCCAGCTCCCACAGTTGTAATGCGTTCGCCCTGTGGGGCATGTGCCAGCTCCCATAGTTGGCATGCATTCGCCTGTGGGGCATGTGCCAGCTCCCATAGTTGGCATGCGTTCGCCTGTGGGGCATGTGCCTGCCCCCACAGTTGGAATGCGTTCGCCCTGTGGGGCATGTGCCAGCCCCCATATTTGGCATGCGTTCGCCTGTGGGGCATGTGCCAGCCCCCACAGTTGGCATGCGTTCGCCTGTGGGGCATGTGCCAGCCCCACAGTTGGAACGCGTTCGCCTGTGGGGCATGTGCCAGCTCCCACAGTTGGCATGCATTCGCCTGTGGGGCATGTGCCAGCTCCCATAGTTGGCATGCGTTCGCCTGTGGGGGATGTGCCGGCCCTCACAGTTGGAATGCGTTCCCCTGTGGAAGGGGGCTTGCCCCCCGAAAGGGCCAGTCGCCTCACCGCAAACCTGATCACACCACCGCCGCGCGCCGCTGAACGAAGCGGTTCACATAGTCATCCGCCGGCGAATGCAGGATCTCCCTGGGCGTGCCCACCTGAATCAGCTTGCCGTCCTTGAGGATCGCGATGCGGTTGCCGATGCGCACGGCCTCGTCGAGGTCGTGGGTGATGAACACGATGGTCTTGTGCAGGGTCTTTTGCAGCTCGAGCAACTGGTCCTGCATCTCGGCGCGGATCAATGGGTCAAGGGCGCTGAACGCTTCGTCCATCAGGATGATGTCGGTGTCGGCCGCCAACGCACGGGCCAGGCCCACACGTTGACGCATGCCGCCGGACAGCTGGTGCGGATATTTGTTTTCATAGCCCTTGAGGCCCACGGTTTCGATCCAGTGCAGGGCGCGTTCGGCGCAGACCTGCTTGGTTTCGCCGCGCACTTTCAGGCCATAGGCGACGTTATCGAGCACGTTCTTGTGGGGCAGCAGGCCGAAGCTCTGGAACACCATGCTGATCTTGTGACGACGGAATTGGCGCAGGGCTTCCATGTCCAGTTGCAGGATGTCCTCGCCATCCACCAGGATCGCGCCGCTGGTGGGGTCGATCAGGCGATTGAGGTGACGCACCAAGGTGGATTTGCCGGAGCCCGACAGGCCCATGATCACGAAGATCTCACCCGTGCCGATGCTCAGGGACAGGTCATTCACGCCCACCACGCAGCCGGTCTCGGCCAGCACTTGATCCTTGGTCTTGCCCTGGCCAATCAGCGCCAGCGCTTCCTTGGAGCGATTGCCGAAGATCTTGAAGACGTTTTTGACTTCGATTTTGCTGACGGTAGTCATTTGCTCGCCTCATGCCGTGGACGACCATAGGCCTGGGTAATGCGGTCGATGACCACGGCGAGAATCACGATCGCCAGCCCGGCTTCCAGGCCACGGCCGACGTTAAGGGTCTGGATGCCGACCAGTACGTCTTCACCCAGGCCACGGGCGCCGATCATCGAGGCGATCACCACCATCGACAACGCCATCATGGTGGTCTGGTTGATGCCCGCCATGATGCTCGGCAGCGCCAACGGCAGTTGCACGCCGAACAGTTGCTGCCAGCGGTTGGCGCCGAAGGCATTGATAGCCTCCATGACTTCGCCGTCGACCTGGCGAATACCCAGGTCCGTCAGGCGGATCAGCGGTGGCGCGGCGTAAATGACCGTGGCGAAAATCGCCGGCACTTTGCCCAGGCCAAACAGCATCAGCACCGGAATGAGGTACACGAAGCTGGGCATGGTTTGCATGATGTCGAGCAACGGCATCAGCACCGAACGCAAGCGGTTACTGCGCGCGGAAAGAATGCCCAGTGGTATGCCGATCAGCACCGAGATCACCGTGGCGACCATCATCAGCGCCAGGGTCTGCATCAGTTTGTCCCACAGGCCAACCGCGCCGACGAGGAACAACAAGCCGACGATCACGGCCGTGGTCACCACCTTGCGGGTGGCGTGCCAGGCGATGCCCGCGACGATGGCCAGCATCAGCCACCAGGGGGCGGCGCGCAGCAGGCCTTCCAGATTGACGATGGCCCACAGCAGGGTATCGGAGATGTGCCGGAACACATCGCCGTAGTTGGTGACCAGCGAGTCCACCCAACCGTTGACCCAGTCGGCGATGGAAAACGTAAAACTCTCAGGAAACATAGCGTGCTCTCGATCCAGTGGGTTGAGGCCAGGTGCCCGGCTGCCCCTCAGGGTAGCCGGACACGCTTGTCCTACAAGGCCGCGTCGATTTTCCTGGCGGCGTCGTCGCTCACCCAGGCGTGCCAGACTTCAGGATGTTCCTTGAGGAAAATTTTCGCCAGTTTCGGCGATTCGATCCGCTCCTTGGCCATGCGGCCCAGGTTCTGATTCAGCAGGTCGATGGGCAGGTTGACCTTTTCCAGCACGGCCACCAGTTCCGGCGCTTGCTCGTGGAAGGTCCTGGACAGGCCGACCTTGATGCTCACGCGTTTATCCACGCCCGGTTTTTCTTCCAGCTTGACCAGGTCGACCTGGCCCATCAGCGGCGTCGGCGACCAGTAGTAGAACAGGATCGGCTCGCCGCGCTTGTAGCTCGACAGTACCGCCGCATCCAGCGCCGGGCCCGTGCCGGGGCGGAAGTTGGTGTAGGTGCTTTCCAGGCCGTAGCTTTTGAGCATTTCACTGTTGTCCAGCTCACAGGTCCAGCCGGCCGGGCAGTTGTAGAAGCGCCCCTTGGAGGGCTCTTCCTGGTCTTTGAATACCGCCGCGTATTTGGCCAGGTCCGCGATGTTCTTCAGGTCCGGGGCCTTGGCTTCCAGCTTGCGCCTGGCGTCGCCTTCGATCACATAGCGCGGCACGTACCAGCCTTCAACAGCGCCAACCACCGGGGCGCCGACGCCGACGACTTTGCCGGCCTTCTCGGCCTTGTTCCAGACTTCGCTGCGGCCGACCCACTCTTCGGCAAACACTTGGATATCGTTACTGCTCAGGGCGTTTTCCATGGTGATGGAATTGCCCGGCAGGCTGTCGGTTTTGCAGTCGTAGCCTTTCTCCAGCACGGTTTGCAGGATGTCGGTGAGCAACATGCCGCTTTCCCAGTTAAGCCCGGCGAATTTCACGGGCTTACCGGATTCGCACCAGCCGGCTGCCTGGGCGCCGGCGCTTGCCAGCAAGCCTGCAGAAAGCAACGTGGTCAGCAGGGTCTTATGCATTTTCATTGTGTGACGCTCCCAATCATGAAATGGATTACGGCAGTCAAAAGGCATCCTGCCTCGTCCACGTCCCGTCAGGCCTGCGCCGCAGCGCGACCGGTCCCGCTTGTTTGCATGGGTGCAACGCTGTCCTGCTCGAGCGGCAGGATCAGTTGATCGGGCATCGTGCCGTGCCATTTTTTTGCGCACAGGTAATACAGGGCCGCCGGCAACACCAGGCCGATGATCCAGGAGATATCCACCCCGCCCAGGGTTTCCACCAGCGGGCCGGTATAGAACTTGGTGGAGATAAACGGCAGCTGCACCAGTACACCGAACACATAAACGCTGATGCCCAGAGGGTTCCAACGCCCATAGCGACCTTTCGGGTCGGCCAGCGCCGGTACGTCATAACGCTCGCGGGTGATGCAGTAGTAATCCACCAGATTGATCGCGCTCCAGGGCGTGAAGAACGCCAGCAGGAACAGAATGAAAGACTTGAACGCCCCCAGGAACGAGTGCTGGCCGAGCAGCGCGATCAGGGTCGCCGTGCCGACAATCGCCAGTACGAACAGCAGGCGCTGCATACGCGATACCCGCAGGTGGCCCTGAAAACCACTGATGATGGTCGCAATGCACATGAAACTGCCGTAGGAGTTCAGCGTGGAAATCGTGACCTTGCCGAACGCGATGCTGAAGTACAGCAACGCCGCCGCGGCACCGCTGCCGCCCAGGCCGACGATGTAGGCCACTTCGTGCCCGGCGAATTGGCCGTTGGCCATGGCGGCGGCGAACACGCCGAGAATCATCGCCACCTGCGCGCCGATGATCGAGCCTGCGCCGGCAGCCAGAAAGGTTTTCACCGAAGACGTGCTGCTCGGCAGGTAGCGTGAGTAGTCCGCCACATAGGGGCCGAACGCGATCTGCCAGGAGGCTGCCAGCGAAACCGCGAGCAAGAAGCTACTCCAGCTGAAATGACGGATCTGCAGCAATGCGCCAATGTCAGCCTGGCCCATCAGACGGCTGAAGAGGTAGACGAACGCGATCACTCCAATGACGCTGGCGACGCGGCCGATAAAGTGGATCACCCGATAACCCAGCACCGTGACCAGCACGATGACGCTGGCGAAGATCAGGATGCCGATGCTGTCGCTGACCCCCAACAACTGGCCCAGCGCCTGCCCGGACAATACGGTGCCGGTTGCGGTGAAACCCAGGTACATCAGGCACACCAGCACGATAGGGATGGCCGCGCCATACACGCCGAACTGCACCCGGCTGGAAATCATCTGCGGCAGGCCGAGCTTGGGCCCTTGCGCCGCATGCAACGCCATTACCCCGCCACCCAGCAGTTGGCCGATCAACAGACCGATCAACGACCAGAACACATCCCCGCCCAGCACTACCGCCAGGGCCCCGGTGACGATGGCAGTGATCTGCAGGTTGGCACCCAGCCACAGGGTGAACTGGCTCAACAGACGACCATGTCTTTCCGCTTCCGGGATGTAGTCGATCGAACGCCTTTCGATCAACGGGGTGGTGTCGTTTGCAGGCATGGGGGCTCAACCTCTGATGGATTGTTTTCTGGTTCACAGCAGATCAAATGTGGGAGCGGGCTTGCTCGCGAAGGCGCTGGGTCAGCTAACGACTTCG
>NZ_JASLAW010000139.1 GCF_030147005.1 Pseudomonas sp.
GGCGCTCAATGCTGCCATCGAAGCTGCCCGCGCGGGTGAGCAAGGCCGTGGCTTCGCCGTGGTCGCCGACGAAGTGCGCAACCTGGCCTCGCGCACCCGCCAGGCCACCGATGAAATTTCCGGAATGATCCAGAGCATTCAGCAGGAAACCGGGAATGCCATCAGCACCATGGAACACGGCAATGTGCTGATGCAGGAAGGCCTGTCGCGCAATGCCGATGTCGCCTCGGCCCTGGCGCGCATCGACGAGCAAAGCCGCTCGGCCGGTCAGCAGTTCGCCGCAATCACCACCGCTACCCAGGAGCAGAGCAGCACCGCGACGCTGCTCAGCAGCAATTTGCAGAGCATTGCGCTGGCCAACAGCGAGCAGCGTGAAGTGGTGTCGAACCTGGCGATCACCGCCAAGGAACTGGAGACCCTGGCCGCGGGCTTGCGGCATGAGGTGGATCGCTTCCGCTGAGCCACTGCGATTCAAGCTGTGGGAGCGGGCGCGCTGTAGCGAGGTTTTGCGCAAGGCTCAAGTTATCGCCGCCGGGCGGTATTGCAAAGCCTCTTGCAGATGGTGGCGGGCAATGGCGTCTTTTTGTTCCAGGTCCGCCAACGTACGCGCCACCTTGAGCAAGCGATGAGCCGCCCGCAACGAAAGCGTGAGTCGTTCGCATGCGCTTTCCAGCCAGCTTTCATCGACCTTTTCCAGCTTGCAGTACGCGCGCAGGGCCGGCAGATCGAGGAACGCGTTGGCGCATCCCTGGCGTTGTTGCTGGCGCTCCCGCGCGTTGGCTACCAAGGCGGCCGTTATCGCGGTGGTGTCGCCGTTCTGCTGTGCCGGGCTCAGCGCCGTGGCCTCCCGCGCAACGGTCAGGTGCAAATCTATCCGGTCCAGCAACGGCCCCGATAGCTTGTTGCGATACCGCTGAATCTGCTCCGGCGTACAACGACAGCGCCCACTCGGTTCGCCCATGTATCCGCAGGGACAGGGGTTCATGGCGGCCACCAGTTGGAAGCGTGCCGGGAAGCTAACGCGATCGCGGGCGCGGGAGATGACGATGTGTCCCGACTCCAAAGGCTCGCGCAGCACCTCCAGCACCTTGCGATCAAATTCCGGCAACTCATCCAGGAACAGCACACCGTGATGGGCCAGCGTAATTTCCCCTGGTTGTGGCTTTGCTCCCCCACCCACCAGCGCGGGGCCGGATGCCGAGTGGTGCGGCTGGCGAAACGGCCGCTGCGGCCAATGGCTCAATGGTGCCAGGCTGACCACGGATTGAATCGCCGCCACTTCCAGCGCTTCC
Organism: Pseudomonas sp.; assembly: GCF_030147005.1. Lineage (GTDB taxonomy): Bacteria > Pseudomonadota > Gammaproteobacteria > Pseudomonadales > Pseudomonadaceae > Aquipseudomonas. The sequence continues at coordinate 1,293 of NZ_JASLAW010000139.1, forward strand.
TGCTCGCTGAGTGGTGGCAGCAAGCCCGGCAGGCGGCTGGCGAGCAGTGTCTTGCCGGTGCCGGGCGGCCCGCTGAGCAGCAGGTTATGCGCCCCCGCCGCTGCGATCAGCAGGGCACGCTTGGCAGCCAATTGGCCCTGGACTTCACTGAGGTCCGGGTAAGGCTTGTTCAAATACAGCAAGCCGTCCGACTTGTAGGGCTCGATCGGCACGTGCCCATTCAAGTGCGCCACCACCTGCAGCAGGTGATCCACCGCAATCACCTTCAACCCTGAGGCCAGGCACGCTTCCTCAGCATTCGCGCTGGGCACTATCAAGGTGCGCCCGGCCTTGCGCGCCGCCAGTGCGGCCGGCAACACACCTTTTACCGCGCGTACTTCGCCGGAAAGCGCCAACTCCCCCAGGCACTCAACGTCATCGAGCATCAACGCCGGCACCTGCACGCTGGCCGCGAGGATCCCCAGGGCAATCGCCAAATCAAAACGCCCGCCGTCCTTTGGCAGGTCGGCGGGCGCGAGGTTGAGCGTGATGCGGCGCGCCGGGTATTGCAGGGCCGAGTTGAGAATGGCGCTGCGTACGCGGTCCTTGCTTTCCTTCACCGCAGTTTCCGGCAAACCCACCAGCGTCAGTGACGGCAACCCATTGGCCATATGCACTTCGACGGTGACGGCGGGGGCTTCGACGCCGATCTGGGCGCGGCTGTGGACGATGGCGAGGGACATGCTCGTTCCTTGAAATGGGAAGCCGCTTCCTGCGGGTTATTCAAGGGTAGACGAGGTGGGGATGAGCACAGCAGGGAGGTTTTACAGAACGTATCCGAGGCGCGACGCAAAATAATGTGGGAGCGGCGTGCTCGCGAATGCGGCGGGTCAGCCAACCAATTCGGTGGCTGACCCGCCGCATTCGCGAGCAATACCGCCCCCACATGGGGCCGCGTTCTATTCAGCAGACGGTGGAATCAGCCGCGTTTCCAGTTCTGCCACCTTCGCCTCCAGGCTCTCCAGCCGCGCACGCGTGCGGGCCAATACCACCATCTGGCTGTCGAACTCTTCACGGCTCACCAGATCGAGCTTGCTGAAGCCACTTTGCAGCAGTGCCTTGAACTGGCTTTCGATTTCATTGCGGGGCAGCGGTGTGTCGCCGCTGAACAGGCGAGAGGCGTGGCCGCTCAGGGCGTCGAGAAAGTCTTTGGGCGCGAGCATGGGGCATATTCCGGAAAACAGTTGGCAGGCAGTGTATCACGCAGGGTCGATAGTCTTTTCACCGCCTGGCGCGCACGCTTTTCGCGCATCGGGGAGGGCGCTGGCGCACTGTTTTGATGCGCATCACCGCTGCCCGAAAGCCCCCCGGGTGGGCATTCGCGGGCAATGCGCTGATTTCAGTGATTTTTACGGAGCTGGCAAGGTTTCTGCTTAGACGATCATGACCCATGCACTGATGCAGTCGCTGTGACGAATGCAGTGCGCCGACGGATCAGGGGTACAGGTTTTCGTCACCAGTGGTTCGCTGGCGTCGCCGCGGTAAATGCCGAGGCGACGATGCGTTACAAAGCCAGGCACTGCGCTTAGACTTGAGACGGGTTTGTTTTCCTGGGGCAAGTCCACCAATTCGGGAGAGAGTTTTCATGAAGCTAGTCACTGCCATCATCAAGCCGTTCAAGTTGGACGACGTACGCGAGTCACTGTCCGAAATCGGCGTGCAGGGCATTACCGTTACTGAGGTCAAGGGCTTCGGTCGGCAGAAGGGTCATACCGAGCTGTATCGCGGCGCGGAATACGTGGTCGATTTCCTGCCGAAGGTGAAGATTGATGTCGCCATTGACGACAAGGATCTTGACCGGGTTATCGAAGCGATAACCAAGGCCGCCAACACCGGCAAGATCGGTGACGGCAAGATCTTTGTGGTCAATCTGGAACAGGCTATTCGCATTCGTACCGGCGAAACCGATACCGACGCAATCTAAGCCGCCAAACCCCAACGCCCCAGGAGAAAACACTATGACTCTGCGTAAATTCGCAGGGCTCGGAGCCCTGTTGTCCATCGTAATGCCCAGCCTTGCATTGGCGGCGGACGAAGTGGCGGCTCCAGTCCTCAATTCCGGCGACACTGCCTGGATGCTGACCGCCACCGCGCTGGTGCTGTTCATGACCATTCCTGGCCTGGCGCTGTTCTACGGCGGCATGGTCCGCTCCAAGAATATCCTGTCGGTGATGATGCAGTGTTTTGCCATTACCGGCCTGATCAGCATCCTGTGGGTTGTTTACGGTTACAGCATTGCGTTCGATACCACCGGTATGGAACAGGGCGTAGTCAACTTCAATTCCTTCTTCGGCGGCATGGGCAAGGCGTTCCTGGCGGGGGTCACTCCAGCCAGCATCACCGGGCCGGCGGCGCTGTTCCCGGAAGCGGTGTTCATCACCTTCCAGATGACGTTTGCCATCATTACCCCGGCGCTGATCGTCGGTGCATTCGCTGAGCGCATGAAGTTTTCCGCGATGCTGATCTTCATGGCTATCTGGTTCACTCTGGTCTATGCGCCGATTGCACACATGGTCTGGAGCGGCAACGGCGGCCTGATGTGGGATTGGGGCGTGCTGGATTTTGCCGGTGGCACCGTGGTGCACATCAACGCCGGTGTGGCTGGCCTGGTGGCGTGCATCGTGCTCGGCAAACGTAAAGGCTTCCCGACTACCCCGATGGCACCGCACAACCTGGGTTACACCTTGATCGGCGCGGCCATGCTGTGGATCGGTTGGTTCGGCTTTAACGCCGGTTCCGCTGCCGCAGCCAACGGCACGGCCGGCATGGCGATGCTGGTCACCCAGATTGCGACCGCTGCCGCTGCGCTGGGCTGGATGTTCGCCGAGTGGATCACCCACGGTAAGCCAAGCGCACTGGGCATCGCCTCGGGCGTGGTGGCCGGCCTGGTGGCAATCACGCCAGCCGCCGGCACCGTGGGCCCGATGGGCGCTCTGGTGATCGGCCTGGTCGCCGGTGTGATCTGCTTCTTCTGCGCAACCAGCCTCAAGCGCAAGCTGGGCTACGACGACTCCCTGGACGCCTTCGGCGTGCACGGCATTGGCGGTATCGTCGGTGCGATCCTCACCGGCGTGTTTGCAGCCCCGGCACTGGGCGGCTTCGGCACCGTGACTGACGTCGCTGCACAGGTCTGGATCCAGTGCAAAGGTGTGGGCTTCACCGTGATTTACACGGCGATCGTCACCTACGTCATCCTCAAGGTACTGGACATGGTGATGGGCCTTCGCGTCACCGAAGAGGAAGAGGCGGTCGGCCTTGACCTGGCGCAACACAACGAGCGCGGTTACAACTTGTAAATACGCGAAAAAAAGATGCCCGGCTTGCCGGGCATTTTTTTGTCTGGCGTTTGTCTTTGACTATAAGTTGCATGGGTTTTGCGTCGACTTTGTGATGGGATCCACACGGCACTTTTACGGGTGCGAATGTCTTACAGGCATGTAGGCGTATTCGGCACTTTGTTTTTTTCCAGAGCGCGCTAGAATGCGCGCCGATGGGCGGAGAACTGTATGTGGCAACAGACCCTGATTACTCTGCGGGCCAAGCCTCGGGGCTTTCACTTGGTGACTGACGAGTTGCTTGCCGGCCTGCCTGAATTGAAGGCGTGTCGCGTAGGCCTGTTGCATCTGTGGCTGCAGCACACCTCGGCCTCGTTGACGGTCAACGAGAATGCCGATCCGGCGGTTCGCCGTGACTTCGAGCGTTTTTTCGACTTGCTGGTGCCGCAAGGCCAGGCAGGATTCGAGCACAACGACGAAGGTCCGGATGATCTGCCGGCGCACTTCAAGGCCAGTCTCCTGGGCTGCCAGCTGAGTTTGCCGGTGAAGGCCGGCCGCTTGGCGATGGGGACCTGGCAAGGTGTTTATCTGGGCGAGCACCGTGATCATGGCGGTGCTCGTAAAGTCCTCGCCACCTTGCACGGTGACGAGGCATAAGCCACTGGTGATCCGGTGGATGTTGATTTTTTTCCAGCAACCTCGACAGAGAGTGAAGCTGGGCTATAACTAATCTGCTTTTCGCAAGTCATGAGGTAGAACATGAGCGACGATGATCTGGAAAACGACGACCTGGAAGTAGGTGACGACGACGACACCGAAGAAAGTCTTGAAGCGGCGACTGACGACGTTGCTGAAGACCTGGATGACAGTGCTGGCGATGAAGCCGCTCCCAAAGCTAAAGGCAAGGCCAAGGCTGCTGTTTCGGTAGACGAGCTGCCCAGCGTTGAAGCAAAGAACAAAGAGCGCGATGCCCTGGCCCGTGCGATGGAAGAATTCCTCGCCAAAGGCGGCAAAGTGGTCGAAGTCGAGCCCAACGTGGTTGCGGATCCACCGAAGAAGCCGGATAACAAGTACGGCAGCCGTCCTATCTAAGGTCAGCTAACTGCTTGTAGGAAGAAACCCGCCGTCGCTGCGGGTTTTTTCATGTCTGGAACCCTATTGAGTTGCGCGCTAGTTCCAGATGCGCAGCAGCGGCGGTAACTCTGCCAAGTCGCGAATTTCGGCATCCGGGCGCTTTTCGCCTTCCCAGGACTTGCCCGTCGGGTTGAACCACACCGCCCGCAGCCCCGCCTGCTGCGCTCCGGCAATGTCATCGCCTGGATGATCGCCAACATGCACCGCTGCGCCGGCCTCCACGCCGCCGCGCTGCAATGCCTCTTGAAACAATCGCGCATCCGGCTTGGCGATACCGATATCTTCGGCGCGCAGGGCAAAGTGGAAGTAATCCGCCAGACCCACGCGCTGTACGTCTGCATTGCCGTTGGTGATGACCCCCAGCAGGAAGTGCTGGCGGAGCGCTTTGAGCATCGGCTCGGCTTCGGGGAAGACGGTGAGCTGGTGTCGCGCATGAATGAATGCCTCAAAACACACATCGGCCATCTCCGCGGCTTCAGGCTGTGGGTAGCCGGCCTCTTCGAATGCCTGCAGCAATACGCGGTGGCGCAAGAGGCTGATGCGGTGCTTGAGTTCAGGGTGATGCTGCAGCACCTGCTGGCGCAGGCTGGCGAAATGCTCCAGGGGCAGGTCGCCCACCTTGGACGCGTTGACCGCCAGCCATTCGCGCATTGACGCTTCGGCGCCGATGATGACGGGAACGTTGTCCCAAAGTGTGTCGTCCAGGTCGAAGGTGATCAGCTTGATACTCATGAGTCGCCGTCCTTGATGCGTTTGGCCCGTGGATGGGCGCTGTCATACACCGTCGCCAAGTGTTGGAAGTCGAGGTGGGTATAGATTTGCGTGGTCTTGATATCGGAGTGGCCGAGCAGCTCCTGTACCGCGCGCAGGTCTTGGGACGACTCCAGCATGTGGCTGGCAAAGGAGTGCCTGAGCATATGCGGGTGCAGGTTTTGCCCCAGTTCCCGTTCGCCGGCGGCCTTCACGCGCAACTGAATGGCCCGTGGCCCCAGGCGTCGGCCCTGTTGGCTGATAAATACCGCGTCGTCTTTCGGGTTGGCCAGCGCCCGCAACGGCAACCACAGTGCCAGGGCTTCACGGGCTTTCCTGCCGACGGGCAACACACGTGTCTTGCTGCCTTTGCCCAGCACCTGCACCAGCCCGTCCGCGAGGTCCAGTTGATCAAGGTTCAGGCCGGTCAGCTCCGAGAGGCGCAGGCCCGAAGAATAGAACAGCTCGAGGATCGCCTGGTCGCGGTGCGCCAGAAAGTCATCCTCGACCGCGCCATCGAGCAGTTGCAGGGCGCGGTCGGTGTCCAGGGTCTTGGGCAGGCGCCGCTCGCCTTTGGGCGGCGACAGGCCGTTGGCCGGGTCGTGGTCGCACAGGCCTTCGCGGTTCAGGTAGTGATAGAGCCCGCGCACCGCCGACAGCAGGCGCGACAGGCTGCGCGAGGACTGGCCTTGCTGGTGCAGCCGCGCGACCAGGCTGCGCAGGCTCTGGATATCCAGGGCTTTCCAGCCGGCAACCTGGTGTTTTTCGCAATACGCCAGGACCTTGTTCAAGTCCCGCCGGTAGGCGTCCAGGGTATGAGGCGACACCTGGCGCTCGTTGCGCAGGTGAGCGCAATAAGCGTCCAGTTGCCGTTCCATGGCTAGCGCACCGCGCGCAGGGCAGTGGTGAAGCGTGGCAAGACGCGGCCCAGCACTTCGGCGATATAGGTCAGGAACAGGGTACCCACCGAGCTTTTGTAATGCGCCGGATCGCGGCTGGCGATGGCCAGTACGCCGTGCAGGCCTTGATGGCTGAGGGCAACCACGGCGGTGGAGCCGATCTGTTTGCGCTGTTCGGCACCAAACAGGAAGTCCAGCTCGTGTTCGCGCAGAGTGCCGCTGATGGTCTTGCCTTCCGAAAGCAGGCCGCCGATTGCGGTTTGTGCTTCGCCACCACTGACCCAGCGACCCACCGGCATCGGGTTATCGCTGAACAGGATCAGGCTGACAAACGGCACCTGGAAATCCTGGCGCAGGCTGTCTTCCACGGCCATCACCGTTTCTTCCAGGCTGACGGCGTCCATCAGGGTCAGGATCAGGCGACGGGTCTTGTCAAACAGGCGATCGTTGTCGCGGGCTACGTCCATCAGGTGCGAGAGCCGGTGGCGCATTTCGATATTGCGCTCGCGCAGGATCTTCATTTGCCGCTCCACCAACGACACGGTATCGCCGCGTTGATGAGGGATGCGCAACGCCGGCAGCAATTCTTCGTGCTCGACGAAGAAGTCCGGATGAGCCTCAAGGTACGCCGCGACCGCAGCGGCCTCCAGGCTTTCACTTGAGGGGACGTGTGCGGGTACTTGAGGCTTATCGGTCATTGGTTTGGCTCACTCATAGACGGACCTGTCCTTCGTATACACGCGAGGCCGGCCCGGTCATCATCACCGGGTGACCGAGGCCTGCCCATTCGATGGACAAGCGCCCACCCGGCAGGTCGATCAGCAGCGGCGAATCCATCCAGCCCTGGCTGATCGCGGCCACGGCGGCGGCGCAAGCACCGGTGCCGCAGGCCTGGGTTTCGCCGGCGCCGCGCTCCCACACACGCAGTTGCGCGCGGGAACGGTCGATCACCTGCAGGAAGCCCACGTTGACCCGCGCCGGAAAGCGCGGGTGGTGTTCGATCTTCGGTCCCAGTTCATGCACGGGCGCATTGTTGATGTCATCGACCCGCAGCACCGCATGGGGATTGCCCATGGACACGGCGGCGATAGCCACGGTGGTGCCGTCCACATCCAACGCATAACTGAGCGCCTGCTCGGGCGCCTGGAACGGAATGTCCGCCGGCTCCAGGCGTGGCGCGCCCATGTTGACGCTGATCTGGCCGTCACTGCGGATATCCAGTTCGATTACGCCACCCTTGGTCTCGACGCGAATCTGGCGCTTGGCGGTCAAACGCTTGTCCAGCACAAAGCGAGCAAAGCAGCGCGCACCGTTGCCGCACTGTTCCACTTCAGAACCGTCGGAGTTGAAGATCCGATAACGGAAATCCACCTCCGGGTTGGTCGGCGCTTCCACCAGCAGTAATTGGTCGAAGCCAATACCGGTATGCCGGTCGCCCCATTGTTTGGCGTGCTTGGGCAGGATGTGCGCGTGCTGGCTGACCAGGTCGAGAACCATGAAGTCATTGCCCAGTCCGTGCATCTTGGTAAAACGCAGCAGCATGGCTTACTCCGGCAGCAGGCTTTCGCCAGCATACAACTCGGCTACCGTCTCGCGGCGACGCACTTCAAACGCTTGATCACCGTCCACCAGCACCTCGGCGGCTCGACCGCGCGTGTTGTAGTTGGAACTCATGACAAACCCATAGGCACCGGCCGAATGCACGGCCAGCAGGTCACCTTCTTCCAGAGCCAGCTGACGATCCTTGGCCAGGAAGTCGCCGGTCTCACAGATCGGGCCGACGATATCGTACGCACGCGCCTCGCTGTCGCGCGGTGTCACCGCTGTGACGTTCATCCAGGCCTGGTACAGCGCCGGGCGGATCAGGTCGTTCATCGCCGCATCGACGATGGCGAAATCCTTGTGCTCGGTGTGCTTGAGGTATTCGACCTGGGTCAGCAGCAAACCAGCGTTGGCGACGATATGGCGGCCCGGCTCGAACATCAGCGTCAGGTCGCGACCTTCGATGCGCTCGCGCACGGCCTTGATGTAGTCGGCAATCAACGGCGGCTCTTCATCGCGATAACGCACGCCCACACCGCCACCCAGATCGATGTGGTGCAGGTAGATGCCGCATTCGCCGAGGCGGTCGATCAGCGCCAGCAGGCGGTCGAGAGCATCCAGGAAAGGCGGCAGGGTGGTCAGTTGCGAGCCGATATGGCAGTCGACGCCCAACACTTCCAGGTTCGGCAATTGGGCGGCGCGGATGTACACGTCTTCGGCGTCGGCAATGGCGATGCCGAACTTGTTCTCTTTGAGACCGGTGGAAATGTACGGGTGCGTGCCCGCATCGACGTCCGGGTTGACGCGCAGGGAGATCGGCGCGCGAACGCCCATCTCGGCGGCCACGACCTGCAGGCGCTCCAGCTCGTCGGTGGACTCGATGTTGAAGCAGTGCACACCCACTTCCAGGGCGCGACGCATGTCTTCGCGGCTCTTGCCGACGCCGGAGAACACGATCTTGTCGGCCTGGCCGCCGGCGGCCAATACACGTTCCAGTTCGCCACGGGACACAATGTCGAAACCAGCGCCAAGGCGCGCCAGGACATTGAGTACACCCAGGTTGGAGTTGGCTTTCACCGCATAGCACACCAGATGCGGCACGCCTTCCAGGGAGTCGGTGAACGAGCGGTATTGCGCTTCGATGTGGGCGCGCGAATACACATAAGTCGGGGTGCCAAAGCGCTCGGCAATCGCGGACAGCGCCACGCCTTCCGCGAACAGCTCGCCGTCCCGGTAGTTAAAAGCGTCCATGAGGGTCCCTTAGTAAGTGTCGTGCTTGTGCGCCTTGGAAGGCTTTTGCGACGACTGCGCCTGTTCGTTGGGGTCTTTGCTGTCGTCGGGCAGGTACAGCGGGCCTTTCTGACCACAGGCACTAACGAGGCAAGCGACCGCGACGAGCGCAGCAAGGGAAGAGATCAGGCGCTTCATGGCGAAATCCTTGAATATGCATTAATTGCGCCCGAGTATACCGACCACCCGCCAGCTTGCCTATGCGCCGGAATACCCGTCCGGCGGGGGTTTGCCGAGATAGTCAGGAAGCAGGCTACGCTGGCTGAGGATATTTCGTACCGCCAGCTGTGATGAAATCGGTATCCTTTGCAATCGGTGGGGCGCGTCCGTATCGTGCGGCGCTTGAGCAGAACCAGACACTTTTGAGGTTGCCACAATGAGTTTGACCGAAGCCCGTTTTCACGACCTGGTGGATGCGACCCAGCAGGCGCTGGAAGATATTTTCGACGACAGCGGCCTGGACGTGGACTTGGAAAACTCGGCCGGCGTGCTGACCGTCAAGTTCGAGAGCGGGCAGCAACTGATCTTCAGTCGCCAGGAGCCATTGCGTCAGCTGTGGCTGGCTGCGCGCTCCGGTGGCGTTCACTTCGACTACGACGAAGAGAGCGGCAAATGGCAGTGCGACAAGAGTGAAGAGCTGCTGGGCGAGATGCTTGCGCGCCTGGTCCAGGAATATACCGGCGAAGAGCTGGACTTTGATGAATTGAGTCAGGACGAACTCTGACCGTGACCCAGCCTGCACCCATACGCCCGCCCAAGCCGTTGTTCAGCAATGTCAGCCCGGCGGTGCCGTCACCTTGTATCAGTTTGTGTCGCCTGGACGAGCAGAAAGTCTGCCTCGGCTGCTTCCGCCACGTGGAGGACATCCGTGAGTGGCGCTCCGCCGACGATGCCAGGCGTCGAGTGATCTGCGCCGAGGCCGAACAGCGCAGGAGCCACGCCTGAGGCTGTCTTGTTTATTTGTGACGCTGTGGTAGTGTCCGGGTACACCTCAACTCATCGAGGTCCGTGAGAACCCCGCCTTTTTTGGCGGGGTTTTGCTTTTTTGTGCAGAAAAAAGGAGTCTGCCTGAATCATGACCACCGCACCGTCCATCATTCTCACCCGTCTTGACGTGCAGCGTCTGGAGCAACTGATCGACCGCTTGGGCGACGAGTTTCCAGGCGTCGAAGCGTTGCAAACCGAACTAGACCGCGCCGACGTGGTTGGCCACGATGAAGTGCCTGCAACTGTCGTGACCATGAACTCCAGCGTGCATTGCCGTGAACAAGGCAGTGGCAAGGACTATCACCTGACTCTGGTGTACCCCAAGGACGCGAATGCCGACGAAGGCAAGATTTCGATCCTGGCACCAATGGGCAGCGCGTTGCTTGGCCTGCAAGTGGGCCAGCACATTGATTGGCCTGCGCCGGGCGGCAAGACCCTCAAGCTTGAGTTGCTGAGTGTCGAAGGCCAGCCCACAGACGGCGGCGCCTTTCCTCTTTAAATCTGGTTCAGCGCTTCATTGAGCGCGAGCTCCAGCTCGGCTTTGTAGCGCAGATACAGATTGCTCGGGCTTTGCACATCACCGAGCAGGCCGGACAGGTCCAGGTCGGTGATATAGCAACGGTAGCGCTCGGCCTCCCGGCGTTGCCCGACGATCTCCCGGGCGACCACGGCAAATAGCTGGTCGCCGAATTCGAGTTCGGAATACTCCCGCTGATTGCAGTACAGGGTGATGCCCACCTGGCCTGGGGCGGCTTTGCCGATAATCGCCTGCACGTCGTAAAACGGCTGGTTGGCTGGGTTTTGCGGAGCAGGCCTTGGCTCGACCACGCGGGCGCGGGCGCTGCCCGATGGCAACAGTTGGTAGTACAGGGTTTGTACTTCGCCCAACGGCTGCTTTGTGTCCAGAGGTGACAGCGCTTCGCGGCGATAGATGATCGAGAGCAGGAAGCGCTGCAGCGGTGCGAACAGACTTTGTTCATCATGGAACGGCAAGCGCTGCTGCCAGAGGGCATTGAATTCGTCGAGTACATACAGCTCGGCGATGTCTTCATTGATCCGGTAAAACACTTGTATGCAATCGGCCATGCCCATGGGCAGCAGAAGCGCCAGGTCGTGGTCTTCCAGCGCCATGGCGTCCAGGTGCCATGGGCTGTAGCTGGCCAGCTCTTCGCTGAGGTAGGCGATCAATGCGTCCTGGGTCGGCAGCGGCACGTGGGTGGCTTGGCCGGGGGTCAGTTCCATGACGTGATAATGCTGCTGCACCTGGAGCAGGTAGCGGTGATTGCCTTGGCCGAGCAGCAGATTCTGTGCGGTGTCGAATATCTCTTCCACGCGCTGGGCAATGAACTGCGCTCGGTTGTGACAGAAGCAGCGCACCCGCAACCGCGGCAAATGATCCGACGGGAGTTGGTTGAGGTAGTCGCGCAGGCAATCGAGCAACGCATGGGGGCCGTCGTAGCGGCTGACCATCACCTCGTTCCAGCTGTTGAGTGTGACCTGATCCAGGGTCAGCACCAGGTTTTCACGTACGCCGGCGTAACTCAGGGAGTCGGTGCGTTCGGTGGTCATCAGAATATTCAGGTCGCGATGATGCTTGAGTGGGTCGATGCCGACGTTGATCAGCAACAGCACTTCTTCCGGCACCGCCGAACGCAACAGGCGAACCTCATCGACGCTGGCCATGGGCAGGGCGATGGTCTGTTGCAGGCTGCCCAGCAGGTTGAACAGCTCGAACTCGGTCATGTCGCTGACGCCAGGGTGCAGCGCCAGGCGCGTGCTGCTGTCGATCACGCCGTTGCGATGGCACCAGGTGAGCATTTCCAGCAGGTCGCGGCTGCGCTTGATGGGCGCGAAATGCTCCCATTCCAGGGCCGTGAGGTTGCCGTTATACAGGCCCCAATGGTGCTGCCCCGGCTCCTTGCGATTGGGTGAGTGCACCAGGGTCAAGGTGTCTTCGGCCAGGTCCGGGGCGATGCCGGGGTTGATGAACTCGACCTTGCCGGCCTTGCGTTCAAAGGCCGCGTACAAGCGACGGCCCAGCACATTGAGGTCGCGCTTGTTGATCAGGCTGACGGTCTGTTCCGTACGCGCGAACTGGGTGAGGAAGCGATAACTGTAGTTCAGCTCGTTGACCAGGGCGCGGCGCTCGGAGGCGACCTGACGCACTTTCCATTGGCTGCGGCTGTCCAGCAGGGCCAGTTGACGCTGCTCCCAGCCCCATTCATGGGCCAGGCGTTCCAGCAGCAGCCGTTGCCAGCTGGCGGTACGCTGGCCGGCGCTGAGCTTGCGGTTGACCTTCAGGTACAGGCTGCGCCGTACCAGTTCCAGGCGCTCCGGTTCATTGCGGGCCTTGAGGTATTCCTCGATGCGGCGGTAGACCACGATGTAAGGGTCCAGCTCATCCAGGTCCATCTGGTTGGCAAACACCGCACGCTTGAAGCGCAGGCTCAGACAATGCACGTTGGGATGTTCGCTGGCATAGACCTCGGTCAGCAGCAGCTTGAGCACCGATTTATACGGCGACTCGATACCCTTGAACAGTTGCCACAGCCCGGCGCCGATGAACTCCCCTGGGGGTATGTGCGCCAGATGGCCGAGGTCCAGGGTTTCGTCGGCGCGAATGAAGCGTTTGGAGATCAGCGTGTGGGTGAACTCGGCGTAGCGGCTTTCTTCATACACCGGCACCAGCCACCAGATCGGCGTGCGCCCGGCCAGCCAGATAGCGGTGCGGTAGAACTCATCCAGCAGCAAATAGTGCTGAGTGGTCCCGCAATCGTCGGAGCTCAGCTGCGTGTCCCGTTCACCGAGCACAAAGCGCGTCGGTTCGATCAGAAAGAAATGTGCCTCGGCTCCCATGGTCTGGGCCCAGGCTTCCAGCAGTTGGCACTTCTTGCGCAACTCGGCCAGCTCGTTTTCATTCAGGTCGGGAGCGTGGCATACCCACACGTCCATATCGCTTTGATCCGCCTGAGCCAGGGTGCCCAGGCTGCCCATCAGGAACAGGCCGTGGATCGGGCGTGGCGGGTTGCCATGGCGCGGCTTGTAGGAAAACGAACGAGTCAGGCGCTGGGCTTCAGCCAGGGCCTGGGCATCGGGTTCGAAATTCGACAACCCGGCCGGTGTGCCGCCGGATACATAGCCTGGCAGCAAGGGGTGGTTAACGTGGAAGAACAGCGGCAACAAGGTCAGCACGCTTTGTTGGCGCGGGGTCAGCCCTTCGACGGCCCGGGCCATGCGGCTTTCGTTGAGGGCCATGAAACGCGCGCGCAATTGGGTCAGCACCTTACGGTCGATGCCTTCGTCCAGGTCAGGGCGGATTTCATGGGTGCGGGTCATGTCGAACTCGGTGGCGCGCAGGGCCCGACGTGGGCGGCCGTGTAAGTTTACAGACAGTAGCGAAGGAGTTTTAGAGGGAAATGGCTGTTGGCGTCAGAATTTGTGCGTCATACCGCAACGCCCTCGGAATCCGCAGGGGGCGGACTCCATGGGCGGGATCAGGGTGTCAGGCGGCTTCTTTGGTGGTGGCGGTGGTCAGAATGGTCAGCAGGGTTTGGGCCTGCTCTGCGGCATCCCGGCCAAGGCTCGTCAGGTAGCCACCGTCCGGTTGGTCGATAAGTCCTTTCGCATGGAGGCGCTTGGCAGCGGCGATGGCGGCAGGCGCGGCGGTCTGATGGACTTTCAGGCCTTCCTTGGTGCTATCCAAGGGAAAGAGTACAAGGATTTCCAGTTCGGCAACCAACTCAGGGGTATACGACATAAGGACTCCAGACTTTCTAAAATTTATTAGAGGCTAGCAGGCCATAAGGTGAACGCACTTTGCCGAACTGTCCAGCGTGTTGCAGCGCGGCTGGATTATTCCTTCTCGGGCGGCAGCTCAGGCAGTGCTCGCAGCGCCGTTTCATACCACTCGGTATTGAAGGCGCGATCCTCGTCCAGCATGGCATCGATCTCGAAGGCCAGCACGTGAGCCATGAGATTGAGGATCTCTTCACGCTCATAACCCACTAACGTCAGCTTGTTGAACGTGGCCTTGGCCGCCGGCGGGTTGTCGCTTTCGATCTGGTTCTCGATGGCTTGGATCAGCGTGCTTTCGGTGAATTCTTCTTCGTCATTATCGATATCGGTCGGCTCGCTCATGGCAGGCTCCTCAAGGAAAGGGCGCCAGTCTACCCCCATTCAGGCGGGTGATGCTGCTGGTCAGACCGAGCCTCAACATCTATAACTCTTGCAGCCAACCCCACACCCGGCCTGGAGGCATTCGCAATGCTCAAGCTCTACGGTTTTTCTGTCAGCAACTACTACAACATGGTCAAGCTGGCGCTGCTGGAGAAAGGTTTGCCTTTCGAAGAGGTGCCTTTTTATGCAGGACAAACCCCTGAAGCCTTGGCGGTAAGCCCGCGAGGCAAAGTGCCGGTGCTCGGTGTCAAGCAAGGCTTCATCAGCGAAACCAGCGTGATCCTCCAATACATTGAGCAGACGCAGGAAGGGCCCGCGCTGCTGCCAGCTGACCCGTTTCAACGCGCTCAGGTGCTGGCATTGTGCCGGGAGATCGAGCTGTACATCGAACTGCCCGCGCGGGCGTGTTTCGCCGAAGCTTTTTTTGGCATGACGGTACCGGAGGCGATCAAGGAGAAATCCCGAGCTGAATTGTTGCTTGGTATCGCTACGTTAGGCCGACACGGTAAGTTCGCGCCTTATGTGGCGGGAGAGAGCTTCTCGATTGCTGATCTGTATTTCATGTACAGCCTGAACCTGGCCGCAGGTGTGGGCGAGAAGCTGTTTGGGTTGGATCTGCTGGCTGAGCTGCCAAAGGCCAAGGCATTGTTGGGGCGTCTGAATGAAATGCCCAATGCGCAGAAGGTGGAGGCGGACAGGCTGGCGGCGATGCCAGGATTCATGGCGATGATTGCCGCCAAGAAGTAACGAAAACGGCCGAAGATCAAAAGTGGAAGCGGGCTTGCTCGCAAAGGCGGTGTGTCAGTTGGCAGATGTGCAACTGATACAACGCCTTTGCG
>NZ_JASLAW010000140.1 GCF_030147005.1 Pseudomonas sp.
AACTGCTCGATCAGTTCTTGGGGGATCGAGGGTAACTCCCTCGCTGCTGCATTGGCGGGCTTCTTTTTAGTCGGCATACATGCACCTCTAGCTACATGTTATGCCCGAACACAAAATTTCTGACAGTCTCGACTGCTGCGCAGTCCAGCGGGAGCAAGCTCCCTCGCCACGGTAAAGCGCTCCTCCTTAACTGACTGGCATTAGGGCTTGCCACGGCACGCCAGCGCCCACATGTTTAATCCGTATTTATGCCATCAAGGCTTTACCAGCCGCGCATCCAGGCTGTTCTGCGCCAGGCGTTTGGCCTGGTCCTGAGTCATGCCCAGGGAGGTGTACAGCGCGTGGAAGTTCTCGGTGACATAACCGCCGAAGTAGGCCGGGTCGTCCGAGTTCACCGTCACCTTCACGCCACGCTCGAGCATGTCGAGGATGTTGTGCTGGGCCATGTCGTCAAATACGCAGAGCTTGGTATTGGACAGTGGGCAAACGGTCAACGGGATCTGCTCGTCGATGATGCGCTGCATCAGGCGCTCGTCTTCGATGGCGCGCACGCCGTGGTCGATACGCTGGATTTTGAGCAGGTCGATGGCTTCCCAGATGTACTCGGGCGGGCCTTCTTCGCCGGCGTGGGCCACGGTGAGGAAGCCTTCGTGACGGGCGCGGTCGAACACACGCTGGAACTTGCTCGGCGGGTGACCCATTTCCGAGCTGTCCAGGCCCACGGCGACGAACGCGTCACGGAATGGCAGCGCCTGGTCGAGGGTTTTCTCGGCTTCGGCTTCGCTCAGGTGGCGCAGGAAGCTGAGGATCAAGCCGCTGGTAATGCCCAGTTGCTGCTCGCCATCTTTGAGCGCGGCAGCGATGCCGTTGAGCACCACTTCGAACGGCACGCCACGGTCGGTGTGGGTTTGCGGGTCGAAGAAGGGTTCGGTGTGGATCACGTTCTGGGCTTTGCAGCGCAGCAGGTAGGCCCAGGTCAGGTCGTAGAAGTCCTGGGAGGTGCGCAGCACATCGGCGCCTTTGTAATACAGGTCGAGAAACTCTTGCAGATTGTTGAAGGCGTAGGCCTTGCGCAGGGTTTCGACGTCGTTCCAGGGCAGCGCAATCTTGTTGCGTTCGGCCAGGGCGAACAGCAGCTCAGGCTCCAGCGAGCCCTCCAGGTGCAGGTGCAGTTCAGCCTTGGGCAGGGCGTTGAGCCAATCGTACATATCTAAAATCTCATCAGGTGCAATGGCGGCATTCTACAGGCCATGGCTGAAATAATCGGCAAAACCTGACCAGCAGGAGAGTATTTGATTTATTTGCACAAGGGCGGCGTGAACTAAGGTGTAACGAAACGTTAGCGGCGTGGCGCAGTCTGTACCCCAACGATGACTGATTTGCCGTACTTAAAGGCCCCCTATGCTCACTTCCCTCAAGCAAGAAAAATTCATGCTGCTGGCGCTGATTGCCGCCATTGCCGCCTACCCGCTGGAACACTGGATGCTCCACAGCGGGCAGATAGTGGCGCTGCTCGCCGGCCTCGCTTTGATCGCGTTTATCGTGATGGCGTCGATGCGGGTGGCCCATCATGCCGAGCAACTGGCGGAAAAGGTCGGCGACCCCTACGGCACCATGATCCTGACCTTGGCGGCCGTGCTGGTGGAAGTGGTCATCCTGGCAATCATGATGAGCAACGAGCCGTCCCCCACATTGGTGCGCGACACCATCTATTCGGCGGTGATGCTCGATATCAACGGCATCCTCGGCCTGGCCGCGCTGATGGGCGGAATCAAGCATGGCGAGCAGTCCTACAACGATGACTCTGCGCGCACCTACAGTGTGATGATCCTTACCGCCATGGGCGTGTCGATGGTGGTGCCGGAATTCATTCCCGAGGCCGACTGGAAAATTTACTCGGCCTTCACCATCGGCGCGATGGTGGTGCTCTACACCTTGTTCCTGAGAATGCAGGTGGGGCCGCACAGTTATTTCTTCAGCTACAGCTACCCGGAAAAACGCCGCAAGAAATTGCCGGAAGAAGAGCAGGCTCCGCCCGTGAACCTCGCGTTCTCGATCGGTACTTTGGTGTTTGGTGTGGTGGTAATTGGTGCGCTGGCCGAGGTGATGTCCAAGACCCTCGACCTGGGCCTGGAAGGCACAGGCGCCCCGCCGGTGATCACCGCGATTGTCGTGGCGGCTATTTCCGCCGCGCCGGAAATCCTCACGGCGTTGCGTGCCGCCTTGGCCAACCGCATGCAGTCGGTGGTGAACATCGCACTGGGTGCCTCGTTGTCGACGGTGATCCTGACGGTGCCGGTAATGGAAGCGATGGCGCTCTACACCGGCCAGCCGTTCCAGATGGCGATGACGCCGGTGCAGACGGTGATGGTGTTTATCACGCTGATTGTCAGTGCGATCAATCTCAATGATGGTGAGACCAATGCCATTGAGGGGATGACGCATTTCGTACTGTTTGCGACCTTTATCATGCTGTCGCTGCTGGGGCTATAACCGGATTTTAAGAACACCATAACGCCAAATATGGGAGGGCAAGCCCTAATGCCGGTCAGTTAAGCGCTAAAGCAGAAAAACCTGCGACCTGTTGCGAGGGAGCTTGCTCCCGTTGGGGCGCGAAGCGGCCCCAAAAATGGGACTGCTACGCAGTCCAGCGGGAGCAAGCTCCCTCGCCACAGGGACCGGTTCTGTCTTAACTGACTGGCATTAGGGCAAGCCCGCAAAGACGCAAGCCCTTTCGCATTTGCCCACCGGCGTTTTGAGGATCGCCCACCTCTGGGTACAATCACCGCCCTCTTCCACTCCCCAAGGAACCGCCATGTCCGGGCTTGAACTGTTCGCCGCCGCACTGGGGGTGATCGCCGTATGGCTGACGGTCAAGCAGAACCCCTGGTGCTGGCCGATCGGCCTGGTGATGGTGCTGCTTTACACGTGGGTGTTCTACGACGTGAAGCTCTACTCCGACATGCTGCTGCAGGTGGTCTATGCCGCCCTGCAACTCTATGGCTGGTGGCAATGGACCCGCGCCGGGGAGATCAAGCAGGGCCGCCAGGTCACCCGCCTGGGTAGGCCGGCGATCATGGCCGGCCTGGCCGTGGGCGCCATTGGCAGCCTGTTGCTCGGCACCGCCATGGCCCACTGGACCGATGCTGCCCAGCCATGGCTCGACGCGGCCCTCACCGGCTTCAGCCTGGTGGCGCAGGTGTGGATGGCGCAAAAACGCGTGCAATGCTGGCCTCTGTGGATCGTGGTGGACGTGATTTTCGTCGGGCTGTTTCTCTACAAAGGCCTCTACCTCACCGCCGCGCTCTATGCGCTGTTTACGGTCATTGCCGTGCAAGGCTGGCGTGAATGGCGCGCTGACCCGGCGTTGCGCGCATGAAGGTGGTGGTTCTGGCGGGCCCCGAGTCCAGCGGCAAAAGCTGGCTGGCGGCCGAGCTTCACGCGCACTTCGGTGGGCTGATGGTGGGTGAATACGTGCGCTATTTCATCGACCAGCATCAACGCGACACCTGCCTGGGGGATATCCCGGCGATCGCCCGGGGCCAGTTGGCCTGGGAAGACGCGGCGCGAGCCAGGCGTCCGGCATTGCTGATCCTCGATACCCACCTGCTGACCAACAAGCTCTGGAGCCAAACCCTGTTCGGCGATTACCCAGGGTGGCTCGACACTGAACTGCTGGCCCGTCACTACAACCTGCATCTGCTGCTGTCCCCCGAAGACGTGGAATGGAGCGCCGACGGCCAGCGCTGCCAACCGCAACTGGAGGACCGCCGGGCGTTTTTCCAGGCCAGCCTGGATTGGATGCAGGCGCACCACCAGCCGGTGAGGGTAATCAGGGGAGACTGGCAAGCGCGCAGGGACGCAGCGTTTGCCGCCGTCGAGCGCTTGCTCGCACCCGCAAGGGTCGATTAACGCTTTTTGCGCGAACCGAGCTGAATCCACGTCGGCGCATGGTCGCTGGCATGCGCCTCGTTGCGCACCCAGGCATCGACACCCGCGTCCTTGAGATAAGGCTTGAGCGCCGGGTTGAGCAGCAGGTGATCGATGCGCAGGCCGGAATTCTTCTGCCAGTGCTGACGGAAATAGTCCCAGAACGTATACACCCGCTCTTCGGGGTACAAATGCCGTAAGGCGTCTGTCCAGCCCTGTTCCAACAGGCGCTGATAGCAGGCGCGGCTCTCGGGCTGCAACAACGCATCCTTGAGCCAGGAGCGCGGGTTGTAGATGTCCAGGTCGGTGGGCACCACATTGAAATCCCCTGCCAGCAACACCGGATGCTCACTGGCTTGCAACGCCTGGGCGTAGTCGATCAGGCGCTCGAACCAGGCCAGTTTGTAATCGAATTTCGGCCCCGGTTGCGGGTTGCCATTGGGCAAATAAAGGCAGCCGACCAACACGCCGTGCACCGCCGCTTCGATGTAGCGGCTTTGGGTGTCGCTGTCATCACCGGGTAAGCCGCGCCGGCTTTCCAGCGGCTGCGCGTCCCTGGCCAGAATCGCGACTCCGTTCCACGAAGCCTGGCCCAGGCAAATCGCGCCGTAGCCGGCCGCTTCGAAATCGGCATAGGGAAACAGGCTTTCCGGTGCCTTGAGTTCTTGCAGGCACACAATGTCCGGCTGCTCACGTGCCAGCCATTGCAGCAGGTTGGGCAGACGGGCACGAATGCCGTTGATATTGAAGGTGGCGATTTTCAGCGCTTTCATGGGATGGGGTCCTCTCTGGGCTCTTTGGGGTAGAGCCTGGAGAGGCGGCAGATGTTCCATGCGGGAGCGAGTCGGTATCAGTAACCCAACGACAGCCCCGTATTGCGACGCGGGTCATTCGCGCCATAGAAGCGGTTGTTGCCCACCGGCTTGCCATCCAGGGCCGGCGCGCCCACCAGGATGGCGGCCAAGTGATTGGCATCCTGGGGGCCGGCGAACGTGTGGCCCCAGCTTTCGAGGATCTTGCGAGTGTCCGGGCTGACCGCGAAGGTTTCAAGGTTGGTGGCCTGAGGCATCCACTGCTGGTGGAAACGCGGCGCGTCCACGGCCTCCTGGATGTTCATCTTGTAGTCGATGACATTCAGTATGGTCAGCAGCGTCGCGGTGATGATACGGCTGCCCCCCGGCGTGCCCACCACCATGACCGCCTTGCCATCCTTGGTCACGATGGTCGGGCTCATCGACGACAGCGGCGTCTTGCCCGGCGCAATGGCATTGGCTTCACCCTGCACCAGTCCATACATGTTCGGCACGCCGACCTTGGCGGTGAAGTCGTCCATTTCATCGTTGAGGATCACCCCGGTCTTGCTCGCCATCACGCCCGCGCCGAACCAGTCATTGAGGGTGTAGGTGACGGAAACGGCGTTGCCCCAGGTGTCGACGATGGAATAGTGGGTGGTGTTACTGCCTTCATGGGGCGACACGCCCGGCTTGATTGCCTGGGAGTCCCCGGCCTTGTGCGGCTCGATCGCATCGCGCAGTTTCGCCGCGTAGTTTTTGTCCAGCAGATGCGCGACCGGGTTCTTCACGAAATCCGGGTCGCCGAGGTAGCTGTTGCGGTCCACGTACGCGTGGCGCATCGCTTCGATCTGGTAGTGCAAGCCCTGGGCCGAGTGATACCCCAGCTCAGCCATGGGGTAGCCTTCAAGGATATTCATGACCTGGCAAATCACCACGCCCCCGGAGCTTGGCGGCGGCGCCGAAACCACGTGGTAGCCACGGTAATCGCATTCGATGGGTGCCAGTTCGCGGGGCTTGTAGCTGTCCAGGTCGGCCTGGGTGATGAGGCCCTTGCCGGCTTGGCTTGAGTCCACCAAGGCCTTGGCGACCCAACCTTTATAGAAGCCATCGCTGCCCCTGGCGGAAATTTCCTTGAGGGTCCTGGCCAGGTCCTTCTGCACCAGCGTCTGGCCGACCTGCAGCGGTTGGCCGTTGTGCAGGAAGATTGCGCGCATGTCCTGGTCTTTTTCAAACTCACCGGTTGCGGTGTGCAGCAGGTCAATGTCGCCCTGCCCCAGGGCAAAGCCGTTGTCCGCCAATTTGATTGCCGCAGCCATGACCTGGGCGCGCTTGAGGGTACCGTACTTGCTCAGGGCCAATTCCATGCCGGCGACGGTGCCCGGCACGCCGACGGCCAGGTGGCCTTTGGTGCTCAGGCCTTCGACGACATTGCCGTCTTTGTCCAGGTACATATCGGCCGTGGCCGCCAGCGGAGCTTTTTCGCGGAAGTCGAGGAAGGTCTTGCGCCCGTCCGCCAGTTGCACGGTCATGAAACCACCGCCGCCGAGGTTACCCGCCGCCGGGTACACCACTGCCAGCGCGTAGCCTACCGCCACCGCCGCGTCCACCGCGTTGCCGCCGGCCTTGAGCACATCCACGCCGACCTGTGTCGCCAAATGCTGGGCGGTCACCACCATGCCATTTTCACCGGCCACCGGGGCCTGGGAAGCGGCGTGCACGCCACTGACCGTCAACACCAGGGCAGTGGCAATCAAGGTGCAACTCAAGGCTTGGTATTTCATCCGTGACTACTCTAATTATTGAGATGCACCAAAATAGCCCCTTGTTGACTCGATCCCCAGCGCAATGGCGGTTTCATGACAGAACCTGTCGGTCATGGAACGGTTGGCCGAACCAATCAGCAGTGGCCTATAAAATTAATGGCGCTAGAATCAGCGCCATTCTTTTTCCGCCGCCTGACACGAGCCCCCCATGAGCTTCGATTTCGACACGATCCACCCACGCCTCGGCACCGGCAGCACCAAGTGGAACCGCTACCCGCAAGACGTTTTGCCAATGTGGATCGCCGACATGGACATCGCCGCCCCGCCCGCCGTGCTTCAGGCGTTGCATGCGCGCCTGGACCAGCAGGTACTCGGCTACAGCGTCGCCGGCCCGGATGTGCGCGAAGCGATCATCGCTGACCTGTGGGCCAAATACGCCTGGCGCGTCCAACCGGAGGAGCTGCTGTTCCTGCCCGGCGTCGAGCCGGGTTTCAATATGGCGCTGCACGCGTTTGTGCAACCCGGCCAGCCGGTGGTGCTGCAAACCCCCAACTACCGGCCGCTTCGCCTGGCGCCCGGCAACTGGAACTTGCCGCGCATCGAAGTACCGTTCGAGTTGATCAACGGTGAATACCTTACGCCCCTGCCCGCGCTACGCCAGGCACTGACCGGCGCCGGTGCGTTATTGTTCAGCAACCCGCACAACCCCATCGGCAAAGTCTTCCCCCGTGCAGAACTGCTGGCCGTGGCCAACGCCTGCCTCGAAAGCGGCGCGTTGATCATCTCCGACGAAATCCACGCCGAGCTGTGCTTTGACGGCCGTCGGCATATCCCCATCGCCAGCCTCAGCGATGAGATTGCCCAGCGCACCATCACCCTGATGTCGGCGAGCAAGGCGTATAACGTGGCCGGCCTGAAGACCTGTTTTGCAGTGGTGCAGAATGCCGAGATCCGTGAGCGTTTCAACCAGGCCCGTTGCGGCATGGTCGACAGCGTCAGCCCCCTGGGCCTGGAAGCCACCCGCGCCGCCTACAGCCAGTGCGGCGCATGGCTCGACGCGCTGGTGCATTACCTGCAAGCCAACCGTGACTACCTGCTCGATGCCGTGCACACCCGCCTGCCCGGCGTAGTGATGCACGCCCCGCAAGGTACGTTCCTGGCCTGGCTGGATTGCAGTGCGCTGGGCCTGGATGACCCGCAGCAGTTTTTCCTGGAGCAGGCCAAGGTCGGTTTGAGCGCCGGTATTGAGTTCGGCGATGACAGCCAGCAGTTCGTGCGCCTGAACTTCGGCTGCCCACGGGCGATGCTCGAAGAAGGCCTGCAGCGTATGGAGCGCGCCCTGCGCCGCCTGTAGCGCTCCGTGGCGAGGGAGCTCGCTCCCGCCGGGCCGCGAAGCGGCACCGTTCTTTAGCCATGCATGCCTTCAGAGCTTGGCAATGGACACTTCGGTGGACTTCACAAAGGCGATCACTTCGCTGCCCACTTTCAACTCCAGGTCACGCACGGAGCGAGTGGTGATCACCGAAGTGACGATGCCGGACGCGGTTTGCACGTCGATTTCCGACACCACTTCACCCAGCAGGATTTCCTTGATCACGCCCTTGAACTGGTTGCGCACGTTGATCGCTTTGATGGTCATGTCGGCTTTCCTTTTGGCTGTTGAGTCAATCCGCACGAATGCGCAGGCACTCAAAATGCGCCCTCACGGAAAACAATAAAAAGAATATATAACTCTTTATTTATTCGATATGGATATATAAGCGTTCCCGCCTCGCGGCTGCGAGTTGCGTTTTTACCCCTGCGACACCAGGTCCCGAGGTGTACGTTGACCATCGCTATCACACACCATATAGTGTGCCCACAAACAGATACCACCACTACATAGTGTGAAGTCTCGGTATCACCGACCACACTACGAGCGGTATTTCAATGCCTTGAAGCCTGTAAAACAGCCTATTTTTTGGACGGCCCCTACGCCGTCAGAACAGTTCAGAAAGGAGTATTTCAATGCTGAGTTGGGATGAAGTCGACAACGAAGACAGCGTTGCAGCGGTCGTCAAAGGCGCCAACGCCGGCCACGCCACCGAAGCCAACATGGACCGCCTCGACGGCGCCGGCGCCGCCGCGGCCATCGAAGCCCGCGCCGTCACCGCCAGTGACTCCGCCGCCATCGCCCGCGCCAAGGCCGAGCTGGACAAACTCGACGTCGCCGAAGGCCTCGCCGAACTCGAAGGCGCCTCCGCCCGCGTCGCCGTTGACGAAAAACGCATGATCAACTGCCGCGCCGACCTCAACCAACTCGTGCCCTTCAAGTAC
>NZ_JASLAW010000164.1 GCF_030147005.1 Pseudomonas sp.
CGCGCCAAGGCCGAGCTGGACAAACTCGACGTCGCCGAAGGCCTCGCCGAACTCGAAGGCGCCTCCGCCCGCGTCGCCGTTGACGAAAAACGCATGATCAACTGCCGCGCCGACCTCAACCAACTCGTGCCCTTCAAGTACGACTGGGCCTGGCAAAAATACCTCGACGGCTGCGCCAACCACTGGATGCCGCAAGAGGTCAACATGACCGCCGACATCGCCCTGTGGAAAACCCCCGAAGGCCTGACCGACGACGAACGCCGCATCGTCATGCGCAACCTCGGCTTCTTCTCCACCGCCGACTCCCTGGTCGCCAACAACCTGGTGCTGGCCGTATACCGCCTGATCACCAACCCGGAGTGCCGCCAGTACATCCTGCGCCAGGCCTTCGAAGAAGCGATCCACACCCACGCCTACCAGTACTGCATCGAATCCCTGGCCATGGATGAAGGCGAGATCTTCAACATGTACCACGAGATTCCATCGGTCGCCAAAAAGGCAGCCTGGGGCCTCAAATACACCCGTTCCATCTCTGATCCGAAGTTCGAAACCGGCACCGTCGACACCGACAAAGAGCTGCTGCGCAACCTGGTCGCCTACTACTGCGTATTGGAAGGCATCTTCTTCTACTGCGGCTTCACCCAAATCCTGTCCATGGGCCGCCGCAACAAAATGACCGGCGTGGCCGAACAGTTCCAGTACATACTGCGCGATGAGTCGATGCACTTGAACTTCGGTATCGATGTGATCAACCAGATCAAAATCGAAAACCCGCACTTGTGGGATGCCGAGATGAAGGAAGAAGCGACCCAGATGATTCTGCAGGGGACGCAGTTGGAGATTGAATACGCGCGCGACACCATGCCCCGCGGTGTTCTCGGCATGAATGCGGCGATGATGGAGGATTACCTCAAGTTCATCGCGAATCGTCGTTTGTCGCAGATTGGTTTGAAGGAAGAGTACCCAGGGACGACGAATCCGTTCCCGTGGATGAGCGAGATCATGGACTTGAAGAAAGAAAAGAATTTCTTCGAGACTCGCGTAATCGAGTACCAGACCGGCGGCGCCCTGAGCTGGGACTGACCCACAACGCAATCCCATTTGTGAGAGCGGGCTTGCTCGCGAAGGCGGTGTGTCAGTTGATACATCGGGCGATTGACACGCCCTCTTCGCGAGCAAGCCCGCTTCCACAGGGGGTCTGCACTGTTTCATAGACTTTCGTACAAGCCTTTATGCCCAATCAAACCATCAAGACGCCCTGTGTAGGCCTGTGTTCCACCGTCTACGGTGACCTGGTCTGCCGGGGCTGCAAGCGCTATCACCATGAAGTGATCCAGTGGAACGGCTATAGCGCCGAGGAAAAACACGCGGTATGGCTGCGCCTGGAGCAGTTGCTGGTGCAGGTCATGACCAGCAAGCTGGAAGTCTTCGACCCACAGCGTCTGCGCCAACAGCTGGAAGACCGCAAGATTCGCTTCATGCCGCAACAGTCGCCGTATTGCTGGGCGTACCAGCTGATTGCGCGGGGCGCTCGGGTGATGTCAAAGCTGGACGCCTATGGGCTGGCGTTGCTACCGGAGTTTCGTGAACGTAACCTCACCGATTTGCGCGATGGGATTGACCGAGAATTTTTCCTGCTGTCCGAAGCCCATTACCAACGCTACATCGCGCCGGTTTTTCTGCGCGAAACCTTTGGCCCAGCCCTGATCGCCACGCTCTGACGCACAATTGTGGTTAAAATGCCGCCCGCTCAACGACCGACGCTCACCGATGACCCCAGACGCACTCGCTACCCTGCACGCCCACCTGCTCACCGCCCTGGCCAGCGCCCCCGCTGAAACCCGGCGCCTGTTCCACGGGCGTGGGCGCTGCTGGCCGGGCCTGGAGCAGTTGACGGTAGACTGGCTGCAAGGCGTGGTGCTGGTGGCCCTGTTCAAGGAAACCGAGCATCTGGAAGCCTTGAAGCACCAGTTGATGCAGATCGACTGGGCCGGCTTCGGCGTCCGTACCGTGGCGCTGCAACACCGCTACTTGCCGCAAAGCACCACCGAGTGGCTGATGGGCGACGCCATCGACGAGCTGACCATCACCGAAGGCGGCCTGCGTTACCTGATCGACCTGGGTAAAAAGCAGAACAGCGGCTTGTTCCTCGACATGCGCTACGGGCGTAACTGGGTACGGGCGCAGGCCAAGGGCCAGCACGTGCTCAACCTGTTTGCCTACACCTGCGGGTTCTCCGTGGCCGCCATCGAAGGCGGTGCCGACCATGTGGTGAACCTCGACATGGCCCGTGGCGCGCTGAGTCGCGGCCGTGATAACCATCGCCTAAATGGTCATGACTTGAGCAAGGTGACTTTTCTGGGCCACGACCTGTTCAAGTCGTGGGCCAAGGTCACCAACAGCGGCCCCTATGACCTGGTGATCATCGACCCGCCCTCCTTCCAGAAAGGCAGCTTCCTGCTGACCAAGGACTATCAGCGCGTGCTGCGGCGCCTGCCGGATTTGCTCACGGCCCAGGGCACAGTGCTGGCATGCATGAACGACCCGGCCTTTGGCGAATACTTCCTGATCGACGGCGTCACCCACGAAGCACCGGGCCTGCGCTTTGTAGAACGCCTGGAAAACCCACCTGAATTCCCGGATATCGACCCGCAAAGTGGGTTGAAGGCCTTGGTGTTTCGCCAGGGTTGATGCCGAAATGTCCTACGCTTGGTACGCTAAGCCATACGCCGGGCGGTGAACCTTATCCCTGACTTCCCGGTCGATACCTGCATTCCCCGGCCAGACTCGACGGCGTTACGCTGTCGGCTGCCCTGTTTGACCCTTTGGAGAACCGCCCGTGATATCGACCCTGCATGTAGCCAGAATCAAAGCCTGGGGCGCCCACGGCTTCACCGCCACCGGCGTGGTGTTGGCATTTTTGGCCACCCTGGCGCTGCTGGAAAATTCGCCCAAGGCCTGCCTGCTGTGGCTGGGCCTGGCACTGGTGGTGGATGGCGTCGACGGCTCCCTGGCGCGACGGCTCAACGTCAGTACGGTATTGCCCAGTTTTGACGGCTCGGTATTGGACCTGGTGATCGATTACCTCACCTACGTGTTCATCCCCGCACTGTTCATCTACCGCTATATCGACCTGCCGGAATTTACCCACTTGTTTGCAGTGTCGGTGATCCTGGTGTCGTCGCTGTTCTGCTTCTGCAATGTCAACATGAAGAGCAAGGACAACTATTTCGTCGGCTTCCCGGCGGCATGGAATGTGGTGGCCCTGTGTGTGTACATCATCCAGCCGGACGCCTGGGTCACTCTGCTGACCGTGATCGGCCTGGCACTGCTGACCGTGACGCCGATGAAATTCCTGCACCCGTTCCGGGTCAAGCGCTTCATGCCGATCAATATCGCGGTGACCACCATCTGGTTGCTGTGCAGCTTTTTGATGGTGGCGGATTACCCGAACACCAACCCATGGACGTTCGGGCTGTGGTCGTTGATGTCGGCGTACTTCCTGGGCATTTGCATCTGGCGCACGGCGCTGGAGTGGATGGGAACCCACAAGTAAGCAGGTAGGTACGGTTCAAAATGCGGGAGCGGGCTTGCTCGAGAAGGCGCAGAGGGTCAGTCGATAAATCTGTCACCGGCCCAGCGCTTTCACGAACAGGCCCGCTCCCGCAGGTAGTGCTGCACAGATCGGGCAGGTAAGATGGCGGCCTTCTGTGGCCACCCAACAATAAGCCCTGCCCATGCCCTTCGAACTCAGCGTTGACCTGACCACCCTCGCCATTCTCGCCGTCGTGGCGTTTATCGCCGGTTTCATCGATGCCATCGCCGGCGGCGGTGGCTTGCTCACCACCCCCGCCCTGCTGACGGCCGGCATGCCGCCGCACCTGGTGCTGGGTACCAATAAACTCAGTTCCACCTTCGGCTCGGCCACCGCCAGCTTCACCTTCTACCGCCGCAAGCTGTTCCACCCGCGCCAGTGGGTGCATGCCATCGTCGGTACGTTGATCGGCGCGCTGGCCGGCGCCGTGGTTGCGCACTATTTGCCCGCCGAAACCCTGAACAAAATGCTGCCGGTGATCGTCTTCGCCTGCGGCGTGTACCTGCTGTTCGGCGGCACCCCCAAGGCGCCGCTGGACGCCGAGGCCCCGATCAAGAAGAAATGGCAGGCCACCCAGGGCTTCGGCCTGGGTTTCTACGATGGCGTGGCCGGGCCGGGAACCGGGGCGTTCTGGACCGTGAGCACCATGCTGCTGCACCCGATCGATCTGGTGAAAGCCAGCGGCGTGGCGCGCAGCATGAACTTCGTCAGCAACGCGGCGGCGCTGAGCGTGTTTATCATCAACGGATCGGTGGACTGGATCGTCGGCCTGGCGATGGGCATCTCGGTGATGGGTGGTGCGTTCTTTGGCGCGCGCAGCGCAATCAGCGGCGGCGCCAAATTCATTCGCCCGGTGTTCATCACCGTGGTGCTGGGCCTGACAGTGCGCCTAGCCTGGCAGCACTGGTTCAGCGTGGCCTAAGCGACGCGCCACATAGAGGTCGATCAGGTAACGCGCAATCGAGCGTGACGCCGGCAACGGCGGCAGGTCGTGGATGCTGAACCACTGCGCGTCTTCGATCTCGTCGGCCTGGGGCACGATCTCGCCACCGGCATATTCGGCATGGAAGCCCAGCATCATCGAATGCGGGAACGGCCAGCACTGGCTGCCCATGTATTGCAGGTTCTTTACCTCGATCTGCACTTCTTCGCGCACTTCGCGGATCAGGCAGTCTTCGGCCGATTCACCCGGCTCGGCAAAGCCGGCCAGGGTGCTGTAGACACCGCTGACAAAGCGTGGCGAACGCGCCAGCAGCACCTCGTCGCCACGGGTCACCAGCACGATCATGCTCGGCGAAATCCGTGGGTAGCTGCGCAGGTCGCAGGGTTGGCAGTGCATAGCGCGCTCCCGTGGCACCTGCACCATGGCCTGGCCGCAACTGCCGCAGAACCGATGTTCCCGCGCCCAGGTACCGATCTGCGCGGCATAACCCAACACTTTGTACAGGGTGTGATCGCCCTGCAGCATAAAACCGCGCAAGCCCTGCCAGCTGCAACCCGGCACGTCGTCAGCGCCGTTGAGCTCCAGCAAGTACACCGGTTCGCCGTCGAGGTGGCCGATGCCGTGTTCGGCAAACACCGACAGGTCCTGGCGCTTGAGCCACTCCCGGGGAAACAGGGGCCCGTTGGCATCGTGCAAAAAGCCGTCGCGGCTGCGGGCGACGGCCCAGCCGCCGGCGGCGTCGTTGTCCAGCAGCGTTGTGGTAATCCAGCCTGGGGTCATATCAATCAATCCAAGAATTCGGGTGTCTGTTTGCTCATATGGGCCGCGATGGCCACGCGCAGGTCGTTGGATTGCAACATAGCCGAGTTCCAGGTGGCAACGTATTCCAGGCCGTCATTGATACTGTGGTCGCGCATATAGCTGATCATGGCTTTGGTGCCGGTGACGGCAATCGGCGACTTGGCGGCGATTTCATGGGCAATGGCCATAACGCCGGCCAACAGGCTGGCCTGGTCGGCATACACGCGATTGACCAGGCCGATGCTGCGCGCTTCTTCAGCGCCGAACTGACGGCCGGTGTAGGCCAGTTCGCGCAACATACCGTCACCGACGATGCGCGGCAGGCGTTGCAGAGTGCCGACGTCGGCGGCCATGCCGATGTCGATTTCCTTGATCGAGAACTGCGCGTCCTCGGCGGCGTAGCGCATGTCACAGGCGCTGATCAGGTCAATGGCGCCGCCGAGGCAATAGCCCTGGATCGCGGCCAGAACCGGCTTGCGGCAATTGTCGACGGCATTGAACGAGGCCTGCAGTTCGAGGATCTTGCGCCGCAGCAGGCGCGCATTGCGGCCCACGTCTTTGCCTAGCTCATTGGCCACCGAGGCCAGCAACATCAGGTCGATGCCGGAGGAAAAGTGCTTGCCGGCACCGCTGAGCACCACGGCGCGCACGGCATCGGTGTCTTCGACCCATTGGAAGATATCGATGATTTCGCTCCAGAACGCCGCGTTCATCGCGTTGATCTTTTCCGGGCGATTGATCTGCACATGGGCAACGTTGCCGTTGAGTTCGACGACGAAAGCTTGGTATTCGGACATGGCAGTGATCCCTGACTGGCAACTGATAAGGCCCGAACTATAACAAGGGTCAGCGACGGCGCATCGGCCAAAAGCGGGACTGGCAACGGTGGCGGAAAATCCGCTGGATAAAACCCGGCGCACGCGCCATCCTTCGCGCTTTAAGCCGCCTGATCCACGGCGTTCGACGTTTGAAGGATATGCCCATGCACGCCCAGCCCCTCACCCCCGCCGATTTCGACCTGATCGATGAAACCCTGCTCAAATACGGCGACGACCATTCGGTGCTGAACCTGGCCGAACTCGACGGCTACTTCACCGCGCTGGTGTCCAGCCCGACCCAGGTGGATATCGCCGAGTGGTTTCCGGCAATCTTTGGCGGGCAGAATCCGGCCTGGGAAAGTGCTGAGCAGGCTCAGCAGTTCCTCGATGTGTGCGTGCGCCACCTGAACACGCTGGCGGCGCAACTGGCCAGCGATTCCCAGGGTTTCAAGGCGCATTTCGATCAGAAGGAACACCAGGGCCAGGTCGTGACCCTGGCCGAAGAATGGTGCTTCGGGTATATCCGGGGTGCCGCCATCGGCAACTGGCCAGCACTGCCCGCCGAACTGGCCGCGCAGTTCGAGAAAATCTCCTGGTGTGCCGAGCAGGATAACTTCGACTTGCCGGCGGACCTGGATGTGCAGGCCCATCAGCAACAGGTCAACGACATCGAACCGGCGGCGCGGGCGCTGCACGATTACTGGCTGAGCCAGCGCTAAATCTCGACAAGCACCGCACCTTTGGCCGATTATTCGGGTCCGCCCCGTCGGCCACTCCATGCCACCTCGCCTTGATCAGGAGCCTTGTCCCTTGAGTTCGCAGAAAACCGTGACCGTTACACCGCCCAACTTTCCTCTCAATGGCAAGGTCGCGCCCCCCGGCTCCAAATCCATTACCAACCGCGCCCTGCTGCTGGCGGCCCTGGCCAACGGCACCAGTCGCTTGAGCGGCGCCCTGAAGAGCGATGACACCCGCCACATGTCGGTGGCCCTGCGGCAGATGGGCGTGACCATCGATGAGCCGGACGACACCACCTTCGTCGTCACCGGCCAGGGCAAACTGCAATGGCCGGCGCAGCCGCTGTTCCTCGGCAATGCCGGCACCGCCATGCGCTTTCTCACCGCCGCCGTGGCTACCGTGCAAGGCACCGTGGTGCTGGACGGCGACCACTACATGCAAAAGCGCCCGATCGGGCCACTGCTGGACACCCTTCGCCAGAACGGCATCCAGGTCGACAGCCCGACCGGCTGCCCGCCCGTGACCGTGCACGGCGTGGGCAAGGTCCAGGCCAGGCGCTTCGAGATCGATGGCGGCCTGTCCAGCCAGTATGTATCGGCGCTGCTGATGCTCGCGGCGGCAGGCGAAGCCCCGATTGAAGTCGCATTGACCGGCAAGGACATCGGCGCCCGTGGCTATGTGGACCTGACGCTGGACTGCATGCGAGCCTTCGGCGCCCAGGTTGAAGCCGTCAACGACACCACCTGGCGCGTGGCCCCGACCGGCTATAGCGCCCATGATTACCTGATCGAGCCCGACGCCTCCGCGGCCACCTACCTGTGGGCCGCAGAAGTGTTGACCGCAGGCCGTATCGACATCGGTGTCGCCGCCCAGGATTTCACCCAGCCGGACGCCAAGGCCCAAGCCGTGATCGCGCAGTTCCCGAATATGCAGGCCACGGTGGTGGGCTCGCAAATGCAGGACGCCATCCCGACGCTGGCGGTGCTTGCCGCCTTCAACAACACCCCGGTGCGCTTCACTGAACTGGCCAACCTGCGCGTCAAGGAATGTGATCGCGTGCAGGCGCTGCACGACGGCCTCAACGAAATCCGTCCGGGCCTGGCCACCATCGAGGGCGACGATCTGCTGGTGGCCGCCGACCCGGCCTTGGCCGGCACGGCGTGCAACGCATCGATCGACACCCATGCCGACCACCGCATCGCCATGTGCTTTGCCCTGGCCGGCCTGAAAGTCTCGGGCATTCGGATTCAAGACCCGGACTGCGTGGCCAAGACCTATCCTGGGTACTGGAACGCCCTGGAGAGCCTGGGCGTAACGCTCAGCTACTAAGGCGAAGGCGCAGGTTAGGAGGGCATGCACATGACCATTCGCCAACCCTGCCCACCCGGCGCTTGCGTCTGCGAGCGCGAACGCTTGCTGGAGGCTCCCGGCGCTGACCTGCGGATTCTCAACCTGACACGCCAGGAAGAAAAACGCCTGCTCGAGCGCCTGGAAAACCTAAAAAGCCTGCAAGACCTGGAGCATATGCAGCAGCGGATGTATGAGCAGTTGGGCATTCGCCTGCATATCGCGCCGGGCCACACCGAGGTCAAGAGCATGCGCGGGATCCAGATCGTTATCGACGACCTGCCCGGCCTGTGTCGTAAAACCCGGCAATCGATTCCGGCCGCGATTCGTCGCGGTCTGGAGAAACAGCCCGAGATTGCCTACCGCCTGCTGGATGCCCACGACCTGTTTCGCGACGGTTGAATCACTGCGCTACCGTCTCGCGTTCAAACACCCCCTGCCCGACCGCCCTGGCCTTGTGCAAATGCGCCTGGGCACTGTCGCCTTCCGACTCCAGCAGCAGCTGCGAGGTCAGTACCTGGGCGCCGCAATAGTCAAAGATCCCGTAATCGATCTGCGTGCGCATGGCCTTGGCATAACCGTGCCGGTCAAACGCGCTTGCATCCGCGCCGCCCAGGGCCAGCAGATGCACCTTCAAGTGCCGCAGCTTCTTGGCCATCGGAATGTCAGGGCCGTAATCGATCGCCCAGCCATTGACGAAAACACGGTCGATCCAACCCTTGAGCAACGCCGGCATAGACCACCAGTAGATCGGGAACACCACCACCAATGCGTCGGCGCGATCGATGCGTGCCTGTTCGGCAAGTACATCCGCCGGCGGCGTTGCGCGGGTGCGGTGCACCCGGTGGTCGGCGGCGGTGTAGCGCGGGTCGAAGCCTTCGCCCGCCAGGTCGGCGATTTCAAAGGTGTGGCCGGATGCGCTCAAACCGGCGCCGACCTGCTCGGCCACGCTGTGAGTGAGAGAACGCGGGTCGTGATGAGCAACAACGATGAGTGCGTGCATGACATTGTGTCCCTTTGGGCTTAAGCTACTTTTAGTAAGTTACTGCCCATAAGTTACTTTTGGTATATAACGATGTCAAGCGAACACTCCCCCGTCCCCCGTCGGCGCCTTTCGCGTGAAGAGCGTCTGCGCCAGTTATTGGAAACAGCCTGGCAACTGGTGCGCGAAGAAGGTACCGATGCCCTGACACTGGGCCGCCTGGCCGAGCTGGCGGGCGTGACAAAACCGGTGGTCTACGACCATTTCGTCACGCGGTCGGGCTTGTTGGCCGCGCTGTATGAAGATTTCGATGGGCGCCAGAACCAAGTGTTTGTCGACGCTATCGACGCCAGTGGCGCGACCCTAGAAGACCGTGCATGGGTGATCGCGTCGTCCTACGTGGATTGCGTGCTGCTGCAGGGTCGCGAGATTCCGGGGGTAACGGCGGCACTGAGCGGCTCGCCGGAGTTGGAGGCGCTCAAGCGCAAGTACGAAGCGATCTTCCTCGACAAATGCCGCGATGCCCTCGCGCCGTTCGCGCCGGGTGGCAGGCTGTCCCAGGCGGGCCTGAGGGGCATGCTGGGGGCTGCGGAAGCCTTGTCTCACGCGGCAGCAAGTGCGGAAATCAGCCGCGAAGAAGCGCAGCAGGAATTGCTGGCGACCATACTGGCGATGGTCAAGCGCGGCGCTTGAATTCAGGGGCGGGCTGCGGCCTATCGTCGATGACTCAGGCCAAACGCTCGCTCACGAACATCTGCACCTTGCGCGTCAATTGGTCCAGGTGCCGATCGCGCTGTTTTTCCGCGTCCACCATCGCGCGCTTGCCGTGCTTTTGCAGCAGGTAGGTATGAATCTGCCGTACCTCCAGTGAGCTGTAGATAGCGGCCACATCCAGCACGCCCATCAGCCCGTCGGTGCCGTAGTTCCGCGTATTCATCAGCACTTGCGTGCCACGCGCGCCGCGCACGTTAAAGCCCATGGCTTCGAATGCCGGGACCTTCTCGACCGAACACGCCAGCTCCGCATGGGGATAGCGCGCCAGCACGTCACCCAGCATGGCCCGGGCCACACCTTGGCGCCTGGAACCCGAGTGCACCGCCATAAATGCCACGCCGCACGCTTGAGGGTCGCCCTTCACCGGTAGATACAGACAAAAGCCGATGACGGTCTCATCCCGCATCGCCACGACCAGCTCAACGCTGATGCCCTTCGACCCGTCCAGCGCCTCCAGGTACAGGTGCACCTCAAAACCGATGGCGTACTGGTAAATGTTGTAGAGCAAGTTACTTGGCGCCAGTGCCACGCTGCTGATGTCGGTGAGGTTGTCGACCACCATTTGCAGGATCTGGCTGTTGATCGGTTCGGGGCACGGCGTGGTGTAGCGGGTAAGGCTGAACATGCAAGTTCCTGGGGTTTCGCGTCAAGGCAGTGGCAATTGTACCTGTTGCGCGACGTGTAGCCGGGGTCGTCTACCCAGATGCTCAATAATTGAGTGAAAAAAGTTCGGACCAACGGGTGCATGCGTGCACCCGGATCGCGCATCATGAGCACTTTCAAGCTCAAGGGTAACGTCCATGCGCGTTCTGTCATTGATGATGGGTCTTACGACGCTGGCCGCCAGTACGGTGTTCTGCGCCAGTGCGATGGCGAATGAAGAAAGTCAGTTGGTGCAACAGATCAACCAATACCGCAGCCAGGTGCAGCGCTGCGGCGACCAAGGCTCACAGGAGTTGCCACCGCTGGCCAGTGATACACGGCTGGTGCTGCCGGCGACCAATGTCGGCGATTTGCAGCAGTCCCTCGCGCGCGCCGCGTACCCGATGGTCAACGTGCAGGCCATCAGCCTGTCCGGGCCCAAGGATGCCGAAGCCGCCATGAAAGCGGTGCGTGAAAGCTTCTGTCGCGTGGTGCTCGACCCGCAATTCGTCGATATCGGCGTGAGCAACAGCGGCCAGGACTGGCGTATCGTGCTGGCGCGCCCGCTGCTGACCAGTGGCCTGGGCGACTGGCAGACCGAAGGCAGGAAACTGCTCGACCTGATCAACGCCGCCCGCGCCCAACCGCGCGAGTGCGGCACCCAGGCGTTCAGCGCAACCACGCCGCTGTCGTGGAATGACGACCTGGCCGGCGCCGCCAACAGCCATACCCGCAACATGGCCAACGGCAACTTTTTCGATCACCTGGACCACGACGGCCGTACCCCCGGCGACCGCGCCGAGCTGGCCGGGTACATAGCGAAGAACATCGGCGAAAACATCGCCGCCGGCCTCGATACCCCGCGCAAAGTGCTCGACGGTTGGCTCGCCAGCCCCGGCCATTGCGCCAACCTGATGAACCCGCAATTTCGTGAACTGGGCGCGTCCTACGCGATGGACCCAAAAAGCGATGCAGGCATTTATTGGACGGGGCTGTTCGGCAACCCATAAAAAAAGGCCGAGGCCCAAACCTGCGGCCGCTCGGCCCGCCAAATAGACAATGAATTCAACGCGCTATCCAGGAGGTGAGCGTGCTGAACTGAATGAGGTCATTCCGGTCTGTAGCTAAACTGTCTGACCTCTTGAAGGCTTAACTACGCGTAGCGAGCAAGGTGTGAACCCAATAATGAACTGGCTGCAAGGCAGCAGCGAAATGGCAGAGCGGGTTCGTCGGCATGACTGGGCCAATTCGCCCCTGGGGCCGCTTGAACACTGGCCGGACGTATTGAAGACCACCGTTGCGCTGTGCCTGGCCTCCAGCTTTCCCCAGGCCATTGTCTGGGGCCCGCAGTTGATCACCCTCTATAACGATGCATTCGTGCCGATCCTGGGTAACAAGCCCGACGCCCTGGGGCGCCCGTTCAGCGAGGTGTGGCACGAGGTATGGGATGACATCTGCCCGATTGCCGACACCGCTTTCGCCGGGCAGGCCACCTACATCGAGAACTTTCCGCTGGTGATCCAGCGTAACGAGGCGCCCGAACAAGCGTTTTTCACCTTTTGCTACAGCCCGATCCGCGATGCGCAAGGTGAGGTGGTCGGGTTCCTCGATACCGTGACCGAGACCACTCCCACAGTTTTTCTCACCCGGCGCCTGGAAGTGCTGGACGCCATCGGCAGCAGCGTGGCCACTGCCACCGACGCCGAAGCGATCATGAACTCGACCACTCGCTTGTTGGCCGAACGCCTGCAAGCGTCGATTTGCGCCTACGCCGACATGGAAGACGATCAAGACGGCTTTACCATTCGCGGCGACTGGTCGGCGCAAGGTTCGCCAAGCATCATTGGCTGTTACAACCTGCAGTCGTTCGGTGAGCGCGCGGTGAGCTGCCTGCGCGCCGGCGAGCCCTTGGTGATCTGCAATAACCTGCTCGAGTTGCCGGCCCATGAAGCCGCGAATTTCCAGGCACTGGGTGTAACGGCGACCCTCTGTATGCCCTTGATCAAAGACGGGCGTCTCATCGCACTGATGGCGGTGCACGACAAACAGCCCCGCTACTGGTCTTCCTATGACCTGGCGCTGTTGGGCGAAGTCACCGAACGCTCCTGGGCGCACATCGAACGCGTACGCGCCGATGCCGCCGTGCGTGAGGGCCTGGCGGCCTATACCGAACTCAATGCGACCCTGGAACAGCGCGTGGAAGAACGCACCCGCGCCCTTGCCCAGGCCGAAGCCGCGCTGCGCCAGTCACAAA
The DNA here is from genome assembly GCF_030147005.1 of Pseudomonas sp. Taxonomy (GTDB): domain Bacteria; phylum Pseudomonadota; class Gammaproteobacteria; order Pseudomonadales; family Pseudomonadaceae; genus Aquipseudomonas. The sequence continues at coordinate 12,895 of NZ_JASLAW010000164.1, forward strand.
AGCTTGAAGCCATAGGCCAACTGACCGGCGGCGTCGCCCATGACTTCAACAACCTGCTGACGATCATCCGCTCATCCGTGGATTTCCTGCGCCGGCCGGGGCTGTCGGAAGAACGCCGGCAACGCTACATGTGGGCGGTGTCCGATACCGTCGAGCGGGCCAGCAAGCTCACCAGTCAATTGCTCGCCTTTGCCCGCCGCCAGCCGCTGAACCCGCAGGTCTTCGATGTCGGCCAACGGGTGCGGAACATCGGCGACATGCTCGAGAGCGTCACCGGCGCGCGCATTCATGTGCGGGTGCAATTACCCGACCAGCCATGCTATGCGCGCATCGATCCCAGCCAGTTCGAAACCGCATTGATCAACATTGCCCTCAATGCGCGCGACGCGATGGGTGGCCAGGGCACCCTGACCATCAACGTCGCCGGGCAGCAGCCATTGCCGCCCATTCGCGGCGATGCCGAGTCGCGCCAGCCCTATGTCTGCATTTCCCTGGCCGACACCGGCAGCGGTATTCCAAGCGAAGCCTTCGAGCGTATCTTCGAACCGTTCTTCACCACCAAGGCCGTCGGCAAGGGCACCGGGCTGGGTTTGTCGCAAGTGTTCGGCTTCGCCAAGCAATCGGGCGGCAATATCGATGTGGCCAGCACCCTTGGGCAAGGCACGACGTTCACCCTGTACCTGCCCCAAGTGGAAGGCGAATGGGCGCCGCAGCCGGAAGAACAACCGGACCTTCCACCACCGCTGGACGCAGCCCAACGGCATGTGCTGATCGTTGAAGACAACGTTGATGTAGGGCGCTTCGCCAGCCAGATTCTCAAGGACCTGGGTTACCAGACGACCTGGGCCACTTCTGCCGAACAGGCGCTCGCGCTCGCCGGCGACGATGCGTTGGCCTTCGACGCGGTGTTCTCGGATGTGGTGATGCCAGGGATGACCGGTGTGGCGATGGCCAAACTCTTGCGCCAGCGCCGGGCGGAGCTGCCGGTGGTGCTTGTCTCGGGCTATAGCGAAGAATTGGCGGACAGTGGCTATGAGGGCTTTGAGTTCCTCGCCAAACCCTACTCCGCCGAACAGGTCGCGCGGGCATTGACCAAGGCCATGGCCAAGGATCAAACCGCCACGGCAAGCTGACTGCAAAAAGGCACCCTGGCACGGTACAGCGCCTGATCGGCGCTGCCCGTTAAGCCATAAGTGCCACGCAGGAGGGTTTAACCCTCCTCTGGCCGCAGAATCAACACACCCAACGGTGGCAGGTTCAACGACAGCGACACTGGTTGCCCGTGGCGGGGTTCGTCCACGGTCTGCACCGCGCCGCCATTACCGAAGTTGGACCCGGCATACATGTCGGCGTCACTGTTGATCACTTCGCTCCAGCGCCCGGCAAACGGTACGCCGACGGCGTATGCCTGACGCGGCACCGGAGTGAAGTTGGCGACTACCAGTACCGGCTTGCTGTCCTTGCTCCAGCGTAGCCAGGCATAGACGCTGTTGATGGCGTCGTCACCAATCAGCCACTGGAAGCCCTGAGGCGCGTCATCCTGCTCGTGCAGCGCAGGTTCTTCGCGGTACAAGCGGTTCAAGTCGCCCACCAGCTTCTGCACCCCACGGTGCTCGGGGTATTGCAGCAGGTACCAGTCCAGTTGCTGGTCGTGGTTCCATTCGCGCCACTGGCCGAACTCGCAGCCCATGAACAGCAGCTTCTTGCCGGGGTGCATCCACATGAAACTCAAGTAGGCGCGCAGGTTGGCGAATTTCTGCCAGCGGTCGCCCGGCATCTTGTCGATCAGCGAATGTTTGCCGTGCACCACTTCATCATGGGAGATCGGCAGGATAAACCGCTCGGACCAGGCATACACCAGGCCGAAGCTCAGCTCGTTGTGGTGATGGGCGCGGTACACCGGGTCCTGCTGGATGTAATGCAGCGAGTCATGCATCCAGCCCATGTTCCACTTGTAGTTGAACCCCAGGCCGCCTTGCTGGGTGCTTTGGCTCACCCCAGGCCACGCGGTGGATTCCTCGGCGATCACCAGCGCGCCCGGCGCTTCCAGCGCAACCACGTCGTTCAAGTGGCGCAGAAAATCGATGGCTTCCAGGTTCTCCCGGCCACCGTGGCGGTTGGGCACCCATTCACCGGCTTTGCGTGAATAGTCGCGATACAGCATCGAGGCCACCGCATCCACGCGCAAACCGTCGACGTGAAAGTGCTTGAGCCAGTGCAGCGCCGAAGCGAGCATGAAACCGTGCACTTCGGTGCGGCCCAGGTTGTAGATCAGCGTGTCCCAATCCTGGTGGAAACCCTCCAGCGGGTTGGCGTATTCGTACAGCGCGGTGCCGTCGAATTGCGCCAGGCCGTGGGCGTCGGTCGGGAAATGCGCCGGCACCCAGTCGAGGATCACGCCGATATCCGCCCGGTGGCAGGCGTCAACGAAATACGCGAAATCTTCCGGCGAGCCGAAGCGTGCGCTCGGCGCAAACTGGGACAAGGCTTGATAACCCCAGGAACCGCCGAAAGGATGCTCCATGATCGGCATCAGTTCGATGTGCGTGAAGCCCAGTTGCTGCACATACGGGATCAGCCGCTCGGCCAGTTCGCGCCAGCCGTATTGGCGTGACACCTCCCCGGCCTCGTCGAGCTCACATTGCCAGGAACCGACGTGCAGCTCATAGATCGACAGGGGCGCGTTGGCTTTCTGCTTGTCACCACGCGCCTGCATCCACTCATGGTCCTGCCAGTCCACCTGCAACGGCGGCGCGACTTTCGAGGCGGTGTCCGGCGGCAGCTGGGTGGCCAGGGCCATCGGGTCAGCCTTGAGCGGCAGGATGCCGTGGGCACCGAGAATTTCGTACTTGTAGGCTGCGCCCGGTTGCAGGCGCGGGATAAAGATCTCCCACACGCCCGAAGGATGGCGCAGGCGCATCGGGTGACGGCGGCCGTCCCAGATGTTGAAGTCGCCCACCACCGAGACGCGCCGGGCATTCGGCGCCCACACGGCAAAACGTACGCCTTGCACGCCATCCACCGTTGTCACCTGAGCGCCCAGGCAATTGCCCAGGTCACGGTGGTTGCCTTCGGCAAACAGGTACAGGTCCATTTCACCGAGGAGCAATTGGCTGAAGCTGTACGGGTCTTCGGTGATCTGCTCGCCGCCCGCCCACTGGATCTTCAGCAGGTAATCCTGACGCGTGCGCATGTGCCCGACGAACAGTCCCGGCACCTGTGTCGCGTCGAGGCTGCCGATCGGCTCGCCACTGTCACGCGCCAGCACCTGGACACTCAAGGCCTCCGGCAGGAACGCGCGGATAAATTGCCCGCCCTGCTCATCATCGTGCGGCCCAAGTATCGAGAATGGATCGTGGTGCTCGGCGCGCACCAGCGCTTCGACGTCCTTGGACGCCGGCATTGCAGTCAACTTGGGCTGCAGCGGTTCTCTATGCGTAAAACTCATGACGTCTCCCCACCGCGTGCAGTTTTCGATTCAGGTGTAAGCCCGCTGAGCAAACCGTGCAACCCTTGCAAGGGCACCGGCAACCAGCTCGGGCGATTTTCCGCTTCGTAGGCCACTTCATACGCGGCCTTCTCCAGGCTGAACAATGTCAGCGCGGCGTCCTGGCCTTTGGCATCCTGCCAGTCATGCGCCAGTGTAGCCGTCGCTGTCTGATAAGCCTGGGTAAATGCCTGACGGGCTTCGCTCAGGTAGCGCTCGGTCACGCGCCGACGCGCGGCGTCCGCTTCCGGCGAATGATCAACCCCTTGCACATTCAGGGCCATGGCCGCCGCGTAATCGAAGGAGCGCAACACGCCACTCACATCTTTATACGGGCTGTGCTTGCCGCGCCGTTCATGCAGCGGCCGCGCCGGTTCGCCTTCAAAATCGATCAAATAGGCATCGCCCTTGACCACCAGTACCTGGCCCAGGTGCAAGTCACCGTGGACGCGAATCCGCAACCCGCCCAGCGTGGCTTTCGCCAACGCCTGCACATGGCTGCCGATGGCTTTTTTCTGCGCCAGTAACTCACTGACCAGCGCCTGATCGGCGGGGTTCAACTGGTTTTGATTTAGTTTGAGCAAGTGCAAGGCGCGCTCAAGCTGCGCGCCCACGTCCTTGGCCCAGGCCTGGGTGTCTTTGGCCGAGGTCACTTCGGGTTTGAAATCTTTGTTCTGGGTGGGCGCGCCCAGCACCATATGCATCTCGCCCAGACGCTGGCCAAGCAGGCCGGCAAAGTCCGCCAGCTCGCCCAGGGCGTTGTAGTGCTGCTCCTGTTCGGAAATCGCTTCGGCCAGCTCGTCGCGAATGGCGCGCTCGAGATTGTTCTGGGTCCAGCTCCAGGCGTCACCCTGGTTGCTCAGGTAACCCTGGGCGATCATCAGCAGGTTGTCCTGGCCCTGGGCGTCGCGTCGGCTCATGAAGCCCATCAGCGGGGAAATGTTCGGGTAAGCGGCTTCGGTCAGGTAGGCGCTCATCTCCAGTTCCGGGTGCACACCGGCGCTGACTTTGCGGATCAGCTTGAGCACCAGGCTCTCGCCCACCACCACCGAGCTGTTGGACTGCTCGGCAGACAGGTAGCGCACCGCTGATTCGTCCGTCAGTTGCAAGGCCTCCAGGTGCGGGGTCGCCTCGAAGCGCAGGTCACCTTCGCTGCAAGTGAGCACGGTGCCAGCTTGCAGGCCCTGGATCACGCTGCGAACAAAATGCTCGAGGCTGAACGCATCGGTAACCAGACCCACCTGGCGGCTGCGCCGCACCCGCGCCAACGCCAGTTGCTGGGGCAAGGCGCTGGTGAGCTGGTCTTCCCCGAGGAAACCGAACGGCAGTTGATACCGGCTGGTCTGCCCCCCGCTGGTGACGTCGATCTCGCTGAGCAGCACCGGGTGCTGCGCGTCTCCGAAGCGTACGCCGTAGGCGATATGCACGCTGTCGATGCCGGCGTCCTTACCGGCAAACCAGCGGCGCTTGGGCAGCCAGGCCGGCAGTGAAGTCTGTTCCAGGGTGGTGCGGCAGGGTTCTTCCAGCAACTCTTCCATACGTTTTTTCAACACCAATGTCGTGAAGTCAGGAATGCTCTGGGCCGGTTCCACATGCCAGCTGGGCATCTGGTTTTCCGCCGCCAGCACAAACCAATAGAAGCCATAAGGCGCCAGGGTCAGCAGGAAATTCAGTTGGCCGATAGGCGGGAATGCGTTGCCGCCAAGCATCTCCACCGGCACCATCCCGGCGAAAGCCGACAGGTCCAGCTCTGCCGCCTGGGCGCTGCGCGACACGTTGGCCACGCACAGGATGATTTCAGTGCGGCCATCCTCCCCGGTGTATTCACGGGTATACGCCAGGATTCGGCGATTGCTCGGCGACAGCATTTTCAGGGTGCCACGGCCGAACGCCTTGGACTGCTTGCGCACCGCGAGCATGCGCCGCGTCCAGTTCAGCAGCGAATGCGGGTCCTGGGCCTGGGTTTCAACGTTGACCGACTGATAGCCGTATTGCGCATCCATGATCGGCGGCAACACCAGGCTGGCCGGGTCGGCGCGCGAGAAACCGCCGTTGCGGTCGATGGACCATTGCATCGGTGTGCGCACGCCATCGCGGTCGCCCAGGTAGATGTTGTCGCCCATGCCGATTTCATCGCCGTAGTACAGGGTTGGCGTGCCGGGCATCGACAGCAACAGGCTGTTGAGCAGTTCCACGCGGCGGCGATCACGCTCCATCAGCGGCGCCAGCCGTCGGCGGATGCCCAGGTTGATGCGCGCGCGACGGTCGGCGGCGTAGTAGTTCCACAGGTAGTCGCGTTCTTTGTCGGTGACCATTTCCAGGGTCAGTTCATCGTGGTTGCGCAGGAAAATCGCCCACTGGCAATTGGCCGGAATTTCCGGGGTCTGGCGCAGGATGTCGGTGATGGGGAAGCGATCTTCCTGGGCCAGGGCCATGTACATGCGCGGCATCAACGGGAAGTGGAACGCCATATGGCACTCATCGCCGTCGTCGCCCTTACGGTCGCCGAAGTAGAGTTGCGTGTCTTCCGGCCATTGGTTGGCTTCGGCCAGGAGCATGCGGTCCGGGTAATTCGCGTCGATTTCGGCGCGGATCTGCTTGAGCACCGAGTGGGTCTCGGGCAGGTTTTCGTTGTTGGTGCCGTCACGCTCGATCAGGTAGGGAATCGCATCCAGGCGCAGGCCGTCGATGCCCAGGTCGAGCCAATAGCGCATCACCGACAGCACGGCTTTCATGACCTGCGGGTTGTCGAAGTTGAGGTCCGGCTGATGTGAATAGAAGCGGTGCCAGAAGTACTGGCCGGCCACCGGGTCCCAGGTCCAGTTGGACTTTTCGGTGTCGAGGAAGATGATCCGCGTGCCGTCGTATTTCTGGTCGTCATCCGACCAGACGTAGAAGTCCCGCGCCGCCGAACCCGGCTTGGCCTTGCGGGCGCGCTGGAACCAGGGGTGCTGGTCGGAGGTGTGGTTGATCACCAGTTCGGTAATCACCCGCAGTCCGCGCTTGTGGGCTTCGGCAATGAATCGCCTGGCGTCGGCCATGGTGCCGTAATCGCTGTGTACGCCACGGTATTCGGCGATGTCGTAGCCATCATCGCGACGTGGCGAAGGGTAAAACGGCAGCAGCCAAATGGTGTTCACGCCGAGGTCGGCAATGTAGTCGAGCTTGGCGATCAGGCCGGGAAAATCACCAATGCCATCGTTGTTGGAGTCGAAGTAGGATTTGACATGCACCTGGTAAATCACCGCGTCCTTGTACCAGAGCGGGTCTTTGATAAACGTGGCTGCCTTGGGCTTCTTCGCCATTGGAAACTCCTGAAATGCTCACAATCTTGCAGACTGAATTCGGTCATTGTGGGAGCGGGCTTGCTCGCGAAGGCGGTGGCTCAGTCAATATATTCGCTGCTGACACACCGCTTT
>NZ_JASLAW010000202.1 GCF_030147005.1 Pseudomonas sp.
TCAACGGCGACAAGCACCAGTACTTCAACCAGAAGGAAAGCTGGCAGCGTTTCAACTGGCCGGGGCGTAGTGACTATCCCGGCGCGAGCTTGAGCTGGACCAGCGTACACACCGGCGAACGGCTGTTCGGTGATTACTCCGGCACCTGGGGCCTGATTCGCCTGCTGGAAAAAGCCCAGGTCACGCCGTTGGACGACGGTGACAGCCGCTACCGCGTGGTGCTCAAGGCGCCGGACGGCTTGAACTTGATCTGGCACCTGCGCACCGAGCTGGACGCCGGACCGCTGGCGTTGCTCAAGCTGCGTAATTTCACGTTGCCCACGCAGATATTTCTCGGCGAGAAGACCGTTGAAAACCCATACGCGCAAAACGGGAGCGTTCAATGAGCCTGCGCACCTTGATCACCCGCTGCCTGGGAGAACGCGACGCACTGTCCGTCGCCCGCGAGCAAGCCACTCACTGGCAAGCCTGGCTACAACCCATCAGCGCGCAGTCTCCGGTCGGCGAGGACCCCGGCTACGACGACGACTTTCAGCGCATGCGCGAAGAGGTTAACAAGCTGTCTGGCGCCGATGTCGAGCAGGTCGCTCAACTGGCGAAAAAGCTGCTGACCCACAGCTGCAAAGACCTGCGCGTGGGCACGTACTACCTGTGGGCGCGCTTGCATAAAGATGGCGAAGTCGGCCTGGCCGACGGCCTGAGTCTGCTGGCGGCGCTGGTGGAACGCTTCACCGACGCCGTGCTGCCCGTGCGTCCCAACAGCCGCAAGACGGCGCTGGAGTGGCTGGCCGGCGGCAAGGTGCTCGACACGTTGTTGCTGTACCCGGAAGTGGTCAAGGCCGAGGCCGAGCGTACCGCCGCCGCACTCGCCTGGCTGGCGCGGGGGCTGGATGCGTGGCCGCAGGAGCAACGTCCGGACCTGGGCCCGCTGTACGCCGCGTTGTCCGCGAGACTGGCCCAGTCCGGCGGCATGGATGCCTTGGTACCCCAAAACGCTGCCAGCCAGGAGTCGACTGCGCAGGCCGCTACATCGCCCGCGACGGCGATCAAGTCCGGGCGGGACCTGCTGGACAGCGGCCGGATGCTGGTCGGGTATCTGCATGAGCAACCCCTGGGTTGGCTGGCCGCTCACCGCTTGATGAAAAGCTTGCGCTGGGACACGGTGCATCAGGCGCCTCCGCAGGAGACCGGCTGCAACACGCGTTTGGCGCCGCCGCGCGCCGAGTATCGGGGGCAGCTCAAACGGTTGTACCTGCAGCAGAACTGGACGCAGTTGTCCGAGCAGGTCGAGCGGATCTTTGCCGAGGGCGTGAACCATTTCTGGCTGGACTTGCAGTGGTACAAGTACCAGGCGCTGAGCAATCATCCCGCGCCGCAGGACCGCTGGGCCGATATTTCCAAGCGTGATCTGGGCATGTTCCTTGAACGTCTGCCGGGGCTGGAAACGCTGTGTTGGCGCGACGGCACCCCGTTCGCCGACGAGACCACCCGCGAGTGGATCGCCCAGCACGTCAGCGGCAACCAACCCCAGCAATGGTTACCCATACCCGCGACGCCACCGGCCACCGACGATACCGACATCCTGGCCCTGGAGGGCGAGGCGGTGGCCCAGGCCGACAGCGACGGTGTGGAGCAGGCGCTGGCCTGGCTGGCCGCCCGCCCGGGCATTCACACCGGACGCCAACGCTGGCTGCTGCGCCTGTTGATGGCGCGTGTTGCCGAGCAATACGGCAAGAGCGACCTGGCTATCCACCTGCTGACGGAACTGGACGCCACGGCGCAACGCCAAGCCTTGGCCGACTGGGAGCCCGAAATGAATTTCGAGGTCAAGGCGCGCCTGCTCAAACTGTTGCGGGTCAAAGCCCAGCGCAATGACGCCGACAAACCCACCCTGGCGCGGCGCATGGACACCTTGCTCGCGGCACTGGTGACCATCGATCCGGTACGCGCCGCAGTGCTCTGCGGCTGACCCTCCAACATCAGGATTTTTTCTGTGAGCATGGACAATCTGACACTGCGCTATTTCGATGCCGAAATGCGCTACCTGTGCGAGGCAGGCAAAGAGTTCGCAGACGCGTTCCCGGAGCGCGCGGCGCAGCTCAATCTGGACAAACCGGGGGCACGGGACCCCTATGTGGAGCGCCTGTTCGAAGGCTTCGCATTTCTGATGGGGCGCCTGCGCGAAAAACTCGACGATGACCTGCCGGAATTGACCGAAGGCCTGGTCAGCCTGTTGTGGCCGCATTACCTGCGCACTATCCCGTCGCTGTCGGTCGTTGAGCTGATGCCCGACCTTGCGCAGATGAAGCGCAGCGAATTGATCGCGCAGGGCTTTGAGGTGCTGTCGCAACCCATCGGGCCGCAACGCACCCGTTGCCGTTACACCACCACCCAGGACGTGGCCCTGCGGCCTTTGGCGCTGGAATCGGTGAGCCGTGGATTTGAAGCGGATGGCCGCTCAGTGCTGCGCCTGCGCTTTGCGTGTGGGTCGTTGACGGAGTGGAGCCTGATCGACCTCAGTCGCCTGCCGTTGTACCTGAATGCCGACGCGCCGCTGGCCAGCGCCTTGCATCAGGCGCTGACCCTGAATACACACGCGATGTATGTGCGCTGGCCCGACCAAACCCAGCGCGAACCACTGACCGCGCATTTTGCGCCCAAGGGGTTTGCCGATGAAGACCGGCTGTGGCCCAAGGGTGACAGCGCCTTCAGCGGTTACCAGCTGTTGTTGGAGTACTTCAGCTTCCGAGAGAAATTCATGTTCGTGACCTTGTGTGGCCTGGAGCAATTGAAGATTGCGCCCGGTACCGCCTGGTTCGAGCTGCAAGTGGTATTGCGCGAACCCTGGCCGGCCAACTTCGCCGTGAGCTGCGAGCACATCCGCTTGCACGCCGTGCCGGTCATCAATTTGTTCTCGCTGGAGGCGGACCCGTTGACCCTGGCGCCGTTGCAAACCGACTACCTGCTGCGCCCGATGCGTCTGCAGGACGGCCATACCGAAATCTACTCGGTGGACCGGGTTACCGCATCGAGGAATGGCGAGCGCCAGGACTACGTACCGTTCACCAGTTTTCGCCACAAGGGCGGCATGCTGCGCGACGAGGCCCCGGAACGGTACTTCCATACGCGTCTCAAGCGCGGGGTCAATGGTTTGCATGACACCTGGTTGGTGCTCGGCGGCGAGGGCTTCGACAAGGACCGTTTGCGTGAACGTGAAAGCCTGTCGCTGCGCTTGACCGGCACCCACGGCCAATTGCCGCGCAAGGCGTTGCAAAGCACCTTGCTCGATACCGTGGTGCAATCCACCCAGGTCGGTGTGCGTGCGCGCAACCTGTGTGCGCCGACGTTGCCGTGCTACCCGCCGAATCGCGACCGTTTTCACTGGCGGGTGCTCAGTCACCTGGGGTCGAATTTCCTGCCGATGCTCGACAACGCCGAGGTGCTGAGAGGCACCCTGGCGCTGTACGACTGGACGGGCAGCGAGCTCAACCGCCGCCGGCTGGCGGCGATCGCCGAAGTCAGGCATCACCTGGTGCAGCGCTTCGAAAAAGGCTTCCTGCTGCGCGGGGTGGATATCGAAATCACCCTGGATGCCAATGGCTTTGCAGGGGAGGGCGACATCAGCCTGTTCGGCGAGATGCTTAATCGCTTCTTTGCCTTGTATGCCGACATTCACTTGTACACCCAGCTCACGCTGATTCTGCAACCTACTGGAAAGTGCCTGCGATGGAACGAGAACCACAGTCAGCGTATTCCCGGCTGAAGGCCAGCGGTCTGCTCGACGCGCTGCAGGGCCAGGTGGCCGAGAGCAACCTGTACCGCTTTTGCCAGTTGCTGGAACGGGCGTTGCCCGACCATCCTCCCCTGGGCAGTACCACAAACCCGGCCGATGACGCAGTGCGTTTTAGGCCCGATCCGGGCATGGGCTTTCCGGCCGGTGAGTTGAAGGCGATTGAAACCGATCAAGCACACCCGCAGCGCCCGGCCACGGTACGCCTCCGTTTGCTCGGGCTGTACGGGGTCGATTCGCCGATGCCAACGGTGTTTCTGGATGACATCGCGCAGCGTCGGGAAGGGCATGCTGCCCTGGAAGCCTTCCTGGATATTTTCAATCACCGGATCTTCACCCAGTTCTATCGCATCTGGCGCAAGTACTCCTACCCGGCAACGTTTGAGTCGGGCGGTACCGATGCCACTTCACAATGCCTGCTGGGGCTGATCGGCCTGGGCATCCCCGGTACTGCCCAGCAAATCACCACCCCGATTTCCCGCTTTCTGGCACTGCTCAGCGTGATGCGTTTGCCCACCCGTAACGCTGAAGGCATCGCCGCGCTGGTCAAGTTGCTGGCCCCCAACACCCAGGCGCGGGTCACCTCGCATTGGCCGCAGAAAATCGCGCTGGAACAGCTCGCCGCCCTGAGCCTTCAGCGCCCGGTGAGCTTATCCCAGGGCACGCCGCTGGGCAGCGTCGGCCTGGATGCGAACAGCCAGCTGCGCTTGACGTTGCATACCGAAGACACGCAGGAAGCCCAGGGCTGGTTGCCGGGTGGCCAGTTGCACAACGACCTGCGGGTGCTGCTGCGCGTGTACCTCGGTTGGCGGTGTACGGCCAAATTGCAGTTGTCACTGCCGGTGCGCAGCCTGCCGGTGCCAATGCTCGGGCACGTGCCCATCCGCCTCGGCATGACCGGCGTGCTGGGTTTGGGTGGCAATGCCTGGCCAGTGGCGGAACACGACACTCTCACGATCAATCTGGGCCGTTACCGGGGCCTTTCGATTAACCCTCACCACAGGGAAACACAGCATGTTGCGTATCGTTTTTAGTCTAGTGATGCTCACGGCGCTGGGCGGGTGCGGCCTGACTCAGACCGTGGCCGATGGCACCGCCTCCACCGCCAAGGCGATCTTCTACAAGCAGGTGAGAACCCTGCACCTGGATTTCAGTGCGCGCACCGCACTGAACACCGATGCTACGGACATGCGCGCGTTGTCGGTACCCACCTTGGTGCGGGTCTACCAACTGCGCGACAACAAAGCGGCAGAGCAGGCGACCTACGACGGTTTGCTGGGCGATGACGAGCAGTTGCTGGCAAGCGCATTGCTCGACAAACGCACGCTGGTGGTGAAACCCGAGGAGGGCGCGCAGTTGAACGTGCCGATGGACAAGGATGCGCAGTTCGTCACGGTGGTGGCGTTGTTCCGCAGCCCCGATACGCAGATCGACAGCTGGCGCCTGACGTTGACCCGCGCTGACCTGGACCCGGATCGGGCGCGGGTCATCGAGCTGGGGGATAACCGGCTGACCCTGCGCGCCTTGTCCAAGGACTGAACCATGACCGACTACAACCCTTCGCTGTACGAAATGCTGCTGCAAAATTTCGACGGTGAGTTGGACCTGCATCGCGTCTGCGAAGAGGACCAGCACACCTTGTCGGTGCTGGATAACCTGCAACGCATTCTCAACAGTCGTGCCGGTGCCCTCAGCCATTTGCCGGATTACGGGCTGCCGGACATGGGCCAGGTCCTGCAAGGCCTGCCCGCGGCAGCCCATGGGTTGATCGGCACCATGACGGCCACCTTGCTCAAGTACGAGCCGAGGCTGGCGGCGGTCGCCATCGAACTGCGGCCACAGTCGCTGCCGGGGCATCTGGAATATGCGGTGGATGCGGAACTCAAGGATGGCCGGCACCTGAACTTCGGCACCACCCTGGCGCCCGAGGGCAAAGTGCTGGTGCGTCATTTGAAGCGGCAGCAGTACCTGTCGAAGCCTTGAGCCGATACCCAAGGGGAACCCGATGACGGCGTTGTTTGAGATGCGAATGCGAGTGGGCGGTGATCCGCGTGGCTTCAGCGAATTTATCGCCTTGCGCGAAGAGTTGGCCAAACTTAGCCACCCGGCCCGCCCGGATGTGGACTGGGCCAGGGTGGAGCAATGCTGCCTGGCGCTGTTCGAACAAAATGGCGCGGAGCTGCAAACCGCATGCTTTTATACCGTGGCCCACGCTCAGCGTCGTGGGCTGGAGGGCATCACGCAGGGGGTGGTGTTGCTTGAGGCCTTGGGCGGCGAATGGCCGCGTGTGTGGCCGTTGGCCGAAGCGGTGCGGCTGGACTTGCTGAGGTGGTTGTTCGAACAACTGCAGTTGCTGCTGCGCAGCATGACGACGACGACACACAGTGGGTCCGCGCTGGCTCAGCTGGACACGGAGCTTGCACGTTTGCAGGCGCGTTTACGGCCGCTGCTCGCCAGCCCGCTGTTGACGTTGCAGGCGCTGCACCATCAGGTTGGCAACTTGCGCCAGCGCCTGGAGCAGCAGCCTGTCCAGAGCCAATCGATGCCGGGCCTCATCAGCGTGACGGCGCCCGCCTCGGTGACACCGGTGGTGCTTCTACCGCCGCCGGCAGTCGAACCGCGTCGCTCACGGCGCGTCTTGTGGTTGGGTGCCGGGCTGCTTGCCGTCGCCCTGAGCGCAGGGTTGGGGTGGCGCACAGGGTTGCTCGCTCAAGACAGTGAAACCCTGATGCCCGAACCGGTTCGACTGGACAGCCTGTCGCTGTTCGATGCCGGCAGCGCCACCTTTAAACCGGGCTCAACCGAGGTATTGATCAATGCCCTGGTCGGCATCAAAGCCCAGCCGGGCCGGCTGATCGTCATCGCCGGGCACACCGATGGGACCGGGGCTGCCGAGCAGAATCTGGCGTTATCCCACGCCCGTGCTACGGCGGTGCGCGACTGGATGCAACGCATGGGTGATATCCCCGACAGCTGCTTTGCAGTGCAGGCGTTGGCAGCCGTTCAACCGATCGCCAGCAACGCCACCGAAGCAGGGCGTACCGCCAACCGACGTGTCGATATCCAATTGGTGCCGCAGGTGGGGGCTTGCGAGCAAGCTGTATTGGCGGGGGAAACGCGCCCATCTTTGTGAACGGTTCAAGTAAGAAACGGGTTCTTGTTCACCTGCCGTCGACCGCGGAACCGCTACGCTGATAGGCGGCGCAGGTCGCAAACTAAGCGAAAGTTATTAATCATGAATAATTCAAGCGCAAGCGGGGCGAATCGACTGCGCCTGGTTTGAAGGGGCAGCGAGGCTGCCCCTTCCACGTCAATCAAGAATCCGACTTCCGGCCGCCGCCGTGGCTGTTTTGACCGCCTTTGCGGCCTGCCTCGGAAGCTTTTTCACGGTCATTGGCGAAGTTTCCGCCCGACGATTGGCCACCTTTTTTCCCTGCTTCGGATGCTTTTTCACGATCGTTGGCAAAGTTACCTGGGTTTTTATTACCTGTAGTCATGACAGTTCTCCAGTCGCTAAGTTAGCGTTTCGTTAGTTGCCCGTTATCGCACCGGGCATCTACTCCGATAACGGCGCTGGCGAAAATGTTTTACTGATTTTGATAATGGGCGACGAACGGCTAGTTGCCGAAGAAACTTGTACAAGTGCGTATTAATAACGCCGCTTCGTATAAGTTTTTACAGGTTGATATTAATTTGATAGCTACTACAGAACGGCGTCGTAATAACAAGCAACAAGCGCGTTCTCGCCATTCGTCTTTTTCGTCGCACTTGAATTCCGGTGGCGACTCCAACGAGGTTCCTGACCTGTGAACTGGAGATTTTCGCCATGAAACATGATCCATCCCACCCACAGAACCGGCCGCTTGAATCGCTCGATAAACCCAACGAAGACGGTTGCGTGATCGGTACCGCCGGGCGTGACGAAGACCCCAACGCGACCACTGACTGGAACCACCCCGACCACCGATCGCTAGCCGCCGAGGCCACTATCACGCCGCCTAACGGCACGCCTGGAATCGACGCCGTTCCAGAGCCGGATGATGCCGACGCGAACTGAGTACGCCGCCTGGATTTTGCCGTTTCGCTTGTTGCACGGCGCGCTACCGCTTGTCGTGACACGCGGATTTATTTTGAAATTTTTCAAGCGCAAGGCGCTTCACATAAAGGGTAGGCGCGCATTCCAAAAATGCCGCCCTTTAAGTAAGCCTGAGGAGAGTTGTTCATGTTTCTACATAACAAGCGACTTCAATACACCGTACGTGTGGCCGAACCGAATCCTGGCCTTGCGAATCTTTTGCTCGAGCAGTTTGGCGGGGCTCAAGGTGAGTTGGCGGCGGCATCGCGCTACTTCACCCAGGCCTTGGCTGAAGACGACCCAGGCCGTAAAGACCTGTTGATGGACATCGCCACCGAAGAGCTCAGCCATCTGGAGATCGTCGGCTCGATTATTGTGATGCTCAACAAGGGTGCCAAGGGGCGAATGGCCGAAGGCGTGGAGGAGGAGGGCGAGTTGTATCGCTCACTCAACGGTGCCGGCAATGACTCCCATATCACCAGCTTGTTGTACGGTGCGGGTGCGCCGTTGGTGAACTCTGCCGGTGTGCCGTGGACTGCGGCTTACATCGATACCATCGGTGAGCCGACGGCGGATATGCGCTCCAATATCGCCGCCGAAGCGCGTGCCAAAATCGTCTATGAGCGGCTGATGAACGTCACCGACGATCCAGGTGTAAAGGATGCCCTCGGCTTCCTGATGACCCGGGAAATCGCGCATCAGATGTCCTTTGAAAAGGCGCTGCATTCGATTCAACCAAACTTCCCTCAAGGCAAGTTGCCGGGCAAGCCGGAGTTCACTCAGGTGTACTACAACATGTCCCAAGGCGCGGAAAATATGCGCGGCCCGTGGAACCAGGGCGACGAATGGGAGTTCGTGGAGAGCCCGCAACCCGCGGTCGATGGCGGCGATGGCACGGCCACCGTGCAATTGGACGCTGATGACGAAGCGCTGCTGAGCGCGATGAAAATCCGCACGCTCTCCGACCCTACCAGCGACCCTGTCACCGGCGCTGACCTGGGCTCGGGCATGCAGCCCAAGCCGGATCTCTGATTCGCGGCAGCCGCACGCCTGCGGGCGTGCGGCCCTTTTGATTGGATTGAAAAGGAGTAATGACATGGCGACCCCACAGGAAAATCTGCTCGACTGGCTGCGAGATGCTCATGCGATGGAGCAGCAGGCCGAGAAAATGCTCAAGGCGCAATCCGAGCGGCTCGAGCATTACCCTAAGCTCAAGGCCAGGATTGACGAGCATATTCAGGAAACCCTCGGCCAGCAGGCGCTCATAGACGAGTGCCTGACGCGCTTGGGCGGCAGTTCCTCGACCCTGAAAGACATCGGCGGCAAGTTGATGGCGTTCGGGCAGGCCGTCGGTGGCTCCCTGATGAGCGACGAGGTGATCAAAGGCGCGATGGCTGGCTACGTATTCGAGAATATGGAAGTTGCCAGCTACACGGTGCTCATCGCGGCCGCTCAAGCGGCAGGCGATGCCGAGACCCAGGCGGCGTGCGAAAAAATCCTGCCCCAGGAAATTGCCATGGCGCAATGGCTGCTTGAACATCTGCCCGAGCTTACGCAAGCGTTCCTCGAGCGCTCCGCAGCGCCTGGCAAAGAAGCCAAGCGCTGAGGCGATCATCCAGACTCCACCCGGCGCACATACTTGAAAAATGGGGGAGCGGGTTTGCTCGCGAAGGCGGCGTATCAGTCACGGATAAGCTGACTGACACGCCGCCTTCGCGAGCAAGCCCGCTCCCCCATTCACATGGACCAATCACCGTCCCGCCGGCTAACCGAACACCGCCAATGACAGGTTGAGCGCCAGCACCAGCACAATCGAGAATCCGAATACCTTGCGCGCCCAGCTGGACGGGTCGGTCAGGCGCGTGGCGCTGGCAGCGAGCGTCAACCAGTACCCGCAGCATCCGAGCATCACCACAAAATACGCAGTCTTCATGTTGGCAACCACGCCGAGCGCGAGTGTGCCGGCGAGGAAAACCAGGATGTACGCGAGTATCCGCCGGTGGGTCTGGGACAGGCTCAGAAGCGGCAGGCCCGCCGCGCGGAAATCGTCGCGACGCATCACGGCGATGGCGTATGAGTGAGGCATCTGCCAACAACAGAACACCACCACCAGCAGCATCGCCGTGGCGTCGAAGCGGCCGGTAACCGCGCAATACCCGATAACCGGTGGCATGGCCCCGGAAACGCTGCCGATCAGGATGGCCCAATGGGAGCGCCGTTTCAGCCAGAAGGTATAAATCCCTGCGTAGATGACCAGCCCAATCAATGCCAGGACGCAGGTCAGCGTATTGCTGCCTGCCCACAGCAAACCAAAGCCGGCCAGCCCCAGCGCGATGGCATAGCTTACGGCGGTGGGCACGGTGATGGTTCGCCGCGCCAGCACGCGATGACAGGTGCGCGCCATGCGCCGGTCGATGTCCCGGTCAAAACAGTTGTTGATGACGCAGCCGCACCCGATCACCAGGGCGGTGCCGAGCAGGGTGGCCAGCAAGTGCACAGGGTCTGCCAGATGGCCTGCGCCTGCGAGGAAGTAACCTCCCAGCACCGAGGCGAGGTTGCCGAAAATAATGCCGGGTTTCGTCAGTTGAACCCCGGCATTGAACAGCCCCAGCCAGTGTTTCAGTGCGCCAGCATGTTGTGATGAATACTGTCCATGATCCATAGCGAGAGCCCCACCAGCAGCAGAATGATGACCGCCGAAAAAATCAGCGCGATCAGGTTCCAGCGTTGTTCCTGAGCGGTATCCAAATGCAGGAAGAACTTGAGGTGGACCACGATCTGTATCGCGCCCAGTGCCACC
The DNA here is from genome assembly GCF_030147005.1 of Pseudomonas sp. GTDB lineage: Bacteria > Pseudomonadota > Gammaproteobacteria > Pseudomonadales > Pseudomonadaceae > Aquipseudomonas. Next base: position 10,666 of record NZ_JASLAW010000202.1, read on the forward strand.
ACCAACCAGGCAGTGGTGGCGCGCGGCAGTGACGGGAACATCACCATGCCGAACGGGATCAGCGTGAGCAGTACCGACACCAGGAAACCGACCAGGTACGAACGGCCGCTGCCATGGCTTGTACCGGCGCTGCTGTGAAGCGAACTTTGCTTGTACATGTCACACCACCCCCAACAGATAAACCACGGTAAAGACGCAGATCCACACCACGTCCAGAAAGTGCCAGAACAGGCTCAGGCAACTGAGCCGGGTGGCGTTGGTGCTGGTCAGCCCACGCTGATGCACTTGGACCATCAACACCGCCATCCACACCAACCCCGTCAGCACGTGCGCGCCGTGGGTGCCGACGAGGGTGAAGAAGGCGGTGAGGAACGCACTGCGGTCCGGTCCGTAACCTTCTGCGATCAGGTGGTGGAATTCGTTGATTTCCATGGCGATAAAACCAAGGCCCAGCACGAATGTGAGCCCCAGCCAGCGCAACACCTGGGACTGTTGGCCACGGTTCATCGCCAGCATGGCGTAGCCGTAAGTGATGCTGCTCAACAGCAGCAGCATGGTTTCGGCGAGCACATAGGGCAGCTCGAAAATATCCACACTCGAAGGACCGCCCGCCACGCTGTCGCGCAATACCGCGTAGCTGGCGAACAAGGTCGCGAACAGAATGCAGTCGGTCATCAGGTAGATCCAGAACCCGAACAGGCTCAGGGAACCGGCGTCTTCATGCCCTTGTTCATGGGTGTGGGCGATGTCTTTTTCGATAACGATATTGGACATGGGTCAAGCCTCTGCCAGGTCTTTGAGACGTGCCGTTTCGATGCGCGCAACTTCTTCTGCGGGCACGAAGTAGTCAGTGTCTTCGTCGTAACTGCGCACCACGAATGCAACCACCGACGCCACCAGACCGAACGCCGCCAACCACCAGATATGCCACACCAGGGCGAAGCTGCAGATCAGCGCGAACACACTGATAACCAGGCCCGAGGCGGTATTGCGCGGCATATGAATGCTGCGATAGTCGGTGTGGCTGAGGGTGCTCACGCCGCGCTCCTTCATGCCCCAATAGGCGTCCAGGTCGTCGACCTTGGGTTGCTCGGCGAAGTTGTACACCGGCGGCGGAGAGGAGGTGGCCCACTCCAGCGTGCGCCCGTCCCAAGGATCGCCGGTGAGGTCGCGATACTGGGGGCTGTGGCGGTTGCGGATGCTGACGAACAGTTGCAGTGCCTGGGCGGCCACGCCGCAGAGAATGATCGCCACCCCGACCAGCTCCAGCAGCAACCAGGGCCGCCATTCCGGGTTGTCGAAGTGGTTGAGGCGTCGGGTCATGCCCATGAAGCCCAGCACGTACGACGGCATAAAGGCGAAGTAGAAACCGATCAACCAGCACCAGAACGCGATGCGTCCCAGCTTGTCGTTCAAGCGGAAGCCGAAGGCCTTGGGGAACCAGTAAGTCAGGCCCGCCATGTAGCCGAACACCGCGCCGCCGATGATCACGTTGTGAAAATGCGCGATCAGGAACAGGCTGTTGTGCAGCAGGAAGTCGGCGCCGGGAACTGCCAGCAGTACCCCGGTCATTCCGCCGATGCTGAAGGTCACAATAAAGCCCAGGGTCCACAACATCGGGGTTTCGAAGCGCACCCGGCCACGGTACATGGTGAACAGCCAGGTGAAGATCTTCACTCCGGTCGGCACGGCGATGATCATCGTCATGATGCCGAAGAACGCGTTGACGTTGCCCCCCGCACCCATGGTGAAGAAGTGGTGCAGCCACACGATGAACGACAACACGGTAATCGCGATCGTTGCCCATACCAGCGACACATAGCCGAACAGCCGTTTACTGCTGAACGTGGCGGCAACCTCCGAGAACACCCCGAACGCCGGCAGGATCAGGATGTACACCTCCGGATGCCCCCACGCCCAGATCAGGTTGACGTACATCATCGGGTTGCCGCCGGCTTCGTTGGTAAAGAAATGCATGCCCAGGTAACGATCCAGGCTCAGCATCAGCAGGGTGGCGGTCAGGATCGGAAACGATGCCAGGATCAACACCGAGGTGCACAACGCATTCCAGGTAAACACCGGCATCTTGAACAGGGTCATGCCTTGGGTACGCATCTTCAAAATCGTGACGAAGAAGTTCACCCCCGTCAGTAGCGTGCCTATGCCGGATATCTGCAACGACCAGATGTAGTAATCCACCCCCACGCCGGGGCTGTACGCCAACCCGGATAACGGCGGATAGGCAACCCAGCCGGTTCGCGCAAACTCACCGATCCCCAGTGAGACGTTGACCAGCGCGGCACCGGCCACGAACAGCCAGAAGCTCAGCGCGTTGAGAAACGGGTAGGCCACATCGCGTGCGCCGATCTGCAACGGCACCACAACGTTCATCAAGCCGACCACGAAGGGCATGGCCACGAAAAAAATCATGATGACGCCGTGGGCGGTGAAGATCTGGTCGTAGTGTTCCGGCGGCAGATAACCCGGCCCGCCACTGGCGGCCATGGCTTGCTGGGTGCGCATCATGATCGCGTCGGAGAAACCGCGCAGCAGCATCACCAGTGCGACGATGATGTACATGCAGCCGATCTTTTTGTGGTCCACCGAGGTGAACCACTCGCGCCACAAATAGCCCCAATTGCGCTTCCAGGTAATCGTGCCCACCATCGCCACGCCGATCAGCCCGATGAATGCCAGCGTGTACATCACAATGGGTTCAGTGGTTGGAATCGCGTCCCATGACAGTTTTCCGAACATTGTTATTGCTCCTCGACCAGCAGACTGGGGTGTTGATCGGCGCGCTTTTCACCGCCGCTCAGTTGCGCGCGCTTGGTTTTAGTGGCCTTGTTCATGCCTTCGTATTTATCGACGATGTCCAGGAACATCCGCTCCTGTACCGCCGAGTAATAGGTCACCGGGTGCTTGATGGTGGGCTTGGCCAATTGCGCGTAGCTCGTGTGGTCAAGCGGCTTGGAGGCGGCCTTGACCTTGGTCACCCAGGTTTGAAAGTCGGTGGGGCTCAGTGACAGCGTGGCGAAATGCATATCGGAGAAACCGGGGCCGTTGTAGTTGGCGGCGATCCCTCTGAACTCGCCGGTTTCGTTGGCGATCAGGTGCAGCTTGGTCTGCATGCCGGCCATGGCGTAGATCTGCCCGCCCAGTGCCGGGATGAAGAATGACGTCATGGCCGCATCGGAGGTGACGGTGAAGCTCACCGGCGTGTGCACCGGCAGGGCCAGTTCGTTGACGCTGGCAATGCCCAGGTCCGGGTAGATAAACAACCACTTCCAGTCGGTGGCCACCACTTGGACGTTGATCGGCGGCGTTTCCGAGTCGAGCGGGCGATAGGGGTCCAGGGCGTGGGTGGTTACCCACGTCACCCAGCCCAGGGCGATGATGATCAGCAGCGGAACGCCCCACACCACGGCTTCGATCTTGTGGGAGCTGGCCCAGCGGGGCGAGTAACGCGCTTTTTTATTGGTCGCACGGTAACGATAGGCAAATACGAACGTCAGCACGATCACCGGTATCACCACCAACAACATCAGGCCTGTGGCGAGGATGATCAGGTCGCGCTCATCGGTTGCAACTTGCCCCTTGGGGTTGAACACCACCAAGTTGCAGCCGGTTAACAAGAAGAGGCTGGCAACATATGCCAGGCAATAACCAATCGCTCGTTTCATGCCTTGCTCCTGTAGTGAAAGCATCCGTTATTTCAATGGCGAAGCCGACGTGCCAATGCGTGCAAGTTAGTCAAGCGAAACGCTGGCGTTGCGTTTGTTAACGCCCGGCGCGCTGACTTGCATAACGCTGGCAATACGGCACCGCCGACAGATAAACCTCATCTGCCGCCCGTTTCTTTGGGTGCTCGCTGCCGCTCTGCGGGGCGCATTTCACCTCGCTCGCGAACAATTTGAATGAGCCCTCGGGGCTTGGTTTAACAAAATATTACTTCGCCTGACGAACGGTTAAACAAGCGAAACGCTAGCGGGACGTTGATGGAATTCGTCTTGGAAAAAATACGGAATCCCTGCTAAAGAGTTCAGGTCTTAGTTGAAGTGCACCCCACTAACGGTCTTGGAGATTCCGCTATGTTCATTCGTGGCAAAACCTATGAGGCCTGGGCCGCAAAGGCACTGGATGAAGAGTGCTTTACCCAGGAAGTAGAAAACGGCTGTCACATCGAAGTCAGGGCAAGGGAGCGGGAAGACGCTGATATTGAAGTGCTAGTTTGCGTGTACACCGCCACCGGGCAATGCGTAGTGGAACGCACCCATCAGTTGCCGGGCGCGCAGTGGACAGTGCAGGACGCGCTCAAGCGCGGCATCGATCAGGCGGAAAGAGTTGCGGGTGGTGAATCCGGTCGATTGCCCTGCGCCGACGCGCACGGGCATGACGAAGACTGACGGCACGCCCGCGCCGGATTTTGACGACAAAGGCGCTGGCACATAAAGGAGCGGGCGAATAAAGGAACTTTGGCCGCGCCGCCATTTTCCATTGTAGACAGCCCAGCCTCAGCCGGCCCGCGCCGGATGAACGCTCATCGCAACCTGCCGCCAGAGCCGCCCATGACAGAATCCAACGCCGAACCTTCCAAGCCGTCCTTGCGCCGTGCCGTCACCGGCCCGATGTTGTTCCTGTTCATCCTGGGCGATGTGCTCGGCGCGGGCGTGTATGCGCTGGCCGGAACCATCGCCGGCCAGGTGGGCGGGGCGATCTGGGTGCCGTTGCTGGTGGCGTTGTTTTTCGCCATGCTCACGGCCGGCTCATATGCCGAGCTGGTGACCAAATACCCGCACGCCGGCGCCGCTTCGGTGTTCGCCGAGAAGGCGTTCAAGTCGCCGCTGATCTCGTTCCTGGTGGGCTTTTGCATGCTGGCTGCGGCCGTAACCAGCGCCGCCGGATTATCGCTGGCATTTGCCGGCGACTACCTGGCTGCATTCATCGACGTCCCTCCACTGTTGGCGGCGCTGATCTTTCTGCTGGTGATTGCGCTGTTGAATGCCCGTGGGATCAAAGAGTCGCTGGGCGCCAATATGGTCATGACCTGCGTGGAATTGTCCGGGCTGCTGTTGGTGGTGGTGGCCGCGGCCTGGTGCTTCCAGTCCGGCGAAGCCAACCTGGCGCGGGCGTTCGAATTCAAACCTGGCATCAACCCGATGCTCGCGGTGCTCGGCGCCGCGCTGTTGGCGTTCTACTCGTTCGTCGGCTTCGAGACATCCGCCAACCTGGCGGAAGAAATCCGTGGAGTCCGCAAGGTTTACCCGCGTGCGCTGTTCGCCGCGCTGATCACGGCGGGCGTCGTGTATATGGGGGTCGGTGTCGCCGCCTCCGTGGTGCTGCCGATGGACAAACTGATGGCCACTTCGGCGCCCTTGCTTGAAGTGGTGCGTGCCTCGGGTTTGAACATTCCACCCCAGCTGTTCGCTTTCATTGCCCTGGTGGCGGTCGCCAATGGCGCTCTGCTGACGATGGTCATGGCCAGCCGTCTGACCTACGGCATGGCGCGCATGGGCCTGTTGCCGGAGCCGCTGTCGCGTGTGCTGCCCAAGCGCCGCACGCCCTGGGTGGCGATCATCGCCAGCACAGCGGTGGCCATTGCCTTGACGTTGACCGGTACCCTCGCGGCATTGGCCGAGACGGTGGTCTTGTTGCTGCTGTTCGTCTTCCTCAGCACCAACCTGGCGGTGCTGGTACTGCGCCGCGACAGGGTTCAAGAGCGCCATTTCCGCGTGCCGAGCTGGGTGCCGGTGCTGGCGATTGTTTCGTGCCTGATCCTGCTCAGCCAACAAAGCCTGGACACCTGGCTGCGGGGTGGGGCGCTGATAGTACTGGGCATGGTGCTCTATGGCTGCAACCGGCTGGCGGCGCCCGCCGTCCAGCCTGGCTGAACCTTTGCAATGCTGATTTCACGTCGTTTGCGCGGCGTGGACACACACACCTGGAGGGCCTGCACACGTGAGCCAAACCGAACTTGAAATGGAACTGAAAGCCTGGCGCCTGCTGCTTGAGGATGATGTGTACCGCCTGGATTTTCCGCAGGATTACTACGACACCTTGTGCGCCCGTGCAGATGAGTTGCTGACACGTGAATGGATCAATCGGGACGACTGGCAACTGCTCCATGAGGCAGCGCAACAGGCATACACCTTTACTGTTGAAATGCTGGAGCGTGATCGGCGCGATTGTCTGGACCTGAAGAGGTTGCGACTGCCGGGAGTCGCCTGACGCGGTGGCGAGGAAGCTTGCTTGCGCTGGAGCGCGAAGCGCTCCCAAGATTGCTGGGCTCGCCATTCAAGCCCAGCGGGAGCAAGCTCCCTCGCCACAGGTTACCCAAGCATTAACCCGAAGGCCCTGACACGCTCAGGGCCTTGATACGCCAGCAGTCACGTCAGGGCTTGAACACCGCACGCAGGCATTGATCGGATTTTTCCTTGAACATTGTGTACCCGTGCGCCCCGTCTTCCAGACTCATCGGATGGGTCAGCAAATAGGCGGGGTCCAACTCGCCTTTCTGGATATGCTCAAACAGGGTCGACGCGTAACGCTGGCCCGGCTGTTGACCGGATTTCAACGTCAGAGCCTTGTTGACGATCGCGCCCATGGGGAACTTGTCGAGCAGCCCGCCATACACACCCACCACCGACACCGTCCCGCCTTTGCGGCATGCGCGTATGGCCTGCCTGAGCACACTGCCGCGTTCAGTGTGCAGCCTGAGCAGTTGCTTGGCCTTGTCATAGGCATAGTCGATCTCGGTGCCATGCGCTTCCATCCCCACGCAGTCGATGCAACGGTCCGGCCCACGCCCGCCGGTCAGTTCCAGCAACGCGTCATGCACATTGGTTTTCTCGTAATTGAGCGGGATTGCCTTGCCGCGCTCTTCGGCCAGGCGCAGCCGGTCGGGGTAGCGATCGATCGCGATCACCCGTTCCGCGCCCAACAGATACGCGCTGCAAATGGCCATCTGGCCTACGCCGCCGCAACCCCATACCGCCACGGTATCGCCGGGCTGGATACCGGCATTGTCCGCCGCGAAGTAACCGGTAGGCGCGGCATCCGAGACAAACAGCGCCTGCTCGTCGCTGATGCCCTCGGGCACTTTGAACAGATTGACGTCGGCAAACGGCACCCGAATGTAGGTGGCGTGGCTGCCGGGGTAGCCACCGAAAGCGTGACTGTAGCCGAGGATGCCGCAGCACGGCTGGCCGTACATGAGGTCCGTCGCCGAAGGGTTGGGATTGGAGTTGTCGCAACAGGAGAAATCGCTGCGTTGGCACGGCTCGCAATTGCCGCAACCGATGATCGAAATGGTGACCACGTTGTCACCCTTGCGCAGGTCTGTAATGCCTTTGCCCACTTCGACCACTTCACCCATGAATTCATGGCCGATGATATCGCCAGGCTTCATGGCCGGTACGTAGCCGCCCAGCAAATGGAGGTCGGAACCGCACACCGATGACAGCTTCACACGAATGATCGCGTCACGCGGGTTGAGGATCGTCGGGTCGGGAACATTGTCGACCTGCAATGTGTTCGGTGCTTGCCAAGTGAGTGCGCGCATCAGTGAGGTCCCCCTTCAATGGCGACGCCGGTTTTGACTGACGGGTGATCGGTGGTCACGTGGTCATCGGCGGCGTGTACGTAAAAAAAGTCGTCGTCCTGTTCCGGTCTGAGGCGGTTGTTGCTGACCTCGCCGGTTTCCAGTTGCTGTTTCACGGCCTGCAACGCGTTCAACAAGGCCTTGTCGCTGAACAGGCTGATCGCGCGAGCGATGCCATAACCCAATTTGCCCATGGCGGGCTTACACACCACCACCGCTTTGACCTGCGTGCCACGGCCGGCGGGAGCGGGCGTCAGCGAGACGGTCATGTCGTGCGCCCAGCGTGCATCGCCTGGGGTTTTCCAATGCAATACAGAGGGCTCCTGAGTTTGGGTCTGGATCAGCGTGCATTGCACGCGCCTGCCGGCGGGAGCGCGCAACGTCCAGCGCGTGGTGTCCGGTGCCAGTTGCTCGACGCTGTCGACCCAGTGCAGCAGCGGGCCGATCTGCTCGGGCCGGGCGAGGAAGGCAGACACCTCCTCAAGCGGGCGACCGATGGTGACACTGCGCGTGATCGCTTCGCTGATCGGCCAATGATGTTCGCGACTGAACTGCTGTTCGAAGGGGGTCGGCGTCAGCGCTTGTTTGAGGGCGCAATGGCCGGCGGTACCGCGAAATACCGCGTAGGCGCCCGCTGCCGTGTGCAACGCGCCGCTCAGTCCGCCCTTGCGCCAGCCTTGCAGCAGCAGGGCGGCCCCGGCGGTCAGCGACAGCGTACGTTCGGCCTTGGTCAGCGTGCCGCGTCGCTGGGTGTCTTGAGGCGTGTGGTTCGCTATCAGTGGATGATCAGTCATGTTCCAGTCCTCCTACGGGTGTGTTTTCGGTAGAAAATCCTGCGCCGTTTGAGGTTCCACTGCTTTTCACGATGGGGGATGAAAGGTATTTCTGGGCCTGTGTTGATCATCGCGGTCAGTGGCTAGGGGTTGTTGAATCCCCGAGGCGGCCGGCGGCGACGCTCGAACTCCTCCCACCGTTCAGGTTCGCGCTGTTCGCCGCACTGCATGCACACATACACATCGGGGCTTAAACCCAAGTAGTAGCCCTTGCGTATATAAGGATGATCACACGGATATGGCCGATAGCCACTGCCCGTCCGAACACGCTGTTTAGCCATATAAGCTGCCATAAAAAAAGCCCGCACTAAGTACGGGCAAGACAGGAGTTTTTACCAGAGCCTGGAGTGAACAGACTCACTATTGAGAA
>NZ_JASLAW010000207.1 GCF_030147005.1 Pseudomonas sp.
TCCCAGGGCGCACTTTTTTCGCTCGGTGCATCAATCCCACAATGCTTGAATCGGCGTGCCCGGCACGTAGTGATGGGCGATCTGCGCCTGGAACAATTCCGCCGCGGCCAGCGCATCCGTGAGCGCGTGGTGGGCGTGGTAGCGGGGCAGATGATAGCCTTCGCGGCTATCGGCGAGCCTGATCGAGGGCTGCGCAGTCCGCCGGGAGCAAGCTCCCTCGCCACGGGTCACTCGCTGTTCGCGCCAGCTTTTAACTGATCGGCATCAGCGCCCCAGGGCGCACTTTTTTTGCGCTCGGTGCATCAATCCCACAATGCTTGAATCGGCGTGCCCGGCACGTAGTGATGGGCGATCTGCGCCTGGAACAATTCCGCCGCGGCCAGCGCATCCGTGAGCGCGTGGTGGGCGTGATAGCGGGGCAGATGATAGCGCTCGCGGCTATCGGCGAGCCTGATCGAGGGCTGCGCACGGCGCAGCAGCCGGTCGAGCCAGCTTCGGTTGCCCCGGTGCATGCGCGCTTCCAGCTGCATGGTGTCGATGACCGGAAATTGCAGGCCTTCGCCCAATTGGCGGCGCAGTGCCTGGTCCAGAAAGCCGCGTTCGATATTCCGGTAATGCACCACCATCACATTGCCGGCCATGGCTTCAAGCAACGCGTCCAGCACCTCGGACAACGGCGGCGCATGCAATATGTCCGAATGAGTAATGTGATGGAACGTCACCGAATGCTCGTTCAACTCCGACGGCGGTTTGATCACCCAGTAGAGCGCCTGGCCACAGCGTATGCGCTTGAGCGTAAACGGGATCAGGCCGATGCTGACGATACTGTGAGCGCCGGGGTTGAGCCCGGTGGTTTCTACGTCCATGGCCATTAATTGCACCTGCTCGATCGGCGTCTGCGGCGCAACCGTCCCGGCGCGATAGAACTTTTGCAGGCTCGGGTGGCGTGCTTCCTGCGCCAGAACCTGAAACCGGGCCGCCCAATCCAACGGTGCGCAAGGCTCAGGTTTTGAAGAGTGTTTCACGGGTTTGGCCGTCCTTTTGCCGGGTAGCGGAACCGCAGGAAGTTCTGTGCATTGTTCAACACTTGGAAGGCCTCCTTGAGGTTATGCCGCTCGCTGGTGGAAAAACGCTCCGGCTCGATGTAGTTGTCGGGCGTTTCGCCTTGCTCCATGGCTTCAGCCTGGTGGCGGATGCGCACCATGGACAGAAATTCCAGGGCGTAACGGAGATGCTCGACCGCCTCCGGTTGCATCAGTTGGGTGCCGCTGATCGCCTCAAGCCGGTCAAACGAGTTCTGCGCGGTGCTGGCACAGGCCAGGGCATGGATGCGGATCAGGTCGGTGAGCGGTGCGGTGCCGCGACCCTTGAGGTTGATGATGCGTTTTTGTCGCCCATCCGTTTCCACCACGAACGTGCGGAAAAATCCCAACGGCGGCGTGCGGTTCAGGGCGATGCGCGCCATGGCATGCAGGAAGGCCGGGTGACGGCTGGATTTTTGCGCACACAGGGTTTTGAGCGTCTGCACCAGTTCAAGCTGGCCATACACGCCATCGAGATCGAAAAAAATGCAGCTGTTGAGCAGCGTTGCGGGGTTGGGGTTTTCTATCCACTGTTCAAAGTAGGCGCGCCACACGTGCAGCGGCTGGCGCCACTGATCGTTGGTCGCCATGATTGCGCCCTTGCAATAGCTGTAGCCGCACGCGGCGAGGCCGTCGCTGACAAAGGCGGCGAGGCTGCGAAAATACCCGTCGTGCAACGCGGGGTCGAAGCTGTCGTCGAGTACCAGAGCGTTGTCCTGGTCGGTGACCAGCAACTGCTCATCGCGTGCCATCGAGCCCAGCACCATGAAGCAGTAGGGCACCGGCGGCGGGCCCAGTTTCTTTTCGGCAAGCTCCAGCAGGCGTTGGGTGAACGCTCGGCCAATACCGGAAATGGCACTGCCGATCATGTGCGCGGTGGCGCCATCGCGCACCATGCGGATATACGTGCCGCGCAAATCACGCAGCAGCACGCGCAGGCCTTCGACCGAGGTTTGGTTGGAGATGCGATTGACCAGGTACAGGCTGCTCTGGGACTCGTAGCGGATGATGTCCGACAAGTTGATCAAGCCCAGGGTGCGGCCTTTGTGCACCACCGGCAGGTGATGGATATTGCGGCGCAGCATCACCAGCATGGCTTCGAACACCGAGTCGTCAGCCTGTATCGCCGCGGGGTCGACGGTCATGATCTCGCTGATCGCGGTGGCGGTGTCGCTGCGCGCCGCTGCGACCACGCGGGTGCGCAGGTCGCGGTCGGTCACAAGGCCGACCATCCTGGCATGCGTCCCGTCGTCGGGCGCCATGACGACCACACATGAAACGCTCTGTTCGGTCATCACCTTGGCGGCTTCGTGCACGGACGTGTCGGCGCTCACCCACACCAGCGAGCGCGAGATCAGCGCACGACTTTTCAGCTGGATCAGCTCGCTCGCCCGACCCTGGGACTCCACTGCGCTCTTAAGCCGGGAATGCCCTTCGGCTTCGACGAAGTCGGCAAAGGTGTCGTGTTGGGCGCACAACTCGGCGAACAGCTCGGCGGGGATAAAGTAGATCAGGCTGTCTTCCAGCGCCTTGGCCGGAAAGCGCACCTTATTGCTGCGCAACAAACCGGCCTGGCCGAAGATATCGCCCTCGACCAGGCGGTTATAGAGCTCGCCATTGCGTCGGTAAATTTCCACGGCGCCGCTGCGCACGTAATGCAGATGCTGGACAACCGCGCCCGCTTCCAGAATGTCGGAACCCGCCTTGAAGTAACTGACCTCAATGCGCCGGGCGATAGCCTCGAGCGATTCGAGCGGCAGCGCATCGAAAGGCGGGAAACGGTGAAGGTGGTCGCGAATCTCCTGTAACTCGATCTGCATGGAACCTCGGAGATGAAAAGTAAGGGGAAAAGCCGCCATCAAGGGCCGTCGCTGCCCAACCTTACCATCTGCGATGCGTGGCTGATGAAGCGGCGCAGGCGCCAGAGGGCAATTAAAGACGCCGCATAGGGTTTGCATCCGCTGCCTCGGCTTCATATCATCGCCGCGGGTGCTGTGTCGCGTGTCGCGCATGGCAGGTTAAATTCAAGCGTTGGTCGGGCCGCCATCGGAGTCAGCCAGTGCCCGGAAAAAAACCGCTCTCGTCCGCCATTCCCCGTCCGCAAGTCTTAGCCGAGCGTGCCCTGTCCGCGCTGGAGCGGTTTTCCCATATCGAAGCGGTCAGCGGCATCGCGCTGCTGGTGGCGGCCCTGGTCGCCCTGGCCTGGGCCAACAGCCCTTATGCCGCCAGCTATGAACACCTTTGGCACACCCAGATAACGTTGGGCTTTGGCGAGTGGAGTGTGTCCAGGTCGCTGCACTTTTTAGTGAACGACGGCCTGATGACGATTTTCTTTCTGGTGGTGGGCGCCGAGATACGCCAGGAAATCCACGACGGTGCCTTGGCCAGCTTCAAAATGGCCATCTTGCCGCTGGGCGCGGCCTTGGGGGGCGTGGTGGTACCAGCGCTCATTTACCTGGCGATCAACCACGGCACCGAGGCCAGCCATGGCTGGGCCGTGCCGACCGCGACGGACATCGCTTTTGCGGTGGGCGTACTGGCGTTGCTGGGCAAGTCCATTCCCGGCGGCGTGCGCATTCTGCTGCTGGCCCTGGCGATTATCGATGACATCGTCGCCATCCTGATCATTGCGCTGTTCTACACCGCCAGCCTCGATTTGAGCGGCGTGGTAATTGCCCTGGGCGGGGTGATGATGGTGCTGTTGTTCCAGCGCATGGGGATCAGCAAGATGGCGCTGTACATCCTGCCAGGCGCGATTGTCTGGTACGGCCTGCTCAAGACCGGCGTACACCCCACGCTGGCCGGCGTGCTGCTCGGCCTGATGAGCCCGGTGCGCTCGATGCCGATGCGCGAGCGACCGCTGGAAAGCCTGCAGCGCAACTTCCACGAACTGGTCGACAAGTTTTCTGCAAAGGGCCACGACCCGCAGGCGGTGCATCAACCCCTCAAACAGATACGCCAGGCGCAGCGCGAAATGCTCTCGCCCGTGCAGCGTATCCAGACCGCGCTGCATCCTTGGGTCGCGTTCGGCATCATGCCGTTGTTCGCCCTGGCCAATGCCGGGGTGAACCTGGCCGGCGCGAACCTCGACGAAGGGATGTCGCAGCACGTCTTCATCGCAGTGATCCTGGCCTTGGTGGTGGGCAAGCCGGTCGGCGTCATCCTGGCTTGCGGGTTGCTGGTCAAGTCGCGGTTGTGTCAGTTGCCACAGGGTGTGACGTGGTCTGGCGTGGTGCTGGTCGGTTTGCTGGCGGGTATCGGCTTTACCATGTCGATCTTCATCGCCTCGCTGGCATTCAACGATGCCAGCCTGCTGTCCGCCGCCAAACTGAGCGTGCTGTGCGCTTCCGGCCTGGCGGCCGTGCTGGGCTTGAGTTGGGGTTGGGCCCAGCGCAAACGCGCCTGACAGCCCGCGCAAGGAAGAGCCCGGTGGGCGGGGCTCGGTTTTTTCCTGCAAGACTTCGACCTGGACGCTGCTCACCGTGCAGTCATGCTTGGGCCCAAGCCAATGGCTAACCCTTAAGTGGAGATGGCCTGGTGCTGAATAGATGTGGGAGGGGGCTGCGGTAGCGGTGTTTCAGTGACTAAATCAACGCTGACTCAACGTATCGCAGACCGCTTCCACACAGAACTGCGCCCATCTCCAGGCCTCAGTCAATCCGCGCAAACCGCTCAATCACAGGCTGCTCCCGATGCTCGGCCTGCCATAAGCCGTAGGCACTTTGCATGGACAACCATAACTGGGCAGTACTCACGCCGGCCCGTTCCAACCGAACGGCAAGGTCCGGGCTGACCGGGGCGTGGCCATGCAGGATCCTTGAAAAAGTCTCACGGGCGAAGCCAAGACGTCGTGCTATCCCGGTAATGGTAATGCCCAAGGCAGGAATCACATCTTCAAGCAATATTTCACCTGGGTGAGGTGGGTTGTGCATCGGCATGTTGGTACGTCCTTCGACTATGGGCATTCAACCGCGAAGGCTAGAAGGACCAGTTCCAAGCAACAACCCCAAAACGCTGTATGAAACTTCCTGCACGCCCTTCGACATAAAAGGCTTCGGATTTTTCCTGCAAGATTTTGGGCCGCGCATGAACTTGTGGTGAGAGGTCCGCACGCCTAGTCTTCGTCCCGTCATCGCGAAAAACGGTGACACGGACGTGCAAGTCCGGTTACATGTCGGCGCACCAACGCCCATAGCCATTCAACGGGCGTTTTTTATGCCTGCTGTACTCGTTATGGCGGCTGTGCGTGGGAGACTCTTCGGAGTCTGCCGGGGTCCGATATGCCCGGTCTTGCACACCTGCGCACAGCTGCCACCTTGATCCGCGTGCAAGCGGAAGAGGGCAGCTTCCATCACATATCGGAGCTGTAAATCATGATCAAACCTACCCCCAATCCACCCCTTTTCACCGTAAACCCCCACCAGAACACCGAAACGCTGCTGGTCAACGCCAGCGAAACCCTGTCCTCCCTCAACGCACTCACCTGCAACCTGGCTTTCGACCTGGACACTTCCCAGCGCGCCGTCATGCTCGGGATTCAGCAAATGGCAGAGATAGGACAGCTATTGGTGGATCAAGCACTGGAACAGATATCCCCCTCCTCAGCGGCTTAAAACTTGATCGTTCCCAAAAAGGGACCTATCGTTCCCTTTTTGGGACTCATTGGCCGCTGCCATGCACACCTTGCCGCTCAGTACTGCGCTCTTCACGGTCACCCAGCAAAAAGTGCTGGGCCTGCTTTTCGGCAAGCCCGACCAAAGCTTTTTCACCAATGAAATTGCCCGGTGGGCCCAGGTGGGTAAGGGTAGCCTCACCCGAGAGTTGGAGCGTTTGCAGTCGGCGGGCATCTTGAACATGACGCGCCAAGGCAACCAGACTCACTACCAAGCCAACCCTCAGTGCCCGATTTACTCGGAACTGTTGGCTATCGTGCGCAAGACGCTGAGCCTGGACGAGCCATTGCGCAATGCACTGGCACCGTTTGCCGAGCAGATCACCTGGGCGTTTATCTACGGTTCCATCGCCAAGGGTGAGGCGCACTCATCCAGTGACATAGATCTGATGCTGATCGGTCAAAGCCTCAACTACAGTGAAGTCATGGAGCAACTCATGCCGCTGGAAGAGCAACTGGGTCGCACCATCAACCCGACGCTGTACACCCCTGAAGACTGGATGGGTAAATGGAATGCCGGGAACAGTTTCGTGCAGCGGGTAGTGCAGCAGGACAAGATCAATCTGTTAGGGGGCAACCCCCTGGAATCCACGGATGGACAGCAAGGCAAACCTGGAGAAGCTGCAACGTAGTGGTGGCTTGAAGGCTGAGCCTCCTGATCGCAAGGAGTGTGACGGGCTGATGCGTTCAGCTCGTGATCGATTGAAGGACGCCGCGACCCCACAGCTATCATTCGCCAGCCGTTTCGATCTGGCTTACAACGCCGCCCATGCTATTGCCCTCACGGCTTTGCGCTTGCAAGGCTATCGTTCTGACAAACGCTATCTGGTCTTTCAATGTCTGGTTCACACCCTCGACGCGAGCAAGGTGCAGGTGCGGTTGTTGGCGTTGTGTCATGAGCGTCGCAACCTGGCGGAATACGAAGGGTATATGGATGAGGATGAGGCCCTGCTAAGCCAGTTGATCGAGAGCGCGACGGTATTGCTGGTCAAAGTGGAAGATTTGTTGGCTAGCCTTGATCAGAGATAGCGCGGTTCGTTCGGTCCCACACAGGGACTGCTATCTGGCAGGCGCTACTGAGCAAATGTGGGAGGGGCGGTGCGACGATTCGACTTGCCCCCGATAGCGGTGTATCAGCCAAAATTTAATAGCTTACCCACCGTAATCGGGAGCAAGCCCCCACATTTTGATCTTCATTACTCCAGGCGTAACGGTCTGTCGTTGAGCTTGATTGATGGCCCCCGAATTCGCTCCTAAGGTACAGCCCACGACAGCAACCCCCCGTGGAGCGACCATGACAACAACAATCACCCCCGACTCGCGCTGGACGCGGCGGCGCGACGAGAAGCAGCGGCGGCTCGGGCTGGTCAAACAGTTTGCAGACGGGGCGGTGCTGCCCAGCGACAAGATCGTTGAAGCGCTCGAAGCGCTGATCCTCCCAGGCGACCGCGTGGTGCTGGAGGGCAATAATCAGAAGCAGGCCGACTTCCTCTCGCGCTCCCTGGCCAAGGCCGACCCGGCCAAGCTCCACGATTTGCACATGATCATGCCCAGTGTCGGCCGTTCCGAGCACCTGGACCTGTTTGAAAAAGGCATCGCGCGCAAGCTGGACTTCTCGTTCGCCGGCACCCAATCCCTGCGCATCAGCCAATTGCTGGAAGACGGCCTGCTGGAAATCGGCGCGATCCATACCTACATCGAACTCTACGCGCGGCTGGTGGTGGACTTGATCCCCAACGTGGTGCTGTCCGCCGGTTTCATGGCCGACCGCGCCGGTAATATCTACACCGGCGCCAGCACCGAAGACACCCCGGCGCTGATCGAGCCCGCCGCGTTCAGCGATGGCATCGTGATCGTGCAGGTCAACCAATTGGTGGATGACGTCACCGATTTGCCCCGCGTCGACATTCCGGCAAGCTGGGTCGATTTTGTGGTGGTGGCCGACAAGCCGTTCTATATCGAGCCGCTGTTCACCCGCGACCCACGCCATATCAAGCCGGTGCATGTGCTGATGGCGATGATGGCGATCCGTGGCATCTACGAAAAACACAATGTGCAGTCGCTCAACCATGGCATCGGTTTCAACACCGCCGCCATCGAATTGATCCTGCCCACCTACGGCGAATCCCTGGGCCTGAAGGGCAAGATCTGCCGCAACTGGACGCTTAACCCACACCCCACGCTGATCCCGGCCATCGAAAGCGGTTGGGTCGAAAGCGTGCATTGCTTCGGCACCGAATTGGGCATGGAGAACTACATCGCCGCACGCCCGGATGTGTTTTTCACCGGCCGCGACGGCTCGATGCGCTCCAACCGGATGTTCTGCCAACTCGCCGGCCAATACGCGGTGGACCTGTTTATCGGCGCCACCCTGCAAGTGGACGGCGACGGGCATTCCAGTACCGTAACCCGTGGCCGCCTCGCAGGCTTTGGCGGCGCGCCGAACATGGGCCACGACCCTCGCGGCCGCCGCCACGGCACGCCAGCCTGGCTGGACATGCGCCACGATGACGCGCCCGAAGCCTTGCTCGAACGCGGCAAAAAACTCGTCGTGCAAATGGTCGAGACCTTCCAGGAAGGCGGCAAGCCCACGTTTGTCGACACCCTCGACGCGGTGGAAGTGGCACGCAAAAGCGGCATGCCGCTGGCGCCGATCATGATCTACGGCGATGACGTCACCCACCTGCTCACCGAAGAGGGCATCGCCTATCTGTACAAGGCGCGCTCGCTGGAGGAGCGCCAGGCGATGATCGCCGCCGTCGCCGGGGTGACCGCCATCGGCCTGCGCCACAACCCCAAGGACACCGCCCGCATGCGCCGCGAAGGCTTGATTGCCTTGCCCGAAGACCTTGGCATCCGCCGTACCGACGCCACCCGCGAGCTGTTGGCCGCCAAGAGCGTGGCTGACCTGGTGGACTGGTCCGGCGGCCTGTACAACCCGCCCGCCAAATTCAGGAGCTGGTAAATGCGCGCCCTCCCATTGCATGAACTCACCCTGGCCGATCGCCTGGCGGACATGGCCGTCGATGCGTTGATCGATGAAGCGGACCTGTCGCCCAAACCCGCCCTGGTGGACCGGCGCGGCAACGGCGCGCACACCGATTTGCACCTGGGCCTGATGCACGCCTCGGCGCTGTCGCTGTGGCCAATGTTCAAGGAAATGGCCGAGGCGGCTCTCGACATCGGCGAAATCGGCTTGGCCCTGCGCGAAGCCCTCGGGCGTATCGGGCGCGAAGGCGAGCAGGCCATGCTCGCCACCACGGGCGGGGTGAATACCCATCGCGGCGCCATCTGGGCCCTCGGTTTGCTTACTGCCGCTGCCGCCCTGGAGCCACGTAACGTTCCGCTGAACGCCGCCCGGCTGGCCCTGCTTAATGACCGCTTTGCCCCGCGGCCGATGAGCCACGGCGCTCAGGTTGCGCAACGCTACGGCGCACGCGGTGCCCGTGAAGAGGCGCAATTGGGCTTTCCTTCGGTGACGCAACGCGGCTTGCCGCAACTGCACAAAAGCCGTCAGCAAAACGCCGGAGAACAGAACGCACGCCTGGATGCCTTGCTCGCGATCATGACCGAGCTTGCCGACACCTGCGTGCTTTACCGCGCAGGCCCGCAAGGTCTGCGGGCAATGCAACACGGCGCCCAGGCGGTGCTGGACGCCGGCGGCAGCGCAAGCCTCGCCGGCCGCCGCCAACTGCACGCGCTGGACCAACACCTGCTGGCCCTGAATGCCTCCCCCGGCGGCGCCGCCGACCTGTTGGCCGCCTGCCTGTTTATCGACCGCCTCGACGGAGCGTTGTGATGGAAACCTTATCCTTTGAATTCCCCGCCGGGCAGCCGCCAAAGGGCCGTGCGCTGGTGGGGTGCGTCGGCTCCGGCGACCTTGAGGTGCTGCTGGAGCCGGGCACTGCCGGCACGCTGACGATTCAGGTGCAAACCTCGGTCAACGGCGCCGAACAACGCTGGCGGCACCTGTTCGAGCGCCTCTTCCAGGAGCAGACGCCACCGGCCTTGAACATTGATATCCACGATTTTGGCGCCACCCCCGGCGTGGTGCGTTTGCGCCTGGAGCAAGGCTTCGAGGAGATCGACTATGACTGACTTGCTCAACAAACACAGCTTCGTTGAACTGGGCGCCCGCCAGCGAACCAGGGCCTTGCTCGACGAGGGCTCTTTCCGTGAACTGATCGACCCGTTCCAACGCGTCATGTCGCCCTGGCTCAGCCGCCAGGGCGTGGTGCCCCAGGCCGATGACGGCGTGGTGATCGCCAAGGGCACGCTGGCCGGCCTGCCGGTGGTGATCGCCGCAATCGAAGGCAACTTCCAGGGCGGCAGCCTGGGTGAAGTCGGCGGTGCCAAAATCGCCGGCGCCCTGGAGCTGGCCGCTGAAGATAACCGCAACGGTATCCCGACCCGCGCCGTGCTGCTGCTGGAAACCGGCGGCGTGCGCTTGCAGGAAGCCAACCTGGGCCTGGCGGCGATTGCCGATATCCATGCGGCGATTGTCGATCTGCGCCAGTACCAGCCGGTGATCGGCGTGGTGGCCGGAAGTGTCGGGTGCTTTGGCGGCATGTCCATCGCGGCGGGGCTGTGCAGCTACCTGGTCGTCACCCGCGAAGCACGTCTGGGCCTGAATGGCCCGCAGGTCATCGAACAGGAAGCGGGGCTGGAAGAATACGATTCGCGCGACCGGCCCTTTATCTGGAGCCTTACCGGCGGCGAGCAGCGCTTCAACAGCGGCCTGGCCGACCGGTATGTGGCGGACGATGTGGCGCAAATTCGGCACACCGTCAGCGCCCTGCTGCAACACGGCGCGGCGCCACAACAACGCAGCCGCCGCGCCGATTTCTACCTGGCGCGCCTGGCCGAACTGGACACCACACCGCAGATCGACCCGGCGAGCGTGCGTGCGCTGTATCAGGGAGAACGCTCATGAGAGGTTTGCAGTGGTTTAACGCGTTAAGCGCCGGGGCGACACCGGTGCAAGGGCTGCCCGACTCGCTCAAAGTCGCCGATGGCCAGTTGAACGGTCAGCGCGTGCGCTTTCTTGCCGTGGTCACCGACCCGAACAACCGTTTCCCTCGCGCCCGCAATGGCGAAGTCGGCCTGCTGGAAGGCTGGGGCCTGGCCAAGGCGGTGGATGAGGCCATCGCCGTAGGCGATAAGCGCCCGCTGATCGCGATTGTCGATGTGCCCAGCCAGGCCTATGGTCGCCGCGAAGAAGCCCTCGGCATTCATCAGGCGCTGGCCGCCGCCGCCGACAGTTACGCCCGCGCCCGTCTGGCCGGGCACCCGGTGATTGCGCTGTTGGTGGGCAAGGCCATGTCCGGCGCCTTCCTCGCCCACGGTTACCAAGCCAATCGCCTGATTGCCCTGCGCGACCCAGGCGTGATGGTGCATGCCATGGGCAAGGCCTCGGCGGCGCGGGTCACCCTGCGCAGCGTCGAAGAGCTGGAAGCCCTGGCCGCCAGCGTGCCGCCAATGGCCTATGACATCGACAGTTATGCCAGCCTTGGGTTGCTCTGGGAGACGTTGACGGTCAGCCAAATCGAACAGCCCACGGCAGACGATGTGGCGCGGGTCAGCGATTGCCTGGCGAATGCGATCAAGGATATCGACGCCTCCGATTTGAGCGGGCGCCTGGGAGCCTCGAACCGGGCGGCGTCCAGTCACGTGCGCCAACTGCTGCGGGAGCAATGGTGAACGCTCACGACTTGCTCTGGGGCATGACCCGCACGCATCTGCCCGCCGATGCGCCCGGCTGGGTGGTGGAAGCGATCAGCGCCGGTCACCCGGTGGTGGTGCGCCGCGCCATCGTCGAGCCAGGCCATGTGGCGGTAGGCGTGCGTGGGCGTGTGCGCGAGCAGCGTTTTGCCGCCGTGCTGCCGATAGCGGCCGTGCGGCGGCGAGTGGTGCCCGAAGCCCTGTGTGACCGGGTCTCGCCACGAGACGTGCCCGCTTTGCACGCGCTCAACCAGTTGCGGCCGGTGTTGGCCCATGCAACCTGGGGCGTTACCGGCAGCGCAGGCTTTGAGTTGGCCACCGGCATTGAAGCGCTGCATGCGCAAAGCGATCTGGATTTGATTTTGCGTGCCCCTGAGCCCATCACCCGCAGTGATGCCGGGGCGCTTCTGGCCAACCTCGACACAGCGCCCTGCGCGGTGGACCTGCAACTGCAAACCCCGTTCGGCGCGGTCGCCTTGCGCGAATGGGCCGGCTCGTCGCGCCGTGTGCTGCTTAAAACCGCCAGCGGTGCGCACCTTGTGCTCGACCCTTGGCAGGCCGTGGCATGAGCAGCCTGCTGGTGTTCCCTGGGCAGGGCGCCCAACGGCCGGGCATGCTCGAGCACCTCGCTGAACCGGTGCTCGAAGAAGCCAGTGACGCGTTGGGCGAGAACGTTCGCCAGCTCGATTCGGCGCAGGCGTTGGCGAGCACCCGCGCCGTGCAACTGTGCCTGCTGATCGCGGGCGTGGCGCATGCGCGACGGTTGGAACACGCACCGGATTACGTCGCGGGGTTGTCCATCGGTGCCTATCCGGCGGCCGTCATCGCCGGTGCGCTGGGTTTCGCCGACGCCGTCAAACTGGTCAGCCTGCGCGGTGAGTTGATGCAGCAGGCTTATCCACAGGGCTACGGCATGACGGCGCTGATAGGCCCCCAGTTATCCACCGTTGAAACCTTGCTGGCCGAGGTTCACAGCGCGCAGACCCCGGTGTACCTGGCCAATATCAACGCCGATAACCAGACCGTCATCGCCGGCAGCGACGCGGCCATGCAACGGGTGGCGGAGCGCATCAAAGGCAACGGCGTCGCCAGGCGCCTGGCCGTCAGCGTACCGTCCCACTGCGCCTTGCTGGACGAACCGGCCCAGGTCCTCGCCCAGGCGTTCGTGGCGCTCAAGGCGCCGCGCATCACCTACCTGAGCAGCACCCGCGCCCGCCCCATCCACAACCCTTTGCACCTGCGCGACGACCTGGCCTTCAACATGTGCCGCGTCGTCGACTGGCGCGGCACCGTCCAAAGCGCCTACGAGCGCGGCGTGCGCCTGCAAATCGAACTGCCACCGGGCGCGGTGCTCACCGGCCTGTCACGCCGCGTCTTTGAACAAGGCACGGTGATCGCCTGCGAAGGCGCACGCCTGGACACTTTGCAGGCCCTGCTGCAAGAGGAGGAGCGCCGCCACCGATAAAACACCACCCAAGGCTTTCGAAGCACAACAACAACAATTTCGATCGAGCACTTTGAGGACAATAACAATGATTATCTACGGTGTGGCTTTTCTGGCGTTCTGCACGTTGGCAGGATTGTTTGTGGGTGAGTTGCTGGGCAAGTTTCTGGGTATCCCGGCCAACGTCGGCGGGGTGGGTATCGCCATGTTGCTGCTGATCGGCCTGGGCAGTTACCTGAGCAAGCGCGGCTGGTTTACCAGCAAGTCGGAGCCGGGCGTGAGCTTCTGGGCGGCGATTTATATCCCGATCGTGGTGGCGATGGCGGCGCAGCAAAACGTCTACGGCGCCATCAGTGGCGGCCCCATGGCGATTCTGGCGGGCACCTTGGCGGTGGTCCTGGGCTTTGCCCTGGTGCCGGTGCTGACGCGCATCGGCAACGCTGAACCAAGCGCTGTTGTTCCCACCAAGGAAGCCGGGTGATCGCCATGTATGAATCGATGATGAAAGTGATCACCGGCTACGGCCTGATCAGTGGTTTTGCCGTGATCGGCCTGACCATGTGGGTGTCCTATTGGATATCCGACACTTTTACCAAAGGCCGGCTGCACGGCTCGGCTATCGCCATCTTGTTGGGCCTGGTGCTGTCTTACGTCGGCGGTGCGTTTACCGGTGGCTCCAAGGGGGTGGTGGATATTCCGTTGTTGTCGGGCATCGGCTTGCTGGGCGGGGCGATGCTGCGCGACTTTGCGATTGTTGCCACGGCCTTTGGCGTAAGCGTCGACGAGTTGAAACGGGCAGGGTACGTCGGCGTATTGGCGTTGTTCGTGGGGGTGGGCTCATCGTTCATCGCGGGCGTGGGCGTCGCCATGGCGTTCGGTTACACCGATGCGGTGAGCCTGACCACCATCGGCGCCGGTGCCGTGACTTACATCGTTGGCCCGGTGACCGGCGCGGCGATCGGCGCCAGCTCCGAGGTGATGGCGCTGTCGATTGCCGCAGGCTTGATCAAGGCCATCCTGGTGATGGTCATGACGCCGTTCGTGGCGCCCTTTATCGGCCTGAACAACCCTCGCAGCGCGGTGATCTTCGGTGGCCTGATGGGCACTTCCAGCGGCGTGGCGGGCGGGTTGGCGGCGACCGATCCGAAGCTGGTGCCGTATGGCTGCCTGACCGCAGCGTTCTATACGGCGCTGGGGTGTTTGCTGGGGCCGTCGTTGTTGTTTCTGATGATGAGGGGCTTGGTGGGCTGACCTGGGGGGCTGACTTGGTGGGCTGACTTGGGGGGGGCTCGGCGTCTGGTCGATGGCAGTCTCAAACCTGCCGATTGGCATACATCCGACACTCCGCCAACAGCGCCAGCAAGTTCGGGTCGCGCTCCTTGGCCTTCAGGAACACCACCCCGATATGCTGCTGCAACCGATACCTGGGCTGCAGCGGTATCAGCTTCACGCGGTTCTCGTACACCGCCGCGATCCTGCCCGGCAGCAGCGCATAACCCACCCCCGAACTGACCATGCTCAGCAGCGTGAAGATGTCATTGACCTGCATCGCCACTTTCGGCTCGAACCCCGCCTGCTTGAACACTCGGTTGCCGTCCTGGTGGGTGGCGAAGCCTTGGGTGAGGGTGATGAAGGTGGCGTCGCGCACGTCGGCCAAGTCGATGTGCCGTTCGCGGTCGAAGGGGGAATCGGCCGGTGTGGCGAGGAAGATGTCGTCGGAAAACAGCGCGATCTGTGCACAGTCCGGGTCGTTGGCATGCTCGTCGAGGGAGATGAGGATTGCGTCCACTTCCATGTTTTTGAGCTTGTAGAGCAGGTCGAAGTTGGAGCCCAGGATCAGGTCGATATTCAGTTCGCTGCGGCGGATTTTAAGGCCCATGATCAGCTGCGGTACGGTTTTGACCGTCAATGAATACAGCGAACCCAGCTTGAAACGTTCGGCGGAGAAACCGGCGGCTTCGCGGGTCAGGCGCACGCTGTCGACCACGTCGGCCACCAGTTTTTGCGCGCGCTCTTCGAGTACGTAGGCGCTTTCCAGGGGCGTGAGGTTGCGCCCTTCGTGTTTGAACAACGGGCAGCGCAGGGCATTTTCCAGCGAATGAATGGCGCGGTGCACGCTGACGTTGCTGGTGTGCAGTTCGGCGGCGGCGCGGGCCAGGTTGCCGGTGCGCATGAATGCCAGGAAGATTTCCAGCTTTTTGAGGGTGAATTCTTCGTCGATCAACATGGCCGTGGCTCTTGTTCGAATGCCCACAATTGTGCCCGCAAAACCGCGCTGCGTCGCCGGAACGTCACGAGGCGCTTGCACTCTGATGCGCAAGGCTGGAGGCTTGCCGCCAGTCGTCAAGGGTGACGGGAGGTCTACGACAGATGTATCACGGGGAACGTTTCAACGCTTGGAGCCATTTGCTCGGGGCTGTCGCGGCGTGCATCGGCGCGGTGTGGATGCTGGTGGTGGCGAGCCTGGATGGCAGCCCCTGGAAGATCGTCAGCGTGGCGATTTATGGCGTTACGCTGATCGTGCTGT